>NZ_JBITGE010000132.1:0-1057 GCF_044456785.1 Micromonospora sp. NPDC050795 | reverse complement strand
TGGGATGCCGGCGCCGTGCGTGACGACCTGCGGCAGCTGATCACCGGCCGGTTCGGCTGCCCGGACGCGGTCCTGGCCGTCGACGAGGCCGGTGAGCTGAAGAAGGGCATCCACACGGTCGGGGTGCAACGCCGATACACCGGCACGGCGGGGCGGATCGAGAACAGCCAGGTCGCAGTGTTCCTCGGCTACGCCGGCGCGGGCGGGCACACCTTGATCGACCGGCGGGTGTATCTGCCGGCGTCGTGGACCGACGACCGGGACCGCTGCCGGGGCGCCGGCGTGCCCGACGAGGTCGAGTTCGCCACCAAGCCGGACCTGGCCGCTGACATGATCATCGCAGCCCTCGACGCCGGGGTGCCCGCAGGGTGGGTCGCAGCCGACGAGGCATACGGCAACAGCGGCGTCTTCCGCGCCCACCTGCGTGAACGCGAGCTCGGCTACGTCCTGGCCGTGTCCCGCAGCCACCTGACGCCGATCGACGGCGGCAAGACCCGCATCCGCGCGGACCGGATCGCCGCTGACCTGCCCGCTGCGGCGTGGCAGCGCCGCAGCGGCGGCGCCGGGTCGAAAGGGCCGCGCTTCTCCGACTGGGCCTGGCTCGATGACGTGTGCACCGACGCCGACCCCGACGACGGCGGCCAGCACAGCCTCCTGATCCGCCGCAACACGAGCACCGGTGAGCTGACCTTTTACCGCTGCTGGACCCCCAGACCCGCCACCCTCGCCCAGCTCGTGCGAGTCGCGGGTATCCGCTGGAGCATCGAGGAAAGCTTCCAAGCCGCCAAAAGCCAGGTCGGCCTCGACCAGCACCAGGTCCGCCGCTGGGACTCCTGGCTCCGCTTCACCACCCTTGCCCTGGCCGCCCTCGCCGTCCTGGCGATCTGCGCCGCCGACGCCGCCGACGACGACCCGGCCGACACCAGCCTAATCAAGCCCACGGTCAACGAGGTCCGCCGCCTGACCAACGCCTTCCTCATCCGCCCGATCAGCGACCTCGCCCACCGTCTGCACTGGTCAAACTGGCGACGCCTGCACCAAGCCCGAGCCCGAGCCC
>NZ_JBITGE010000131.1:0-1067 GCF_044456785.1 Micromonospora sp. NPDC050795 | reverse complement strand
CACACCACGACACCAGGCACATCAGCGCCACCCCACCGCTGAAGGGCTGGGGGCTGTTGTGGGTCTGTGGATCTAAAGGTGTTTCCGGCCTGACCCATCGGGCGTTGTGCCTGGTGAGGAGGGTGCCGTGATGACCGCGACACAGAACGACGTGACTGGACGTAAGAAGCGGGCGGAGCCGTCGGGGGAGGCGAAGGCCGCCGTCGAGCTGGTCCGGGCAGCCAAGGAGCAGGGCTTGTCGTTGACGGGTCCGGATGGGTTGCTCCGGCAGTTGACCAAGACGGTCCTGGAGACCGCGTTGAACGAGGAGATGACCGATCACCTCGGTTATGCCAAACACGAAAGCGACGGCGCCGGCTCGGGCAACATCCGCAACGGCAGCCGGCCGAAGACGGTGCTGACCGACGCGTCGGGGCCGGTGCAGATCGACGTGCCGCGCGACCGGGCTGGCACGTTCGAGCCGCAGATCGTCAAGAAGCGGCAGCGCCGTCTGTCCGGGGTCGACGAGGTCGTGTTGTCGTTGTATGCCAAGGGTTTGACGACCGGGGAGATCTCGGCGCACTTCGCCGAGATCTATGGCGCTTCGGTCAGTAAGGAGACGATCTCGCGGATCACTGACAAGGCGATCGAGGAGATGACCGACTGGTCGCACCGCCCGTTGGACGAGGTCTACGCGGCGGTGTTCATCGACGCGATCGTGGTGAAGGTGCGGGATGGTCAGGTCGCGAACCGGCCGTTCTACGCCGCGATCGGGGTCACCCTCGATGGGGAGAAGGACATCCTCGGGCTGTGGGCCGGCACCGGTGGTGAGGGTGCGAAGTTCTGGATGAGTGTGCTGACCGACCTGCGGAACCGGGGCGTGAAAAACGTGTTCTTCCTCGTCTGCGACGGCCTGAAAGGCCTTCCCGAGGTCGTCACGAACGTGTGGCCCCGCACGATCGTGCAGACCTGCATCATCCACCTGATCCGCAACAACGCCCGCTACCGGCGGGCGGTCAAGGCCCGCGGCCACTTCCCCAACGAGCAGGCCGCGTTGAAGTGTCTGTACCTGGTGACCCGGTCCCTGG
>NZ_JBITGE010000130.1:0-1096 GCF_044456785.1 Micromonospora sp. NPDC050795 | reverse complement strand
CTAGGTGTTCTGTCCATGGACGTTGGTGACGGGGCGTAGATCTTGAAATGGGTGAGGACCTCCGGGTGAGGTGGAGCTTGTCGAAGGTTCCGCATCACCCGGGAGGTCCTCGTGACTCACGCTAATGCACCCCTGACCGAACGCGGCAGACTGCGTCTGGCCCGCTGCGTCGTCGACGACGAGTGGCCGCTGCGCCGGGCCGCGGAACGGTTCCAGGTCAGCCCGACAACCGCGAAACGCTGGTCCGAGCGCTACCGCGTCGAGGGCGTCGCGGGCATGAAAGACCGTTCCAGCCGGCCACACCACAGCCCGAACCGCACTCGCCCCCAGGTAGAACGCCAGGTGCTGCATCTACGCACCAGTCGACGGTGGGGACCCGCGCGCATCGGCGGACGCCTGGATCTGCCCGCCTCCACGTGCCACGTGATCCTGCGCCGCGCGGGCGTTACCCGCCTGGCCCATCTCGACCGGGCTACCCGAGAACCGATCCGCCGCTACGAACACCCCCATCCCGGCGACTTGGTCCACGTCGACATCAAGAAGCTCGGCAACATCCCCGACGGCGGCGGCTGGCGCACCCAAGGCCGCGCCCAGGGAAAACTCAACCGCACCGCCACCCCCGCACACACCACCGACGCGTGGGGCGGCGCCCGACTCGGCTACGCCTACCTGCACACCGCGATCGACGACCACTCACGGCTGGCCTACACCGAAATCCTGCCCGACGAACGTCAAGAAACCGCAGCCGCGTTCTGGCAACGCGCCCACACCTGGTTCAGCTCCACTGGAATCACCGTCCGCCGGGTCCTGACCGACAACGGCTCCTGCTACAAGTCCCGCCTCTGGCACGACACCTGCACCCAGCTCGGCGTCACCGTCAAGAAGACCCGCCCCTACCGACCACAAACAAACGGCAAGGTCGAGCGCTTCCACCGCACCATGACCGACGAATGGGCCTACGCCAAGCCCTACCGATCCGAGACCGCCCGACGAGCAGCCCTACCCGCCTGGCTCCACGCCTACAATCACCACCGCCACCACACCGCAATCGGCGGCCCACCCGCCAGCCGCGTCCCCAACCTCTCTGGACAGAACA
>NZ_JBITGE010000129.1:0-1132 GCF_044456785.1 Micromonospora sp. NPDC050795 | reverse complement strand
TCAAGCAAGCCGACCTCGACGCTGGCACCCGCACCGACGGGCTGACCAGCAGCGAACGAGACGAATTCGCGCAGTTGAGGCGGGAGAACCGCCGGCTGCGCGAGGACGTGGACACCCTCAAGCGGACGGCTTTCTTCGCCAAGGAGACCAGGTGAACCTGCACCCGTTCATCGAGGCGGAGCAAGCCGGCGAACACAACGTCAAGCGTGCGTGTGAGCTGCTCGAGGTCTCCAGGTCCGCCTACTACCAGCGCAAATCCGGCGTTCCAGTCCATTCGCGGGCGCGTTGATGCCCAGCTCACCGAGAAGATCCTCCAGGTCCATGCGGTGTCGAAGGGCACCTACGGGCACCACGCATCCACGCCGACGCCGGTATACGGCACGGCCGTCAACGCGTCGCCCGGCTGATGCGCGCCGCCGAACTGGCCGGCAAAAGCCCTCGCCGGTGGCAGACCACGACGATCCCGGATCCGAACGCCAGCAGACACCCCGACCTGGTCGAGCGTGACTTCACCACCGATCCGACTGCCCTCGATTCCCGCTGGTGCGGAGACATCACCTACATCAACACCTGGCAGGGCTAACTCTACCTAGCCACCGTCATCGACCTGGCCTCACGCCGGCTCGTCGGCTAGGCCGTAGCCGACAACCTGAAGACCAACTTGGTCGACGCCGCCCACGCTCTCGCACGCCGCCGACCCACGTCCGGGCTGGTGTTTCATTGATCGCGGCTGCCAAGGCGAATTCAACTGATCGTCGCAACACCTTGATCACGGAGGTTTGCGATGGGGCGCGGGAAGAAGCAGATGCGTGCGGTGCCGGCTGGTGCGCGGCGACAGTGGGCGTCGGATCGGGCGTTGCGGCCGCCGATGCGTTCACCGGGACGGCCGGAGCCGTCTCGTGCGGTGCAGCGGGACTTCTGGCGGCGGATCGCGTCGGGAGTAACCACGCTGGAGGCCGCGGAGGCTGTGGGTGTGTCGTGGCCGGCCGGGTCCCGGTGGTTTCGTCACGCTGGCGGCATGGCGCCGATCATTCTGGGGTTGCGTCCACGGGAGTGGTGTACGACTTGCACGTGATGGGCGTGTTGCGTAGATGGGAGGCGGCCATGGCGTCGATCCTTCAAGACGGCCAAG
>NZ_JBITGE010000128.1:0-1141 GCF_044456785.1 Micromonospora sp. NPDC050795 | reverse complement strand
GGGCCGGGCAGGGACGGCTGCTGCGGGTTGCAGCCGCCATTTGCCGTCGGGGAGCGTGGTCGGGTTGCGGTGCAGGCCGTGCGCGGCCAACGCGGTGACCAATACCGGATCCGGCGCCGCCGCCCGCCCCCCGTTGGCCGCGATGCTTTGCAGTGTGCTCACCAGTTGGCCGATGGGAACAGGGACGAGATGACCGGGCAGCATCACTGTGGTGTTCCGCGTGATGCGGGTGCCTACCGGCAGGCGGTTCAACGCCTGGGCATAGTCCTGATCGGGCCAGGTGATTATGGCGCCGCTGGGTAGCAGCCGCCATTTGCCGTCGGGGAGCGCGGTCGGGCTCTGGTGCAGGCCGTGCGCGGCCAACGCGGCGACCAACACCGGATCCGGCACCGCCACCCGCCCCCCGCTGGCCGAGGCGCTCCGCAGTCTGATCACCAGTTGGCCGATGGGAACAGGGACGAGATGACCAGGCAGCGTCACTGTGGTGTTGCCCTTGATGCGGGTGCCTACCGGCAGGCGGTTCAACGCCTGCGCATAGACCTGATCGGTCCAGGTGATTTTGGCGCCGGTGGGTTGCAGCCGCCATTTGTTGTCGGGGAGCGCGGTCGGGTTGTGGTGCAGGCCATGCGCGGCCAACGCGGCGACCAACGCCGGATCCGGCGCCGCCACCCGCCCCCCGTGGGCCGAGGAGTCCCGCAGTCTGCTCACCAGTTGGCCGATGGGAACAGGGACGGTATGACCGGGCAGCATCACTGTGGCGTCCCGAACGATGCGGGTGCCTACCGGCAGACGGTTCAACGCCTGCGCATAGTCCTGATCGGGCCAGGTGATTCTGGCGCCGCTGAGTAGCAGCCGCCATTTGCCGTCGGGGAGCGCGGTCGGGTTGCGGTGCAGGCCGTGCGCGGCCAACGCGGCGACCAACGCCGGATCCGGCGCCGCCACCCACCCCCCGCCGGCCGAGATGTTCCGGAGTCTGTTCACCAGTTGGCCGATGGGAACAGGGACGGTATGACCGGGAAGCATCACTGTGGTCTCAAATGTGATGGGGGTGCCTACCGGTAGGGTGTTCAACGCCTGCGCATAGACCTGATCGGAATTCCTAGGTGCCATCCGGATCTCCTCACCTTCTCGGTACTGGCCT
>NZ_JBITGE010000127.1:0-1142 GCF_044456785.1 Micromonospora sp. NPDC050795 | reverse complement strand
CCGACCTCCTCGCCGGCTTCCTCGCCAGCACCGGCATGACCCTCGAACCCTAACCACCCAGATAGCTCGAACCTTGACCTTTCAACCTCTGTAGCACGAGGACGGGGCCGGAGTTCACTTCCGGCCCCGTCTTCACCCACGACTTCGTAAGGCAAAGGCCGCTACTTCCTGGAGATCTATTCTCAGGCTCTGGAGCCCTTCTCCTGGCCGCCCAGCCCCGGCCAGCCAGCGCTACATATTCACCCTTTAGCCTAGGGATTCCGTTGGGCAGAGCCTCCTGGACCGTCCCGAATGCTCCAGCCCGCCGACCGCTGGCAGGCCAACCCCCTGACCGGCGTCGGCCTGTAACGGTGGTCTCCCCTTGCGGCGGACCTGACCAGCCCTGCCGTTGGTTCTGGGCTGGAAACTACGGACGGGCCTGTCGCACCTTCCACGAGGGCCGCCCTACTGGAAGCCAGTGCGGTGCTTCATCGCTCCGACCTTGCTGCCGAACATGAAGAACAGCGCCAGAACCACTTGGACCTGCTGGCCAGTATCGAGGGGCTCCATTCTCGGACGAAGGTCGTCGGCATCCAGATCACCCGCCCTGGCGGCACGCTGGTTGAAGATCGTTCGTGCAATCTCGTGCTCGTGGTCAGTAAAGGCGAGCGGATACAGCTGCCGCAGGTTGTACTGCTCTGGGAGCGGAAAGCGGACAAGTTCTGCGGGGTAGCGCGCCGACATGATCCTCATCGCGGTGTTGACCACGTGAGCCGCGAGTAGGGCCCCCAAACTCAGGTTCTGAATCATCCCCAGCAGCTCGTCTTCGGCGGCGACGTCCTCCTCGATGCTGATCGGGGTGTTGATGTCGATGTCCAGCCGCTCCATCGCCAAGGTGATGTTGCCTGCCAAACCACTTCACGCGTCCACCACCCTGCGACCGTCCGACTACCGACAGGCACGGCCGTATCGATTCCGCCGATATGCGTGTTCCCCACGATGTGCAATGCCGGCGGCCCGCAGTACGCGCACGCTCACCGAGTCGACCAGGCTCGCCTGCTCATCTTCCTAAGGGACGTCTCGTAACTGGGTGAGGGCGTTGTCCGGGGCCGGCTCGGTGGTCAGCCGGTGAGGATGATGTTGTGGAGGTTGGCGATGCCGGA
>NZ_JBITGE010000126.1:0-1152 GCF_044456785.1 Micromonospora sp. NPDC050795 | reverse complement strand
TCACCGCGTTGGCCGCGCACGGCCTGCACCGCAACCCGACCACGCTCCCCGACGGCAAATGGCGACTGCAACCCAGCGGCGCCAAAATCACCTGGCCCGATCAGGACTATGCGCAGGCGTTGAACAGCCTACCGGTAGGCACCCCCATCACATACGACGCCACAGTGACGCTGCCCGGTCATAGCGTCCCTGTTCCCATCGGCCAACTGGTGAACAGACTGCGGAACACCTCGGCCAGCGGGGGGCGGGTGGCGGCGCCGGATCCGGTGTTGGTCGCCGCGTTGGCCGCGCACGGCCTGCACCACAACCCGACCGCACTCCCCGACGGCAAATGGCGGCTGCAACCCAGCGGCGCCAAAATCACCCGGACCGATCAGGACTATGCCCAGGCGTTGAACCGCCTACCGGTAGGCACCCCCATCACATACGACACCACAGTGACGCTGCCCGGTCATCCCGTCCCTGTTCCCATCGGCAAACTGGTGAACAGACTCCGGAACATCTCGGCCGGCGGGGGGCGGGTGGCGGCGCCGGATCCGGCGTTGATTGCCGCGTTGGCCGCGCACGGCCTGCACCACAACCCGACCACGCTCCCCGACAACAAATGGCGGCTGCAACCCAGCGGCGCCAAAATCACCTGGCCCGATCAGGACTATGCGCAGGCGTTGAACCGCCTACCGGTAGGCACCCCCATCACGCACGACACCACAGTGACGCTGCCCGGTCATACCGTCCCTGTTCCCATCGGCCAACTGGTGAACAGACTGCGGAGCCCCTCGGCCAGCGGGGGGCGGGTGGCGGCGCCGGATCCGGTATTGGTCGCCGCGTTGGCCGCGCACGGCCTGCACCGCAACCCGACCGCGCTTCCCGACGGCAAATGGCGGCTGCTACCCAGCGGCGCCAGAATCAGCTGGCCCGATCAGGTCTATGCGCAGGCGTTGAACCGCCTGCCGGTAGGCACCCGCATCACGCGGAACACCACAGTGATGCTGCCCGGTCATACCGTCCCTGTTCCCATCGGCCAACTGGTGAACAGACTGCGGACCATCTCGGCCAGCGGGGGGCGGGCGGCGGCGCCGGATCCGGCGTTGGTCACCGCGTTGGCCGCGCACGGCCTGCACCACAACCCGACCACGCTCCCCGACAACAAAT
>NZ_JBITGE010000125.1:0-1153 GCF_044456785.1 Micromonospora sp. NPDC050795 | reverse complement strand
CTACCCCTACCACGTGGACATCTCCGCCGCGAACCTCAACGACCATCTGATGTTCCAGGACATGATCGACGGCATGACGCCCGTGCGCCAACCCCCCCCGGCCGGTCGAGGAAACGGCCGCGCAAACTCCACGGCGACAAGGGCTACGACTACCCGATCTACCGCGACCTGCTGCGAACACGCACCATCACCGCGCGGATCGCCCGTAAAGCGCATCGATTCCTCGGCCCGACTCGGCCAACACCGCTACGTCATCGAACGCTGCCTGGAATGGACCACCCGGTTCCGACGCCTGGTCCGCCGCTACGACCGGACAGCTTCCCACTTCCTCGGACTCCTACACCTGGCCTGCGCTGTCATCTGCTACCGCCGAGCCATCCGACTCAACCTGGTGACCAGCAACAACCCCAACTGACACACGGTCTTAGCGCATCGCGACCCAGACGACGGAGGGTGCCATGTTTGGCCAGTTCGAGCAGCCAGTGGCGCAGCGTCCAGACCCTCATCGCGAGCAGGCCGCGCGGGCCGAGGATTCGCTCAGGACAGGGACCGCGCCCGCTGCGGCCAGGCTCGAACAGCTGCACCGCGCCTGTAGTAAGCCGCTCTTCAGGTACCTCGTCAAGCTCACCCTGGGGGACCGGCGGCTGGCCGAGGACATCATGCAGGAGACATTCGTCCGGGCGTGGTCCCACCTCAGCCGACATGACGACGTGGATGTCACCACGTTCCGGCCGTGGTTGTACACCGTCTCTCGCCGGCTCGTCGTAGACACGCTGCGGGCCCGCAAGTCACGGCCGGTGGAGGTAGTCGTGGATGATCTGACCCAACTGACCGTCGCCAGCGACAATGCCAGCAGCATGGCTGAGAGACTGACGATTCGTAAGGCGTTGATGCTGCTTCAGCCTGAGCAGCGCAGTCTGCTGCTTAACCTGTATTACCACGGCCAAACGATTCAGGAATTGGCGGATGAGCTGAATATCCCGGTGGGCACCGTCAAGTCCCGGGTCCACTACGCAAAGGGCATCTTGCGCGCCCATCTCGACCAACAGGACCACTACTGAGCCATTTTCATCCTGCGTAGCGGTTCGCTTCGACGTGGTGCAGGACGAGGATGGCTTGCGCGATCGCGGTGGCTCGGCGTGGACAGCAGCGC
>NZ_JBITGE010000124.1:0-1170 GCF_044456785.1 Micromonospora sp. NPDC050795 | reverse complement strand
ATTTGTTGTCGGGGAGCGTGGTCGGGTTGTGGTGCAGGCCGTGCGCGGCCAACGCGGTGACCAACGCCGGATCCGGCGCCGCCACCCGCCCCCCGGTGGCCGAGGTTTTCCGCAGTGTGCTCACCAGTTTGCCGATGGGAACAGGGACGGGATGACCGGGCAGCGTCACTGTGGTGTTGCCCGTGATGGGGGTGCCTACCGGTAGGCGGTTCAACGCCTGGGCATAGACCTGATCGGGCCAGGTGATTCTGTCGCCGCTGGGTAGCAGCCGCCATTTGTTGTCGGGGAGCGTGGTTGGGTTGTGGTGCAGGCCGTGCGCGGCCAACGCGGCAATCAACGCCGGATCCGGCGCCGCCACCCGCCCCCCGCTGGCCGCGGTGGTCCGCAGTGTGCTCACCAGTTTGCCGATGGGAACAGGGACGGGATGACCGGGCAGCGTCACTGTGGTGTCGTATGTGATGGGGGTGCCTACCGGTAGGCGGTTCAACGCCTGCGCATAGTCCTGATCGGGCCAGGTGATTCTGGCGCCGCTGGGTAGCAGCCGCCATTTGCCGTCGGGAAGCGCGGTCGGGTTGTGGTGCAGGCCGTGCGCGGCCAACGCGGCAATCAACGCCGGATCCGGCGCCGCCACCCGCCCCCCGCTGGCCGCGGTGGTCCGCAGTTTGTTCACCAGTTGGCCGATGGGAACAGGGACGGGATGACCGGGCAGCGTCACTGTGGTGTCGTGCGTGATGGGGGTGCCTACCGGTAGGCGGTTCAACGCCTGGGCATAGTCCTGATCGGTCCGGGTGATTTTGGCGCTGCTGGGTTGCAGTCGCCATTTGTTGTCGGGGAGCGTGGTCGGGTTGTGGTGCAGGCCGTGCGCGGCCAACGCGGTGACCAACGCCGGATCCGGCGCCGCCGCCCGCCCCCCGGTGGCCGCGATGTTCCGCAGTGTGCTCACCAGTTGGCCGATGGGAACAGGGACGGTATGACCAGGCAGCGTCACTGTGGTGTTGCCCGTGATGGGGGTGCCTACCGGTAGGCGGTTCAACGCCTGCGCATAGTCCTGATCGGTCCAGGTGATTCTGGCCTGGCTGGGTTGCAGCCGCCATTTGTTGTCGGGGAGCGTGGTCGGGTTGTGGTGCAGGCCGTGCGCGGCCAACGCGGTGACCAACGCCGGATCCGGCG
>NZ_JBITGE010000123.1:0-1178 GCF_044456785.1 Micromonospora sp. NPDC050795 | reverse complement strand
GCTGAGCCCAAGAAACCGCGCTAACCGACTGCTGCACGTCGCGGCCCGGATCACCCGCACCGCCCGCCGAGCCCGTCTCGCTATCGCCAACGGCTGGCCCTGGACCGACGCGTTGATGCCCGAGGCCACAACCTCACCAACTGAGACACCCCCTTAGCGAGATAGCCCTTCAGCGGTGGGGTGGCGCTGATGTGCCTGGTGTCGTGGTGTGCGGTGGGGATGTGCGCGAAGGCGAGGCTGATCGGGGACGGGTGGGGGTGGGGAAATAGCCGCGGTCCTCGCGGTTGGCGGCTCTCGGCTGTGCTGAGGCAGTAACGGTCGACAGCCGCGCTGCGGCGGCGATGCCCGCCGATGTCGTGGTTGGGGTGCCCGCCGGTGGCGCGGTTGGGGTGGCGGCTGGTGGCATGGTTGGGGTGGGGAGGCGCCAGGGGGCGATTCTGTCAGTCTTGGTGACAGTGGTGGGCGCTGATGGTGGCGGTGGCGGGTTTTCAGCGAGGTGTGGGGGCTGCCCTGGAGGGTTGAGAAGCTCGGCGATGCTCAGTACACGCCCGGGGCCGGTCAGGGCGGTGGGACCGGTCAGGGTGGTGGGGCCGGTCAGGGTGGTGGTGGTGTTCCCTGCGGGGACGGGCCGGGCAGGGACGGCTGCTGCGGGTTGCAGCCGCCATTTGCCGTCGGGGAGCGCGGTTGGGTTGTGGTGCAGGCCGTGCGCGGCCAACGCGGTGACCAACGCCGGATCCGGCGCCGCCACCCGCCCCCCGTGGGCCGAGGAGTCCCGCAGTCTTTTCACCAGTTGGCCGATGGGAACAGGGACGGTATGACCGGGCAGCGTCACTGTGGTGTTCGGCGTGATGCGGGTGCCTGCCGGCAGGCGGTTCAACGCCTGCGCATAGACCTGATCGGGCCAGGTGATTCTGGCGCCGCGGGGTAGCAGCCGCCATTTGCCGTCGGGGAGCGTGGTCGGGTTGTGGTGCAGGCCGTGCGCGGCCAACGCGGCGACCAACACCGGATCCGGCGCCGCCGCCCGCCCCCCGGTGGCCGCGATGTTCCGCAGTCTTTTCACCAGTTGGCCGATGGGAACAGGGACGCTATGACCAGGCAGCGTCACTGTGGTGTCGTTTGTGATGGGGGTGCCTACCGGGTGGCGGTCCAATGCCTGCGCAAAGAGCTGATCGGTCCGG
>NZ_JBITGE010000122.1:0-1187 GCF_044456785.1 Micromonospora sp. NPDC050795 | reverse complement strand
CAGCCTGACCGCCCCGACGCCGCCCGGCCGACAGGCCGGACGGCGTGTCATCCAACACCGTGAACGTTCGTGGTCACGGCACTAGCCACCGGCAGTAAGGCTGGCGAGCGATCTTCAACACCCGGCACGTCACCCGCCACGGGGATACCGTCGGCGGCCAGCTCGCTCACGAGCGGGTAGAGCCTTTTCCCGGCAGGTTCGCCTGCGACAAGTACGCCGCGGCCCGGCGCAGGACCTCGTTCGCCTGCTCCAGCAACCGGATCCGCTTACGGGCCTCCCGCAGCTCGGCTGACTCGCTGCCACTGACGCCAGGCTTGGTCCCGGCGTCGATGTCGGCCTTGCGCAGCCACTTGAACAACGTCATCGGATGAACTCCGAAGTCCTTCGCGATCTGCTCGACGGTCACGCCAGGGTCCCGGTCACGGGCGACCCGCACGACGTCATCGCGGAACTCACGGGGGTAGGGCTTGGGCACAGCAACATTCTTCCAGCCCGCCATCAGGGCAAGCCATCTCAGATGTCACCTATCGGTGCAGCAGACCCGTACACCGTCTTCCACGGCGGAAGGTCAGCAGGCAGATACCGCCACGGGGCACCCGAACCGCACCACGTACAGGATCGCGCAGACGACCTCCCGACGTGGGTGCCTCTCCCGCCGGCCGTCCGTGTTCGGCTCCGGCAGCAAAGCCTCGATCGGTGCCCACTGGTCGCCGGTCAGGTCCGAGGGGCAGCCACGACGCGTAGACACCGCGCCACTCTGCCCAACCCACCGCCGAACGTCACCCCGCCACGCCATCCACAACAAACCTTCCCAAACACGCTCTTAAGCGGCGGACGTGCTTGGGCACGATCCGCGGGGTGAACGACCCGGCCTGGCCCCGGGGCATCTGGATCCACCGGACCGACCTCGGTCTGCACCGTCTTCGCACCGTGCCCGTTACGAACGTTCGCCGGCCGTTCGCCTCGTCGAGACCAACCTCGTCGAGGTGCGCATCCCGCTCCGCATCCAGCGTTGATTCCAGAACGGTGCGAGTGATCCCCGCGAGGAGCCCACCCGGCCCGACCAGGGACACCCGTCGGCGGCAGCCCGCTCCATCAGTTGCTGCGCGAACTACACCTCAGCCGCCGACGGCTGCTCAAGCTAACCCCGTGCCTGCCCTGCTATTCGGCCCAACCGGTCACAACCC
>NZ_JBITGE010000121.1:0-1190 GCF_044456785.1 Micromonospora sp. NPDC050795 | reverse complement strand
TTGGTCGTCTTGAAGGATCGACGCGATGGCCGTCTCTCATCTACGCAACACGCCCATCACGGGCAAGTCGTACACCACTCCCGTGGACGCAACCGAAGGAAGTCATACCGGGCCGGGCGACCGAGGGTCCCCGGCTGGGGACGATCAAAAAGGTAACGGGCACGCCGGCTCTTGGCCCGGAAGGTCAGGGCCGGCGGACCCGCTGGGTGGATCAGCTGAATGCCACGTGTAGACCGCGCCGGTGGCCCGCGACAGCACGACTGTGGCGGTGGGCCGGGCTGGTTCGCCGAAATCTCCGAGCCAGGCGGTGCCGTCGGCAGCCGCTACGGCGAGCTGCAGGTTGTCCGGGCGGAAGGCCGTCATGCATGCGTAGCCGGCCGGGCCGGTCAGCGGGGCGCCGATCGTCGATGGCGCAGCCGGCGCGGAGACGTCCCAGAGCCGTACGGTGCTGTCCGCCACCGAGCCGGCCCAGGAACCGGTCGGTGCCTGCCACCGAACCGCACCTTCCGTCAGAGCGTTGTGACTCTCGCAACGAACGGACGACTCCGAGTATCGAGCCACGGAAGGCGGGCAGCCATGCCAGCGATCAGGATCAGAACGCGGCCAGGAAGCACGCCGCTACCTGTCAGCAAGCCCGACGGAACGCACTACCGCTTTGAGTTGATCGAGCCGGACGACCGCTGGCGGGCGTACGCCGACGAGCCGGCGCACCTAGTGGCCGAGCTCATCCCGCACTACGCCTACACGGATGAGGCCAGTCGGTCGGAAGCCAGGGTTTCGATGGCGCAGCGGGTGCGCGCCGTTTTCCAAGCGCAACTGCTGGCGTTCTCCGACGTTGAGGAATGCACTCCGGAGCAGCTACTCACGCTCCACGGCCTCGCCAATCCGGCGGCGATCACCGGCTGGACCATGGAAACTCCGCTCGTGTTGATCGAGGGAGCGTACGCGCCGTCTGGGGTGCTGCCGCGTCCCACGGCCGAGCCGCCGGCGGAGATCCTCTGGATCGATCCCGGCACTGACGAGAGTCTCCTGCGCTCGCTGCACTATCTCGGCCTACTCGTGCTGGCTGAGCCGGCTGAGGACTTGATCAGTCAGTGAGCCTTTTTCAAGCTGATCTTGCGGCTCAGGGCGGGTGTGGCAGGCCCGGTGATCGATGGGTGCGAGGCTCCAGGTAGGACAGCTGTCGACCA
>NZ_JBITGE010000120.1:0-1199 GCF_044456785.1 Micromonospora sp. NPDC050795 | reverse complement strand
CGGGTGGCGGGTTGGTCCCAGCGTCGTTGTGGTTCGCTGCGGATGCGGGCTCGTTCGCGGCGTTGGGCGGCCAGGACGTCGGGGTGACGGGCGTTGACGTTGCGCCACCGAAGGTAGGCCTGCAGTTTCCGGGTCAGAGCCGGGTGGTTCGGGTGGTTCGAGCCGGCGATGACGAAGGTGCGCAGCGGCCCGAACTGGGCCTCGATCGGGTTGGCCCAGGAGGCGTAGGTCGGGGTGAAGCACAGCTCGACCTTGTTCCGAGCCGCCCACCTGCGGATCTTCGACCCCTTGTGGGCCGACAGGTTGTCCAGGATCACGTAGATCGGTGCACGGTCCGGACGGGCGGCGCGGATCGACTTGAGCGCGGCGAGGGTGTTCGCCGCGCTCTTGCGCCGCCGGACCACGCCCCAGAGCTGGTCGTCACCAACGGAGTAGCAGCCGTGGAACTGCCGGACGCCGTGCAGCTTGTGATAATTCGCGGGCAGCCGGTGCGGACGCCCTGCCGGAGCCCAACCGGCACCGGCCTGCGGGCGGATCACCAGGGGCCCGAACTCGTCGAACGCGAACACTCGCTGCGGGAAGCGGCTGCTCACGTACTCAATCCGGGCGAGCTTGGCGTCCCGGTCAGGGTCGGTGGACTCCTTCCACGTCTTCGTCCGCTGGAAGGTGATCTTGTGCTGGTGCAGAATCTGCCGCAGCCGTTCTCGACCGATACGGATCCGGCGGGCGGCATCCGAACTCAGGTGCTCGGCGAGCTTGCGGACGCTCCAGCGGGTGAACGGCCGCCCCAGCTTTTCGGGGCGGGTATTGGCCGTCTCGACGATGAACTGTTCCTCGTCAGGACTGATCTGGCGGGGACGGCCACCCGCCCACTGAGGGTCCAAGCAAGCCATCCCCATCTCGTTGAACCGGTGGATGACCTGCCGAATCGTGTCCTCATCGGCTTGGACGAGACGGGCGATCGCCGGCACCGTGTTCCCACCGGCCGAGGCGAGCACGACCATCGCCCGTCGCAGTCGGATCGAGCAACCGGTTCCCCGGCGGGTGATTCTGAGCAGCTGCTGACCTTCCTGATCACTCAGCCGCCGCACGCGTACAGGATCTGCCACCGCTACAGCCTGACCGCCCCGACGCCGCCCGGCCGACAGGCCGGACGGCGTGTCATCCAACACCGTGAACGTTCGTGGTCACGGCACTAG
>NZ_JBITGE010000119.1:0-1254 GCF_044456785.1 Micromonospora sp. NPDC050795 | reverse complement strand
ATCCACGGCGGCTGCTCACCCCTCCTCACGTTCAGACAGAACGAGCCTCACACCCCCAGAGGACACGCCCAACATCATTTAGTTAGGAGTTCTAATACGGCAGCCGCCGGCGGTTGAACGATCGGGAGTAGAGTGCCTGAGGGTTGCAGCACCCACCATCATGGACATCGGAGGGGCATCGTGCGGACATGGTTCATTACCGGTACTTCGTCCGGCATTGGCTGGCATCTGACCGAACAGCTCATCGCACGCGGTGAGCGGGTCGCGGCGACAGCCCGAAACCTTGAGGTCCTTACCGATCTTTTGGCGGTCGCCAGCGGACGACTTTGGACGGCGGAGCTCGACGTCACCGACTTCGCCGCTGTCCGGGCGACGGTCGGTCGGGCCTTCGCTGATCTGGGGCGGATTGACATGGTAGTGTCAAATGCCGGATATGGGCAATTTGGTGCAGCGGAAGAGCTCTCCGATGAGCTCATCACCCGCCAGTTGGATACAAACTTGATCGGTTCGATCCAGCTTGCCCGAACGGTCATACCGCACCTGCGCGAGCAGGGCGGTGGGCGAATCATCCAAATCTCCAGCGCGGGGGGGCAGACGGCCGTCCCCGGGATGAGCCTCTACCATGCCAGCAAGTGGGGCATTGAGGGCTTCCTTGAAGCGGTTGCTGGTGAAGTGGCTACCTTCGATATCGAAATCACACTGGTCGAGCCGGGTTTTGCAGCGACCGGCTTCTACTCACCTTCTTCGATACAACTCGCGCCAGCGCTAGAGGTGTACCGCCAGACATCGCTCGGCGAACTGCGTGACGTGTTCGCCAGCGGAGCCGCCGCAGCCTACGCGCCGGGCGACCCAGCGAAGATGGCTGCCGCGATCATCGACTCGGCTGACGCCAGCCCGGCGCCCAGACGGCTAGTGCTCGGCAGTGACGCCTATGAATCAATTGAGCGGGCACTCCAGGAGAGGCTGGCCGCGCTGCGCTCCCAGGAACAGGCAGCGCGGTCCACCGACATCGATCGTCCGGAAGCCACAGCGACGCCACGGTAGCCGACATGCAAGCGCAAATCTTAGCCATCGGTGGAAACCCTAGCCGTGTATGGGACTGTGCAAATAGCGGCTGATCGATCGATCAGGGGAGAGGCGCCAAATACGACCGAGACCACCGGGGGGTGTCCCTATGGGTTTCGTCAAGCGGAGATCGGCGTGGCTGGGCGTGGTTGGTAGGGGATCTTGTCGCGGAGCATGGCGTAGAGGACG
>NZ_JBITGE010000118.1:0-1282 GCF_044456785.1 Micromonospora sp. NPDC050795 | reverse complement strand
CCGACGGGACAGTTTCGGCCGGTGGCGGTGGCGTTTGAGCGGGGTCGTGATGCTGCCGCGGGCGCCTTGGTATGTCTTGTCGGCGAAGGTCATCAGCGGTACCTGCCGGTCGACTTCCCGCCGTGGCAGACCGTGTACGCGCACTTCACCCGGCTGAACAGTCGGGGTGTGACCGAGCGGATCCTGACAGAACTACGCGAGCAGATCCGGGTGGCTCACGGCCGGGACCCCGAGCCGACGGCGGGGATCTGCGACTCGCAGAGCGTTAAAGGCGCAGACACCGTGCCCCCGCTACCCGCGGCTACGACGCCGGCAAGAAAATCAACGGCCGGAAACGGTTCATCGTCACCGACACCGTCGGCCTGCTGGTCACCGTCTGGATCCTGGCCGCGTCCTGGCAGGACCGCGACGGCGCCAAGGGCGCCCTGCAAGGGCGCGTTGTTGCGGCGGGAAGGCCTGTACTCATCGTTGATCACGACATGGCGCCAGCAGCGGGATCGGGGTGCCCGGCAGGCCCTGGCCCGTCCGGCGGGACGTCCGCCGGCCGATGCGCGGGACAAGGAACTGGCCCGGCTACGGCGCGAGAACGAACGCCTGCAAGCGGATCTCGCGAAGGCGCAGACGGTGATCGAGGTGCAGGGAAACCTCTCCGCGCTGCTGGGTCAGCTCGCGACCAGCAGCGGCCCGGACTCCGGGAGCGAGCCGAAACCGTGATTGACGCGGCGATCGTCGAGCTGACCGGCGTGCTGGGCTCGGTGCGAGCGGCGTGCACGGCGGCAGGCCAACCACTACCGCCGGCACCGTAAGAGCCCGAAACCCGAGCGGGAACCGTGCCTGCGAAAGCCGCAGCCGCGGGCGTTGTCGCAGGCCGAACGCGACAGCGTGCGTGCGCTGCTGAACCATCCCGAGCACGCCGACAAAGCGCCGGCCACCGTCTACCACGACCTGCTCGACGAGGGCGCCTACCTCGCGTCGGTGTCGACGATGTACCGGATCCTGCGTGAACACGGTGAGGTCCGCGAACGCCGGGCGCAGGCCACCCACCCGGCCCGGGTCAAGCCGGAACTGGTGGCGACCGGCCCCAACACCGTCTGGTCGTGGGACATCACGAAACTGCACGGCCCAGCGAAATGGCAGTACTTCTACCTGTACGTGATCATCGACATCTACAGCCGATACGCCGTCGGCTGGCTGCTGGCCGACCGGGAATCCGGCGCGCTCGCCGAGAAACTGCTGGCCGATACGATCGTCAAGCAGGACATCGACCGCGACACGCTGACCA
>NZ_JBITGE010000117.1:0-1291 GCF_044456785.1 Micromonospora sp. NPDC050795 | reverse complement strand
GCCCTTCTTCAGGTCGCCGGTCTCGTCGACGACCAGGACCGCGTCCGGGTCACCGAACCGGTCGACGACCACGTCCCGCACGTCGTCGCGGACCGTGTCGGCGTCCCACACCGCCCGAGACAACAACCGTTGCATCGCATCCGGGCGGGCATGCCCGGCCTGCTCCGCCAACTGCCAGCACGTCTTGACCTCTATGTCGGCCAGTAGCCCGGTCACGAACGCCGCTGCCGTCCGACGCGGCTCGACCCGCCCGAACCGTCCCGCGAACGCATCGCACATCCCGGTCAGGACCTGTCGCCACCGGGCAGGGTTTACGCTGTGGCCTGCGGCCACCGCCAGATCCGAAGTCATGTCCACAGCAGACAGACGATCACGCGGTGGCCGCACCTCGTTTAACCGGCCCTCACCAGCGACATCTCAAACGGCGGCTGCCGTACTAGTACTCCAGCCGCAGTTGCCTGATCTGGCGTTTCGGCAGCTCATCGGCATGATCGACGTCGTCGTTGAGTCTGCCGCGTAGCTGCGAATGTCGATGTTATTCGGTGGGTAGGTGGTGTGGTCGCACCGTCTGTCTGTTGTGGTCAGTCGTGGGGCGGGCAGGCTTCCGTGCTTGTGTTGATCGATGAGATTGTGGTCTGGCGGGCCGGACTCGATGATCTGCTGGCGCGGTTCGCGCACCGGTTCGGGCGTGCGGAGCCGCGCCGGCAGGCGCTGAGTTACCTGGTCGGGTTGCTGTCGCCGCTGGCGAGCAAGAACGGCTGGACCCTGGCCGAGGCCGCCGGCGACACCACGCCGGACCGTATGCAACGGCTGCCCAACAAGTCAGCGTGGGACCCGGACGCTGTTCGCGACGACCTTTGCGAGACAGCCCCTACTAGGATTTTCTGGGTTTTGAGGTGTTGGCGCGTTCACCGCGGGCGCGGATACGCGCGTGTGAGCGGTTGACCGTTTTCTGCCGACGGGACAGTTTCGGCCGGTGGCGGTGGCGTTTGAGCGGGGTCGTGATGCTGCCGCGGGCGCCTTGGTATGTCTTGTCGGCGAAGGTCATCACGTGGGCGCTGCGCAGCGTGTCGATGATCTGGTGGGTGCGGGCCGCGGTCAGGTCATGGGTGGAACCGGGCAGGGCTGCGGACACCCAGATCAGCCGACCTGCTGGGTCGGTGATGACCTGCACGTTCACGCCGTGGCGCCGGTGTTTCCCGGAGTAGTAGGGCTTGTGGTCGGCGACCCGGTCGACCGGGATCAGGGTGCCGTCCAGGATTGCGTACGCCAGAACGCGGATCCTGGCCAT
>NZ_JBITGE010000116.1:990-1297 GCF_044456785.1 Micromonospora sp. NPDC050795 | reverse complement strand
GTTGCAGTCGCCATTTGCCGTCGGGGAGCGTGGTCGGGTTGCGGTGCAGGCCGTGCGCGGCCAACGCGGTGACCAACGCCGGATCCGGCGCCGCCACCCGCCCCCCGTTGGCCGCGATGCTCCGCAGTCTGATCACCAGTTGGCCGATGGGAACAGGGACGAGATGACCAGGCAGCGGCACTGTGGTGTTACCCGTGATGGGGGTGCCTACCGGTAGGCGGTTCAACGCCTGCGCATAGTCCTGATCGAGCCAGGTGATTTTGGCGCCGCTGGGTAGCAGCCGCCATTTGCCGTCGGGAAGCGCGGT
>NZ_JBITGE010000116.1:0-892 GCF_044456785.1 Micromonospora sp. NPDC050795 | reverse complement strand
GTCGGGTTGCGGTGCAGGCCGTGCGCGGCCAACGCGGCGACCAACACCGGATCCGGCGCCGCCACCCGCCCCCCGCCGGCCGCGATGTCCCGCAGTATTCTCACCAGTTGGCCGATGGGAACAGGGTCGGGATGACCGGGGAGCGTCACTGTGGTTTTCTGCGTGATGCGGGTGCCTACCGGCAGGTTGTTCAACGCCTGCGCATAGTCCTGATCGGTCCGGGTGATTTTGGCGCCGCTGGGTAGCAGCCGCCATTTGCCGTCGGGAAGCGCGGTCGGGTTGCGGTGCAGGCCGTGCGCGGCCAACGCGGCGACCAACACCGGATCCGGCGCCGCCACCCGCCCCCCGCCGGCCGCGATGTCCCGCAGTCTTTTCACCAGTTGGCCGATGGGAACAGGGACGCTATGACCAGGCAGCGTCACTGTGGCGTCGTATGTGATGGGGGTGCCTACCGGCAGGCTGTTCAACGCCTGCGCATAGTCCTGATCGGTCCAGGTGATTTTGGCGCTGCTGGGTTGCAGCCGCCATTTGCCGTCGGGAAGCGCGGTCGGGTTGTGGTGCAGGCCGTGCGCGGCCAACGCGGCGACCAACACCGGATCCGGCGCCGCCACCCGCCCCCCAAAGGCCGCGATGTCCCGCAGTCTTTTCACCAGTTGGCCGATGGGAACAGGGACGGTACGACCGGGCAGCATCACTGTGGTGTTGCCCGTGATGCGGGTGCCTACCGGTAGGGTGTTCAACGCCTGCGCAAAGACCTGATCGGAATTCCTAGGTGCCATCCGGATCTCCTCACCTTCTCGGTACTGGCCTCTCAACGAGCGAAGACAGTCACGCGTTCAACAGTTTCCCCGGGTTTTGCCCCTGATCTTGCAGGGCTGTTGCAAGTTCCGGG
>NZ_JBITGE010000115.1:0-1298 GCF_044456785.1 Micromonospora sp. NPDC050795 | reverse complement strand
CGTGTCTGCGTGATCTGGGTCGATGGGTTCGGTATGCCGGAGGTATGAGGTATCCGGCTGGTGGTGGCATGAACGCGGCAGCTCGGGTCCGGCGTGAGAAGGTCCGGATGCAGGCCGCGACGATGTTCAAGAAGTCCGTATCGACCGCGCAGATTGCTTCTGAGCTGCGGGTTTCTGAGAAGTCGGTGCGTTTGTGGCGGCGGCAGTGGACTGCTGGCGGAACGCAGGCTCTGGCGTCGGCCGGGCCGGGCGGCTCGGACTGCAAACTCTCCGTTGAGCAGCGCAAACAGCTGGCCGAGATGCTCGATGAAGGTCCGATCGTGCACGGCTGGGACGATGCCCGCTGGACCCTCACCCGGGTGGCCAAGGTGATCGAGCGCCGCTTCGGCGTCTCCTACACGCTGCGCGGGGTGTCCTATCTGCTGCATCGCATCGGGTACAGCCAGCAGGTTCCCACTCGTCGGGCGATCGAACGCGATCCGGAAGCGGTCGCCGGCTGGCATCGCGGGCGGTGGCCGTCGGTAAGAGGTTAGCGGCGGCGCGGGGCGCCTGGATCTGCTTCCAGGACGAGGCGGGCCAGGTCATGCGACCGCCGGTGGCCAAGACGTGGGCCCGGCGCGGGCACACGCCGGTGGTCGAGGTCTCCGGGAAGGGGCTCCGGCCGGGTCTCGATCGCCGGTCTGGTCTGCCTCAAGCCCGGACAGCGAGGCCGGTTGATGTGGCGAACCCGGCTGCACCGTGCACGCAAAGGCGAACGCGGCAGCTTCAGCGAGGACGACTACATCGCCTTCCTCGACCAGGCCCACCAGCGCCTGCACGCACCGATAGTGCTGATCTGGGACAACCTGAACACCCACGTCAGCCGCCGCATGCACGCCCTGATCTCTGCCCGACCGTGGCTGACCGTGATCCGGTTACCCGCCTACGCCCCGGACCTCAACCCCACCGAAGGCGTCTGGCGCTGGATGAAACGCGGCCTGACCAACACCGCCGTCCGCGGTGTCGACCACCTCGCCCAACTGGTCAAACGTCGACTTCGCGCATGTCAGCAACAGACCGACCTCCTCGCCGGCTTCCTCGCCAGCACCGGCATGACCCTCGAACCCTAACCACCCAGATAGCTCGAACCTTGACCTTTCAACCTCTGTAGCGACCTCGCGCATGGTCGCGAGTCCTTGAGTGAGCCTTTTTCGTCCTGCGTATCGGTCCGCTTCGACGTGGTGCAGGGCGAGGATGGCCTGCACGATCGCGGTGGCTCGGCGGGGGCAGCAGCGCAGCTTGGCTAGGATTTTCTGGGT
>NZ_JBITGE010000114.1:0-1311 GCF_044456785.1 Micromonospora sp. NPDC050795 | reverse complement strand
GCCGAAGCCGAGCTCTTGGGGCAGGTACTCCCACGGGATCGCGGTGTGCAGAACGAACAGGATCCCGCACAACACCTTGCGGTCGTCGAGGGGCTTACGGCCAGGGAACCGGTGCCGGCGAGGTGGACGCGGTGGCAGCAGCGGTTCGATCTCGGCCCAGAGTTCGTCCGAGACGATCCACGGCGGCTGCTCACCCCTCCTCACGTTCAAACAGAACGAGCCTCACACCCCCAGAGGACACGCCCAACATCATTTAGTTAGGAGTTCTAAGAGCGCGTTTCACATTGCTGTCAGTCGGGTGTGTTGAAGGTGAGGCGTTGTTGGCGGGTGGCGGCTTCGCCTCGGGCAAGGCGGCTGAGCATGCCGCCGAGGGCTGCCCATCGGATCATGGCCTCTGACATCGCGCGGTGGGTTCGTAGTCGCGGGCCAGGCGGCGGTGGGCGGTGATCCAGGCCAGGGTCCGCTCCACGACCCAGCGGCGGGGGTGTACGACGAACCCTCGTTGGTCGGTGGGTTTGTGGACGATCTCGACGGTGGCGCGTAGCAGGTCTCGGGCCCAGTCGACGAGGCATCCGGCGAAGCCCGTGTCGGCGAAGACGTGCCGGATGGGGGTGGCCGCGTAAGTGACGAGCAGGGCGCCTTTGGCGCCGTCGCGGTCCTGTCAGGACGCGGCCAGGACCCAGACGGTGACCAGCAGGCCGAGGGTGTCGGTGACGATGAACCGTTTCCTACCGTTGATCTTCTTCCCGGCGTCATAACCGCGGGAGTCCCGCGGGGCACGGTGTCGGCGCCTTTCACGCTCTGCGAGTCGATGATCCCCGCCGTCGGCTCGGGCTCCCGGCCGTGAGCCACCCGGATCTGTTCCCGTAGCTCGGTCAGGATCCGCTCGGTCACGCCCCGACTGTTCGGCCGGGTGAAGTGCGCGTACACGGTCTGCCACCGCGGGAAGTCGACTGGCAGGTACCGCCACGCGCAACCGGTGTGCACCACGGACAAGATGGCGTCGATGACGGCCTGCCGGGGTGCTTTTCTGGTCTGCCCATCCACTGCGGGGACGGCAGTATCGCCTCGATGATCTCCCACTCGGCGTTGGTCACGTCAGAGGGGTACCGCCGCACTCGATCCATGCCTGTCTACCGACCGAGCTACGGCCATCGACCGGACCCACTGTGCGACACACCCGACCGCCCCACAAACCAAACGCGCTCTTAGATCCACAGCCCTTCAGCGGTGGGGTGGCGCTGATGTGCCTGGTGTCGTGGTGTGCGGTGGGGATGTGCGCGAAGGGGAGGCTGATCGGGGACGGGTGGG
>NZ_JBITGE010000113.1:0-1314 GCF_044456785.1 Micromonospora sp. NPDC050795 | reverse complement strand
TGGTCGACTGCTGTCATACCGGGAGCCTCGCCCGCTGTGCACATCAGACCAAAGCCTTCCGTGACCTGCATCGTCACGATGAAAATGCCTCAGTGGAAATGTTGGCTCATGGGGTGCTCACTCACCCAAGCAGCGGACAACAGCCTGCGGATGACCGGCCGCCGGCGTACTCCAAGGAACTGCGGGACCGGTTGAAGGTGGTGAAAGAGGCTGGCCAGCGGCGAGCGGTCGCGATGTCCTCATCCCGGCCGGCGGCCGCAGCCCGGCACAAGGGCGTCACCGACCGGTTGGCGCCTATCGCTTCGATCGCACCGACAGCTGCGCCGCCAATGAACCGGTAACGGGCCAGCCCGCGCCCGGACCGAAGCGGAGCCGGCAGGAACGACCGCTCCTCAGCACCACGCCGACCGGACCCGTCACCGGCCGGACCGGCGCCTGCCGTTGTCGTCCGACCATTCGCTCGGCGTTCTGTACCGCAGCCGGCACACCTCGTCGGCGCTCACGCCTTCATCGCCACGACCGAGACCGGCAACTTCGGCGGTCCTCGCGGCGCTGACCGAGTTCCGCAGCGTCTTTTGGTTGACGCCGAGTTCATGGCCGACCCTCAAGGTAATGATCGGCCCGAAATTCCGGCCAAGTCTACAAGGGCCTGACGGATCTACTCGGGGTGCCTCGAAAGACGTGGAGCCAGGGGCCGTCCTTTTCAGACCCGGTCCAGGTCCAGGGTAATGGTGCTTCTTTAATGGATCTTGGCTGGTAGGCGCTTGATGCGGTGCAGGGTGATCGTGTGGGTCTGTGGATCTGAGGGTGTTTCCGGCCTGACCTGCCGGGCGTTGTGCCTGGTGAGGGGGGTGCCGTGATGACCGCGACGCTGAACGACCAGATCGGAGGTAAGAAGCGGGCGGAGGCGAAGGCCGCGGCAGAGCTGGTCCGGGCCGTGAAGGAACAAGGGCTGTCGTTGACGGGCCCGGATGGGCTGCTCAGGCAGTTGACCATGACGATCTTGGAGACCGCGTTGAACGAGGAGATGACCGAGCACCTGGGCTATGGCCAACACGATCCCGACGGTGCCGGCGCGGGCAATATTCGTAACGGCAGCCGGTCGAAGACAGTGCTGACTGACGGGTCGGGTCCGGTGCAGATCGACGTGCCGCGGGATAGGGCGGGCACGTTCGAGCCTCAGATCGTCACGAAGCGGCAGCGCCGGTTGTCCGGGGTTGACGAGGTGGTGTTGTCGTTGTGTGCCATGGGTTTGACGACCGGGGAGATTAGCGTTCACTTCGCTGAGATCTGTGGGGCTTCGGTGTCGTGGGA
>NZ_JBITGE010000112.1:0-1490 GCF_044456785.1 Micromonospora sp. NPDC050795 | reverse complement strand
ATCGCCGCCGCGGCGCGGCTGTCGACCGTTACTGCCTCAGCACAGCCGAGAGCCGCCAACCGCGAGGACCGCGGCTATTTCCCCACCCCCACCCGCCCCCGCTCAGCCTCCCCTTCGCGCACATCCCCACCGCACACCACGACACCAGGCACATCAGCGCCACCCCACCGCTGAGGGGGCGTTTGATCCGTGTAGTAGGTGATTCGCGTTTGGTCGTCGCGTCGGCGGGCGTGGTTCGTTGATCACGCCGTGGGTGTGAAGCGGCGTGGGTATCGGTCGGACTTGTCGGATGAGCGGTGGGGCGTTGATCGAGCCGGTGCTGACCGCGTGGCGCGTGGTGCGGGTGGGCTTGGCGATCAGTCGGCCGGTGCATGACCTGCGGGAGATCGTCAACGCGAACCTGTACGTGGCCAGGACCGGGATCGCCTGGGAGTACCTGCCGCACGACTTCCCCGGCGGCGAAGACGGTGTATGACTACTACGCCAAGTGGGAGGCGGATGGGACCACGCAACGGATCCACGATCTGTTGCGGGAGCGGGTCCGGGTGGCCCGGGGTCGTCGTGAGAGCCCTTCGGCGGCGGTGCTGGACTCGCAGAGTGTGAAGACGTCGAGCAATGTCGGCGAGTCGAGCCAGGTCATCGACGCGGCGAAGAAGATCAAGGGTCGCAAGCGGCGCATCGCCACCGACACCCTCGGCCTGCTCCTGGCCGTGATCGTCACTGCGGCGTCGGTGCAGGACTCCACCGCTGGCCGGCACCTGCTCGACACCATCGCCGCGGACCATCCGAGCGTGGTCAAGGCGTGGGTCGACGGTGGCAACAACACCGCCGAACGTGGGCATGGCGCCGGGCTCGGCATCGACGTCGAGCGGGTTCCCCGCCATCCTGGGAAGGGCTTCCACGTCCAGCCCCGCCGGTGGGTCGTGGAACGGAGCTTCGGCTGGCTGATGCAACACCGACGTCTCGTCCGCGACTACGAAACTCTTCCCCAACGCACCCGGGCGATAATCCATTGGGCCATGGCTAACACAATGAGCCGCTATATCACCGGAGAATCCACTCCAACCTGGCGAAACGAAAGCCCCTAATCGGACCCATCTCGCCAAGCGGGATCAGATGCCCTCTTACACCACCAGCGCGTCCACGACTCCGCCCGAGCCCGCTCAGCCAGACGTTCCACCGACGCTGCGAGAGAGGGCGCTTTCAGCGCGCGGGTGAAAACGCGATCTCGGAGGACACGTTGCGGTTACTGGTCTTGGCGGCCATCACGCAGCCACCTCAACGTCGAGGCCGAACATCCAGTCGTAATCGCTGAGCCGCCGGTGCTCGACCTGCGCGGTGCCTGCCGGCGCTGGCACCTGCCGGCGCTGGCACCAGCCGGCCGGCCATGCGCAGCTCAGCAGCGGCCTGCCGGTGGACCGGGTCGGTGATGCTCTGATGCTTGGCCCAGCAGCGTTCGTGTCGGGCGACCTGGCGGCTGTCGCAAAACA
>NZ_JBITGE010000111.1:0-1507 GCF_044456785.1 Micromonospora sp. NPDC050795 | reverse complement strand
CGGATCCGGCGTTGGTCACCGCGTTGGCCGCGCACGGCCTGCACCACAACCCGACCGCGCTCCCCGACAACAAATGGCGGCTGCTACCCAGCGGCGACATAATCACCTGGACCGATCAGGACTATGCGCAGGCGTTGAACCGCCACCCGGTAGGCACCCGCATCAAAAACGACACCACAGTGACGCTGCCCGGTCATCTCGTCCCTGTTCCCATCGGCAAACTGGTGAAAAGACTGCGGGACGCCTCGGCTACCGGGGGGCGGGCGGCGGCGCCGGATCCGGTATTGGTCACCGCGTTGGCCGCGCACGGCCTGCACCAGCGCCCGACCACGCTCCCCGACAACAAATGGCGGCTGCAACCCAGCGGCGCCAAAATCACCTGGACCGACCAGGACTATGCCCAGGCGTTGAACCGCCTGTCGGTAGGCACCCCCATCATGTACAACACCACAGTGATACTGCCCGGTCATAGCGTCCCTGTTCCCATCGGCCAACTGGTGAGCACACTGCGGAAAACTTCGGCCACCGGGGGGCGGATGGCGGCGCCGGATCCGGTGTTGGTCGCCGCGTTGGCCGCGCACGGCCTGCACCACAATCCGACCGCGCTCCCCGACGGCAAATGGCGGCTGCAACCCGCAGCAGCCGTCCCTGCCGGGCCCGTCCCCGCAGGGAACACCGCCACCGCCCTGACCGGCCCCACCGCCCTGACCGGCCCCGGCCCCGGCCCCGGCAGTGCACCGAGCATCGCCGATCTTCTCCGTCAGCGGCAGCCCCCACACCTCGCTGAAAACCCGCCACCGCCACGACCGGCGCCCACCACTGTCACCATGACTGACATCATCGCCCCCTGGCACCTCATGGCCCCAACCGTGACATCGGCGGGCATCGCCGCCGCGGCGCGGCTGCCGACCGTTACTGCCTCAGCACAGCCGAGAGCCGCCAACCGCGAGGACCGCGGCTATTTCCCCACCCCCACCCGTCCCCGATCAGCCTCCCCTTCGCGCACATCCCCACCGCACACCACGACACCAGGCACATCAGCGCCACCCCACCGCTGAAGGGCTATCTCGCGGGGGTCTGTGGATCTCAGAGTGTTTCCGGCCTGACCTGCCGGGCGTTGTGCCTGGTGAGGGGGTGCCGTGATGACCGCGACACTGAACGACCAGACCGGAGGTAAAGAAGCAGGCGGAGCCGTCGGCGGAGGCGAGAGCCGCGGCAGAGCTGGTCCGGGCCGTGAAGGACCAAGGGCTGTCGTTGACGGGCCCGGATGGGCTGCTCAGGCAGTTGACCATGACGGTCTTGGAGACCGCGTTGAACGAGGAGATGACCGAGCACCTGGGCTATGGCCAACACGAACCCGACGGTGCCGGCGTGGGCAGTATTCGTAACGGCAGCCGGTCGATGACGTCCCTTAGCCTCGGTCTTTCATGAGTTATTGATCTTGGTGTGGTGGGTTCGGCTGGCGGTGTTTCTGCCGGTAGGCATGGTTTGGGCCCGACGCGTGGCC
>NZ_JBITGE010000110.1:0-1525 GCF_044456785.1 Micromonospora sp. NPDC050795 | reverse complement strand
GACCAACGCCTTCCTCATCCGCCCGATCAGCGACCTCGCCCACCGTCTGCACTGGTCAAACTGGCGACGCCTGCACCAAGCCCGAGCCCGAGCCCACTACACACGCCGCCTCAACCTCGAATTTCAGCCATGATCACGAACGGCGGCTGCCGCACTAGAGAAAAGGAATGATCGATCAAGGGCTGTCCCCATGATCAGCCGGGGTCGAGTGTCCGCGCGGATCTCATCGGGCGCGTTTCAGCGGCCTCAGTGGGTGCGGCCTGCAGAAGGGGTGCCCGGGCGGGCGGCGGAAGGGTTGAGCGCGGACCGGATAAGCTGCCACGAGGAACGCTCACGCTCCGCGGCGGGTGCGGCAGTGCCGGCCCGGCCCTTCCTACCGGCGGTGATGGTGCTGGAGATGCTCGCCGCGGCAGCGCGCATCGCGTGTCGTGTCGAGGAGGTGACACCGGTGGCCGCGCTTGGCCGGGCTACGTCGCCTGCTACCGGGGCAGTGGACGGCTGCGGCACAAGTGCGGGGACGGTGGACGTCGTGCGAGTTTCTTCGGCCACTTCCGGCAGGGAGGGGATGTTCGGCTCCTTGCGGATGATGCGGCTGTTGACGTCTTGCAGAGCCTGCTTGGCTCGGTTGTCCCAGGTGAGGATGACGGCGGAACTCCCGGCCTCGCGGATAGTGAGTTCGAGGGCGTCGCGCACCGTCGGTTCCCTGCCGAGTTCCGCGCGCAGACGTTCGGCGGCTTCCCGAAAGATGCTCTCTTGCATGCGTATGAGCTTCGGGACACCGGGTTTCAACCTGCGTTCTCCCTCCGGCATTGGCGGCAACAAGCTCTTTTGCAGGGCTTCCCCCACGGCCGCTCCGCACAGCCGACGGGCCCAGTCGATGTTGCTTTGCAAATGGTCGAGCTGACGGGCGAACTCGAAGTTGTCATCCACGCTCAGCTTCAGCTCGGACAAGGGCGTGGCGAGGGTCCGCTCGTTGGCGGCCACGGCCACGATGCCAGCCGACGGGATCCTGTCCGTCGTGATGTATTCGTCCCTGAACCACTGCTGGTGCTCGTTCGGGCGGGCAACTTTGTCGGTGCGGATGGCCATCGTAAGACGGTTGGTTTCCATCGAGTAAGCCATGAAAGAGGTGATGTCATGGGCATTCTTGATGCTCGTACCAGGGGAGCCTGCGACGCTCAGGCTGTTCCAGCCGGCATGATCGAACGTGGCTTCCAGGCCCCCGCTGAGGGTCTTCCCGACGAACCCCAGATCCATCGGCTGCACCCCGTGCCACTTCACAGAGGGATCATCGAGATAGGCGAAGAACTCTGAATTGACCGATGCAGTCGGCGACACAATGGGGCCTTCCTGAAACGAGTCGCGCCACCCAAGTGGCCAAAGATGACGCATAGGGCGCAGCCGCCCGACTATCCTCTCCAACGGCCGCCTCGCCGGTTCGGTTCATCCCGCGCACCACGAACGCCTCTTCACGCACTTCGCCCCGGCCACAGCGACGAAGCACCGACCCCACCGACCGCGGCCG
>NZ_JBITGE010000109.1:932-1531 GCF_044456785.1 Micromonospora sp. NPDC050795 | reverse complement strand
CCAGCACTGGAACAGCTGACCCACACCACCACCACACGGCAACAGCACACCGACCGCTGGCCGGCACCCGCAACCTTGGGGTGCCGGCCAGCGGCCTTTCTGTTGTGGGCCCTTCTGGTTCATCCGGCTGGCCTGGTCGGTGCACCGGGGCCATGCGCTGACCTCCGCTCGTTAGCGTCGCCAGTCGCCAGTCGCCAGTCGCCAGTCGCCCGACGCCACCCGCTGATCGCCGACCACGGGCGGTCGAGGCCGGCGGTTGGACCTAGACATGCATCCCACGTTGCCGAAGCCCTCGCGGGACGTGGAAAGCGAGATCCAACCCGCATCCGTCCGCAGATCTTGGACACTTTCCGTCTCGCGTTGACGGAAGCTGTCCAAGATCTCGTGGGATGTGGCCGAAGCACGGCGCGACGGCGGGTGTCGTGGGACGACCGGCGTGCGGCGATGGAACCCCTCGGCAGAACGGTCCGGCGCAGCGGCGAGGCATTGAGACCGCTCGCCGACCACCGCACACCACCGGTGGTACGGCGTGGCGACCATCGACAGCCGACACGTCTGCCAGTTGGCCAACGCGGGTGAATGCTCCCGCCCGCGCCGCC
>NZ_JBITGE010000109.1:0-832 GCF_044456785.1 Micromonospora sp. NPDC050795 | reverse complement strand
CGCGCTGCCCGCGCTGCCCGCGCTGCCCGCGCTGCCCGCGCTGCCCGCGCTGCCCGCGCTGCCCGCGCTGCCCGCGCTGCCCGCGCTGCCCGCGCTGCCCGCGCTGCCCGCGCTGCCCGGCTGCCTGCCGCATCGCGCTGCCCGCGCTGCCCGCGCCGCCCGCGCTACCCGCGCTACCCGCGCTACCCGCGCTACCCGCGCCGCCCGCGCTGCCCGCGCGGACCGCCAACGCCGGCCTTCGGTGCGGCGGGAGTGGAGCGGCTGCTGCGCTACGGCACCAAGGCACCGCGGCCGGGCGGCGGTCCGGCCGTGCGGGCGGCGGTCGGATGGGTGGGTGAGGCGGGTGCGGGAACAATGGCGGTGGCGGGCTGGTTGTGGAGGGTGTCGGTGTGACTCAGTGTCCCCGGGCCTCACCTAATATCGCCCTCGCGGAATACCGTTCGGCTGGAGCCGCGTCGTGCCACTCGCCGAGAGGCGACCTGCACACCGACGCCAGCGCCGCCCCCGGCCCACCAGCCGGGGGCGGCGCTGTCTGTGCATCCTCGGTTCGCGAACCTGTCTCAGTTGACCTATCTTCAGAGGGTCGCTCGCGTGGGAGGGGGTGTCGGGTGGGTCTACGGACCTTTATCGAGGGTTGGCCGGTCTATCGCCAGCTCACCGGCACGGACCCGCTGGGCCGGGGCGCCGCGGCGAAGTCTGACGGGTCCCGCGCGCTGATCGCCCGTACCGGTGACGCCGATTCGGTGGCTCGGTCTGTCTGCCCGTACTGCGCTGTGGGGTGTGGTCAGCGGGTGTTCGTGAAGGACGGGCGGGTCAGCCAGATCGAGGGGGA
>NZ_JBITGE010000108.1:0-1540 GCF_044456785.1 Micromonospora sp. NPDC050795 | reverse complement strand
GCTGCCCCCGCCGAGCCACCGCGATCGTGCAGGCCATCCTCGCCCTGCACCACGTCGAAGCGGACCGCTACGCAGGACGAAAAAGGCTCACTGAACACCGACGACCTGACAACCCTCGGGCTCCTCCTCGAACGCTATCGCTGGCGCGGCGAGAAACCATTCGTCGTGACCCACACACCCCCCGACACCGCCCTGACCGACCTGCTGCACCGCCACCAAGTAGCCCTGATCTACCGCGGACCACCCCCCACGACCGCGCCCCCCACACTGCGCCTCGGAGCGAACGTGCGGATCGTCCACCGCCCAGACGCCACCACCCGCACCCACACCGAAACCCTGTCACCCGACGTATTCCACACCGCCGCCACGTCAATGCCACCACCCACCGGCGAAACACCATCGACCATCCTGGCCGACTGGCTGACCACCACCGACAGGGTTCAGGCAAGGTAGCGATATGACGGCTGCGGGTGCTTCGGGAAGACACTCCTGATCCTGGTGGTACGAGGCCGGGCGCATCCTTTCAGTGGTCATCCAGGTGTCGAGTCTGGGAAGATCAAAGAGGACCGCGCTCGTTGGGATCATCATCTGATTGGTGTGCTCGCGCTGCACGCGGATCAGGTCGAATTGTCGTTGCCCGCATCGCGTCGGGCGGGTCTTGTGGAGGCGTTGACGGCTGTGCCGGATCGGCGTGAGCCTCGCGGTGTCGTGCATGCGCTGCCTCCGATGCTGGTCACGGCGGTCGCGGCGGTACTGACTGGTGCCCGTTCCGCGGCGGCGGTCGCGGAATGGGCCGCTGACGCCCCGCAGCAGGTCCTCGCCGACTTGGGCGTGTTCCGGGATCCGCTCACTGGGGTGTACCGGGCCTCCTGATGAATCGACGTTCCGGCGGATCCTGGCCGGTGTCGACGCCGACGCCTTGGACGAGGCGGTCGGCCGGTGGGTCCTGGCATCTCAGCCAGTCCCGGGCTCGGGCCTGCAGGTGTGCAGCGTGGACGGCAAAACCTTACGAGGCAGCGGCCCGGCCGGCGCCCAGGTGCATCTGCTCGCCGTGCTGGATCAGCGCACGGGAACCGTCCTGGGCCAGGTCGACGTCGACAGCAAGACCAACGAGCTGACCCGTTTCCAGCCCCTGCTGACCCCGCTCGACCTGACTTCGGTGGTCGTCACCGCCGACGCGCTACACACCCAGCGCGAGCATGCCCGCTGGCTGGTCGACGACAAGAAGGCCGCCTAACTGTTCACCGTCAAGAAGAATCAGCCGCGTCTGTATCACCAGCTCAAGACCCTGCCCTGGGCGAAGACCCGATTCAGGACGAGACCAGCCCCCGGGGACACGGCCGTTACGACATCCGCCGCCTGCAAGCCGTCACCTGCACCGGCACCCTCGCGCTGGACTTTGCGCACGCCGTGCAGGCACTACGGATCCGCCGCCGACGGATGAACCTAGTGCCGTGACCACGAACGTTCACGGTGTTGGATGACACGCCGTCCGGCCTGTCGGCCGGGCGGCGTCGGGGCGGTCAGGCTGTAGCGGTGG
>NZ_JBITGE010000107.1:0-1551 GCF_044456785.1 Micromonospora sp. NPDC050795 | reverse complement strand
AGGCGGCCTGGCACACCCAGACCGAGCCAGATAACCTCACCCCTGCCCCGACCGGAAGCAGGTAACCACCGCTCCGTCGAAACGGGGGGAACTCATCTTCAGTACCCTGGTCAAGTAGGCGATCATGGAAGGCATGCCGTCCTTCGGGCTAGCCTGCGGTCTCGGTGTGGTCGCCGTGCTCACTGGTGGCTCGCTTTCCTTGGGTTGGTGAAGTCGACGCCGAACAGGGCGTCGTAGTCCGGCAGCGCCCGCAGGCAGACGGAATGCCCGTCGGCGTGCTGGCGGGTGGCTGCCTGACGGCGTTGCCGGTCCTCGGCAAGGGCCTGGCGCATGCGTTGAGCGGTGGCCTTGTGGACCAAGTCGGTGATCACCGCGTGCTTGGCCCAGGGCCGGTCGTGGCGGGCGACGATCTGGCCGTCGCAGAACACCTTCACCGTGTCCAGCGAGGCGGTCGCGTCGACGAATCGGCCGATCGAGCGCGGGTCGACGGAGTAGTCGACGGTGTCCACGCGCACGTAGTAGTCGCGGCCGAGTCGGGTCCGGTTGCTCAGGCCGGTCGGCGGGTCGACCGGCGGCAGCGGGATCATCGACAGGCAGTCGGTGTCCAGCAGGTCCGCCGGCCGACCCAGGATCGACCGGACCGTACGGGCGGCGACGAGCCGAGCTGGTTCGAGGCGGCAGGCGTGACCAGCCAGTCACCCAGCTGGACGTTGAAATCGGCCGGTGAAGTGAACAGCCGGCCGGGCATGAACGAGGTCTCCAGGAATCCGTTGGCCCGCTCGACCATGCCCTTGAACTCCCGATCACGGCGAGGAGCCAGCCTGACCTGCGTGGCGAGGGTCCCCCCGAACGCCGCCGCCGGCGCCGAGACTCGACCGGTTCCGCCGATCGCGGACTCCCTTTCCCACACCAGGGTTCGGGGCACCCGCCCGATCCGCAGATCAGCTGCCACATCCCCGACAGGATGTCCTCGGCCTGCCTCTACGGGATCATCACAGCGGTCATGAACCGGGAGAACCCCAGCGTCATCACCAACACCGGCAGTTTCGTGCGCGACTGTCCCGCCGCGACCGGGACCGCGGTGTCGGGGAACCACAGGTCGCACTGAACGATCTCGCCCGGCTCATAGACCGTCCGGTCGACCGGATTGATACCGACGTACTCCGGCCGGATGACCGCCAGCCGCTTTCGCAATGGCGGCATCGAGTGCGGCCACTTGATCCGTTCGGCTGACCGGGCCGGGCATCCGCGGCCACTCCGCCAACGACGCCCTGATCTGCGGCTCGTACGCATCCACGATCGAGCCCCGTGGACGACGCTCGTAGGTCGGCGGCCGGTCGGAAGCCAACGCAGCCCGCACCGTATTACGGGCCACACCCAGGATGTCCTCCCCGTCGAGGGTGGCCCCGATCGCGGCATAGAACGGCCGGTTCGCCACTGGCCCGTCGCGGACCATGGCTCTGTCGCCGGTTGTGTGAAGCAGATCAGTGCGCGAGGACGAGGCGTTTGCGGAGCAGGTCGAGGCGGGCGCGGCCGAACACCTGCTGTTTG
>NZ_JBITGE010000106.1:0-1629 GCF_044456785.1 Micromonospora sp. NPDC050795 | reverse complement strand
CGACCGCGCTCCCCGACGGCAAATGGCGGCTGCTACCCAGCGGCGCCAAAATCAGCTGGCCCGATCAGGACTATGCCCAGGCGTTGAACCGCCTGTCGGTAGGCACCCGCATCACGCAGAACACCACAGTGATGCTGCCCGGTCGTACCGTCCCTGTTCCCATCGGCCAACTGGTGAGCAGACTGCGGAGCATCGCGGCCCACGGGGGGCGGGTGGCGGCGCCGGATCCGGCGTTGGTTTCCGCGTTGGCCGCGCACGGCCTGCACCACAACCCGACCGCGCTTCCCGACGGCAGATGGCGGCTGCTACCCAGCGGCGCCAGAATCACCTGGCCCGATCAGGACTATGCGCAGGCGTTGAACCGCCTGCCGGTAGGCACCCCCCTCACAAACGACACCACAGTGACGCTGCCCGGTCATAGCGCCCCTGTTCCCATCGGCCAACTGGTGAGGTCACTACGGGACGCCTCGGCCGGCGGGGGGCGGGCGGCGGCGCCGGATCCGGCGTTGATCGCCGCGTTGGCCGCGCACGACCTGCACCACAACCCAACCACGCTCCCCGACGGCAAATGGCGGCTGCAACCCAGCGGCGCCAGAATCACCTGGCCCGATCAGGACTATGCCCAGGCGTTGAACAACCTGCCGGTAGGCACCCCCATCACGCAGAACACCACAGTGATGCTGCCTGGTCATACCGTCCCTGTTCCCATCGGCCCACTGGTGAACTCACTGCGGACCACCGCGGCCAACGGGGGGCGGGCGGCAACGCCGGATCCGGTGTTGGTCGCCGGGTTGGCCGCGCACGGCCTGCACCGCAACCCGACCGCGCTCCCCGACGGCAAATGGCGGCTGCTACCCAGCGGCGCCAGAATCACCTGGACCGATCAGGACTATGCGCAGGCGTTGAACCGCCTGCCGGTAGGCACCCGCATCACGGGCAACACCACAGTGACGCTGCCCGGTCATACCGTCCCTGTTCCCATCGGCTCACTGGTGAAAAGACTGCGGGACACCGCGGCCACCGGGGGGCGGGTGGCGGCGCCGGATCCGGCGTTGGTCACCGCGTTGGCCGCGCACGGCCTGCACCACAACCCGACCGCGCTCCCCGACGGCAAATGGCGGCTGCTACCCAGCGGCGACAGAATCATCTGGCCCGATCAGGACTATGCGCAGGCGTTGAACCGTCTGCCGGCAGGCACCCGCATCACGCGGAACACCACAGTGATGCTGCCCGGTCATAGCGTCCCTGTTCCCATCGGCCAACTGGTGAGGTCACTACGGGACGCCTCGGCCGGCGGGGGGCGGGCGGCGGCGCCGGATCCGGCGTTGGTCACCGCGTTGGCCGCGCACGGCCTGCACCACAACCCGACCACACTCCCCGACAACAAATGGCGGCTGCAACCCGCAACAGCCGTCCCTGCCGGACCCGTCCCCGCAGGGAACACCGCCACCGCCCTGACCGGTCCTACCGCCCTGACCGGCCCCGGCCCCGGCGCCCCCTGGCGCCTCCCCACCCCAACCATGCCACCAGCCGCCACCCCAACCACGACATCGGCGGGCATCGCCGCCGCGGCGCGGCTGTCGACCGTTACTGCCTCAGCACAGCCGAGAGCCGCCAACCGCGAGGACC
>NZ_JBITGE010000105.1:0-1684 GCF_044456785.1 Micromonospora sp. NPDC050795 | reverse complement strand
TTGACCCACTCACGCACCGCCGTCTCGGTCAGGTCGAAGTCCTGGCTGACCTGCCGCAGCGTGCGGTCACCTCGCTGGCACAACTCGACGATCTCAGCCTTGAACTCCGGCCTCAACGAACGCCGAGGCCGAGGCCGAGGCCGCTTCTTCCCCATACTCTCCATGATGCTGGACATCCTCCCGGAGACCCCAGGTCCCCTGCTCTCGGATGTCCGTCAAAACGGGGCAGGCCCAAGTACTTCGACGTGGGCCAGAGCCGCTCGCTGCCCTGGCAACGCCGAGCCCAGGCCAACACTCTTCTCTCTGCGCTACGTAACCCACGTCGGGGCTTCTCCGCCGTGGTGGTAGGGAAACCCCACCGGGCCTTCTACGGCAACCAGTTCGGTCTCACGGTGCCACTATTCGCGCACTACGGCGTCGAACTCTGGGTACCCGAGATCGGCGGCCCCATCGACCCCGACAACGAGGCACACGAACTTGTCATGTCCGTCTTCGGCGGCATGAGCAAAGGCGAACGCAACCGCATCAAGCTGCGCGTCCGCACCGCCATGGCCGCCCAGACACTCCTGGAAGGCCGATACCTCGGCGGACGCCCGCCATACGGCTACACCCTGCGCGATCTCGGCCCTCACCCCAACCCCGCGAAGGCCGCCGACGGCAAACACCTCCGCGGGCTCACCCCGGATGCCCAGACCTCCCCCATCGTCCGGCGGATCTTCGACGAATTCCTCGCCGGCTACGGACTATTCGCCATCGCCGAAGGACTCACCGCCAACTACGTGCCCTGCCCCTCGGCACACGACCGGGCCCGCAACAGACACCGCAGCGGCATCGCCTGGTCTAAGAGCGCCATCCGCGTCATCCTCACCAACCCCCGCTACACCGGCCGGCAGGTGTGGAACAAGCAACGCACCGACGAAGTCCTCCTCGACGTCGACGACGTCGCACTGGGCCACACCAGCGTCATGCGCTGGAACACGCGTGACAAGTGGGTGGTCTCGAAGGAGATCACCCACCCACCTCTGATCGACGACGAGACCTTCGAGCAAGCGCAAGCCCTACTCACCCGTCGCGCAAAAGCCGTCGACCGTCAGGAGCGCCAACGCCGCGCCCGCAACCCCTACGTCTTCCGGGGGATGATCTACTGCGCCGTCTGTCAGCGACGCATGCAAGGCCAGTACAACCACGGCGCCGCCTACTACCGCTGCCGCTTCCCTCAGGAATACGCCCTGGCCAACGAGATCGAACACCCCCGCAACGTCTACCTGCGCGAGGACGCCCTCACCGACCCGCTCGACGAGTGGCTGGCATCCGCGTTCACCCCGGACCACCTTGACCAAACGATCACCGCCATGTGCGACGCCCAACCAACGGACACAACGCCACAGACGGCCGCAGCGCAGGCCACGATCGCGGCCTGTGACGCAAAGCTCGCCCAGTACCGGGCTGCCCTCGACGCTGGCGCAGATCCCGCACTAGTCACCGGTTGGATCACTCAAACCCAGGCCGAACGGACACGAGCCGAAGCTGATCTTCAAACGACCCAGCAGACAGAGCCCCGCCGGATGAGCCGCTCCCAGATCGCTGACTTAGAACTCCTAACTAAATGATGTTGGGCGTGTCCTCTGGGGGTGTGAGGCTCGTTCTGTCTGAACGTGAGGAGGGGTGAGCAGCCGCCGTGGAT
>NZ_JBITGE010000104.1:0-1750 GCF_044456785.1 Micromonospora sp. NPDC050795 | reverse complement strand
GGCGCCAGCACAGCCCACTCATGGTTCGTCAGATCGCCTCGTGCCACACAGGCCTAACGAGCGAGATTCATGATCCGCGAGACAGAACCTAGCGGGACCGGTCCTGTGCCTGCCACTTCGACCGTCTCACCGCGACCCGGATAACGGTCATAAGTGCCAGGTCTGTCGTAGTACGTGCGCAGAGCGGCAATATAGTCGTTTTCGCTGAAGTTCGGCACCGCGCCTGCCTTCCGTCATGCTCCGGCCGCTTGCCAGCGCTGCGGGTACAACGTCTGCCGCAACCGTCAGGTTCAAGGCACCCCCGAGATCGTCCGATATGCCACTTATGAGTTTTAGGTGGAGCTGGTCGTCGGGCCAGCGGTGGCGCAGGGTCTTGAGGAAAGCCAGGAACTCGCGCCACCGTTTCCGGTCGCGGATGCGGTAGTGCAGCTTGCCGGTGGTGAGGTCCGGGGCGGGGTTGCAGGTCCAACGGCCCGAACTCGTCGACGCAGAGCACCCTGCCGTCGGCGGGTGGGTGGTCGGCGAGGTCCAGGGCCCGGCGCATCTTCGCCGTGAAGTCGGGGGTCGGTGCTGGCCTTCACGTCTCCGTGGCCTGCCACGTCACCACGCGATCGTGCAGGACGCGACTGACGGTCTCGACGCTGACGGTCGTGACGTAACCGGCGGCGATGAGGTAGTCTCGCAGCTTGGTCAGCGACCAGCAGGAGGACGGTGGAGCAGGCCGAAACGAGGCGATCGGGACATTTGTCCGAGTTTTGGTAGGTGCCTTTGTCGACTCCTATCACACCGCCAGCTTTGGCGGCTGTCCCGTCATCCGTGGTCGGGCTCTCGTCCGGCGGACGCGGTCTCTTGGCGGAATCGCCTCCGCGAAGGTGGCATTCGCCTGCGCTTCGGGTGGATATGAACGGTTGTTCGTTGACGATCCGGGCGTCCGGTTTGTGGGTGTGGTCGGGGGCCCGCCGGTGGCGGAATAATGGTGGGGTCGGGGTCGATAGATCGGGTGGATGATCGAGTGGGACCCACAGCCCGCCGCCGGATGTGTGGTCCCGGGCCGGCGAAATGTCGGCGGGCCGGTCGTCGTTATACCTGTCTGACGCCCCCCGGTTTTGCACGTGCGTCGTTGTTCTTCCCCCTGCTGTTGTTGAGCGCCTGTCGGTGCTGCGCATCCCGCTGCCTTCCCACGGCGGTGGTGGTGTCTACCCCCGAATGACGTGTTCTCAACAAGAATCTGGTAGGTGGCGGTATTCGAAAGGGTGAGGTGGGGCGCGGCGCGGACGATGTCACCGAGGCTTCGAGGGCTGGCGGTGCTGTGGCGTAGTGTGCGCCAGCGGCCAGTGAGGATCGCGAAGCCGCGTTCTCCGAGGCACCGCATGGATCGAAGGATCGTGTTGTACGCGCGGTTGTCCGCGGCGAGGCGGCGGCCGTCGGCGGGTTGCTTGTATGGGGTGTGGATGCCCTGGCCGGCGCCCTCGTAGCCGGAGTCGGCCAAGGTCGGCAGTTCCAACGCCGAAGCGGCCCAGTAGAGGGCGCCGGTGATGTCCAGCTGTTGAGCGCGGGTCAGGCGCGCGTAGCCAGTCGGCCAGGTCGGCGGGGCTGGCCTCGGCGGCGCCCAGGTTGGTGATGGCGTAGACGGTGACGGTGGACCAGCGGCCGGTGGCTAGTGCCGTGACCACGAACGTTGAGGGTGTTGGGGTCAGGCTGCTCGGGTGGCGGGTTGGTCCCAGCGTCGTTGTGGTTCGCTGCGGATGCG
>NZ_JBITGE010000103.1:0-1752 GCF_044456785.1 Micromonospora sp. NPDC050795 | reverse complement strand
TGATGGGGGTGCCTACCGGTAGGCGGTTCAACGCCTGCGCATAGTCCTGATCGGGCCAGGTGATTTTGGCGCCGCTGGGTTGCAGCCGCCATTTGCCGTCGGGGAGCGTGGTTGGGTTGTGGTGCAGGCCGTGCGCGGCCAACGCGGTGACCAACGCCGGATCCGGCGCCGCCACCCGCCCCCCGCCGGCCGAGGCGTCCCGCAGTCTGTTCACCAGTTGGCCGATGGAAACAGGGACGGTACGACTGGGTAGCGTCACTGTGGTGTTGCCCGTGATGCGGGTGCCTACCGGGAGGCTGTTCAACGCCTGCGCATAGTCCTGATCGGGCCAGGTGATTTTGGCGCCGCTGGGTAGCAGCCGCCATTTGCCGTCGGGGAGTGCGGTCGGGTTGTGGTGCAGGCCGTGCGCGGCCAACGCGGTGACCAACGCCGGATCCGGCGCCGCCGCCCGCCCCCCGCCGGCCGAGGTGCTCCGCAGTCTGCTCACCAGTTGGCCGATGGGAACAGGGACGCTATAACCGGGCAGCGTCACTGTGGCGTCCCGAACGATGCGGGTGCCTACCGGCAGACGGTTCAACGCCTGCGCATAGTCCTGATCGGGCCAGGTGATTCTGGCGCCGCTGGGTAGCAGCCGCCATTTGCCGTCGGGGAGCGCGGTCGGGCTCTGGTGCAGGCCGTGCGCGGCCAACGCGGTGACCAACACCGGATCCGGCGCCGCCGCCCGCCCCCCGCCGGCCGCGATGCTCCGCAGTGTGCTCACCAGTTTGCCGATGGGAACAGGGACGGGACGACCGGGCAGCATCACTGTGGTGTTGCCCGTGATGGGGGTGTCTACCGGGTGGCGGTTCAACGCCTGCGCATAGACCTGATCGGAATACCTAGGTGCCATCCGGATCTCCTCATCTTTCCTGTACTGGCCTCTCAACGAGCGAAGACAGTCACGCGTTCAACAGTTTCCCCGGGTTTTGCCCCTGATCTTGCAGGGCGGTTGCAAGTTCCGGGGTTGTGTGGCTGTCGGGTTGTGATCGGGTGGGCCGTATACAGAGGTTGAAGGGCTGACGTCCGTCGGCGTGTCTGCGTGATCCGGATCGATGGGTTCGGTATGCCGGAGGTATGAGGTATCCGGCTGGTGGTGGCATGAACGCGGCAGCTCGGGTCCGGCGCGAGAGGGTCCGGATCCAGGCCGCCATAGATTCAGACGATCAACGCAACACTGCTGGTGGATGGGTGGATCGTGGCTCGGATGGGTCGGCCGGGAATGCCGGACGCGATGAAAGAAGACTTGTGGCGGCGCTGGCGTGCCGGTGAGTCCATTAGTGTGATTTCCCGAGCGCTCGGCAAGCCGCCCGGCTCGGTCTTCACCGTGTTGAAGCACCACGGCGGCATCGCACCCGCCGAGCGGGTGCGTCGGGCGGATCGGCTGACCCCTGAGGACCGGGAATCGATCTCTCGTGGTCTCGAGGCCGGCGCCTCCATGCGTTCGATCGCCGTGTCCATCGGCCGTCCGCCGTCGACGGTGAGCCGGGAGGTCTCTCGCAACGGCGGTCGGTTGAAGTACCGTGCGTTCGCTGCTGAGCAACGCGCCCGTGAGCAGGCGGGTCGCCCGAAACCGTCCGCCCTGCGCCGACAACCCGCTCCTGCGGATCAGCCACGAGACCATCTACCGGGCGGTCTACACGACCCGGTGGAAGGTGATCGCGCGTGAGTTGTGCGCCAAGCTGCGCACGGGCCGTCCCATCCGCAAGAACAAGA
>NZ_JBITGE010000102.1:0-1813 GCF_044456785.1 Micromonospora sp. NPDC050795 | reverse complement strand
TGGTGGTGGCGGTGTTCCCTGCGGGGACGGGCCGGGCAGGGACGGCTGCTGCGGGTTGCAGCCGCCATTTGCCGTCGGGGAGCGTGGTCGGGTTGCGGTGCAGGCCGTGCGCGGCCAACGCGGAAACCAACACCGGATCCGGCGCCGCCACCCGCCCCCCGTGGGCCGAGGCGTCCCGCAGTCTTTTCACCAGTTGGCCGATGGAAACAGGGACGCTATGACCGGGCAGTGTCACTGTGGTGTTGCCCGTGATGCGGGTGCCTACCGGCAGACTGTTCAACGCCTGCGCAAAGTCCTGATCGGGCCAGGTGATTCTGGCGCCGCTGGGTAGCAGCCGCCATTTGCCGTCGGGAAGCGCGGTCGGGTTGCGGTGCAGGCCGTGCGCGGCCAACGCGGAAACCAACGCCGGATCCGGCACCGCCGCCCGCCCCCCGGTGGCCGAGGCGTTCCGCAGTCTGCTCACCAGATTGCCGATGGGAACAGGGTCGGGATGACCGGGTAGCGTCACTGTGGTGTTCGGCGTGATGCGGGTGCCTACCGGCAGACGGTTCAACGCCTGCGCATAGTCCTGATCGGTCCAGGTGATTTTGGCGCCGCTGGGTTGCAGCCGCCATTTGCCGTCGGGGAGCGCGGTCGGGTTGCGGTGCAGGCCGTGCGCGGCCAACGCGGCGACCAACGCCGGATCCGGCGCCGCCACCCGCCCCCCGTAGGCCGAGATGGTCCGCAGTGCGTGCACCAGTGAGCCGATGGGAACAGGGTCGGGATAACCGGGCAGCGTCACTGTGGTTCTCTGCGTGATGGGGGTGCCTACCGGTAGGCGGTTCAACGCCTGCGCATAGACCTGATCGGAATTCCTAGGTGCCATCCGGATCTCCTCATCTTTCCGGTACTGGCCTCTCAACGAGCGAAGACAGACACGCGTTCAACAATTCCCCGGGCTTCGCCCCTGATCTTGCAGGGCAGTTGCAAGTTCAGGGGTTGCGTGGCTGGTCGGGAGGTGACCGGTTGGCCCCTATAGAGTATGTTTCTGAACTGTCTGTACGGGTTTGTGCTGGGTGTTGCGGGCGTGCCGGCGGGACATGTGCGGGATGGCTGCCCAGTTAACGATGGTTTCGTGGTGGTCGGGGAGGTGTTCGTAGTCGCGGGCGCACCGGCGTCGGCGGCTGATCCAGGCGAAGATGCGTTCCACGACCCAGCGTCGGGGTTGGACCTGGGTAGCCTTTGCCGGTGGGGCGGGGCACGATCTCGATGGTGCGTCGATGTCGTCGTTGGCCCAGGTGATGAGGTCGCCGTGGTAGGCGCTGTCGGCCCAGATGTGGCGTAAGCCGTGCAGTGCTGCTTCGTGGATGACCGGTCGTGCGCCGTCGCGGTCCTGGTGTTGGCCCAGGGCGTTCGCAAGGTAGAGGTATGTCCGTTTAGTTGATTCCGAGTAGTTGTAGGGATCGGTACGGGTTCCGGCTTTTTCGTCGTAGGGTTTGCGCGATCGAGGTGATGCCGGCCAGGCGGAGCAGGCTGATCGCGGTGTTGCGCAGGGTGGCCAGGGCTCGGGGTGCGTTGCCGGTCCGCAGGCGGCTGGCGTCTTCGCGGTAGGTGGTGTCGCGGATGTGGTGCAAGACTTCGATGGACCAGTGACCGCGGAGCCAGTCGGCGAGTTCGGTGGGTCCGGCCTGCTCGGCGGTGAGGTTGGTGATGGCGTAGACGGTGACGGTGGACCAGCGGTCGGTGGCCGGGTTGTAGCGGCGGCGGCGGTTCCGTAGGGCCTGGATGGCGTGTGGGAAGTCCAGGGCCAGGGGGCCGAGGCAGGTAACGGTCT
>NZ_JBITGE010000101.1:0-1828 GCF_044456785.1 Micromonospora sp. NPDC050795 | reverse complement strand
GTCGCAGAACCAACTACCGGAGACCTCTTCAGTTGTCGATCACCGCCACGCCGGGACCTTCACCGGCCACCACGACTTATGAAACACGCCTTAGTGCTGTGACCACTAACGTTCACCGGGTTGTCGGTGGTGTTGTGCGGTGGTGGTGACGCCGCCCGGGGTCCGGGTGGCGATGGTGAACGCCGCGGCACCATCACGTCGCCCGACGAAACCGCAACTCCTGCACATCAGGGTCCGCCCGCGGGGCTTGACCACTCTGCGCCGGCACACCGGGCAGGTCGACGACGTACCTCGCTCATCGACCAGATACACGGTGATCCCGGCCAGCTCCGCTTTGTCCTTCAGGACCGCGATCGACCGGCCGAGTTGCCACCGCCGCAACCGCAGGTTGTGCCGCCGACGCCGCAGATGTGTTCCGCGCCGGCGGCACCTTGCCTACGTACCTGCCGATGTGGAGACCGTGCTCGTGATGCCGGTCGTCGACCCGCCGGCACCGAACTACCGGCGACCCGATGACGTCGCCACCAGCGCGATAGTGATCTCGCCTGGCTCCCACCGAGACGGGGCCGCCGGCCCTACAACATCTCCAGTGGTTGTGGGCCGGTAGGTGGCGGGAATGCCATGTCGAGTGCCGTGACGTCCTCCTCGGTCAGGTGCAGGTTGCGCGCTTCCGCGTTCTCCCGGGTGTGTTCCGGGTTGGACGATCGAGGAATGGCCGCAACCATGTCCTGCCTCAGCACCCAGGCCAGCGCGACCTGAGCGGGCGTCGCCCCGTGCCGCGCGGCGACCTGAGCGACCTGGTCGTGGCCGAGCAGTCTGCCCTGTTCGATCGGGGAGTACGCCATCACCGGGATCCGGTGTTCACGTAGCCAGGGCAGCAGGTCGTACTCGGGGCCACGGCGGGTGAGGTTGTACAGGATCTGGTTGGTCACGCAGTCGTCCCCGCCGGCCTCGAGCAGCTCGGTCATGTCGGAGAGGTCGAAGTTGCTCACGCCCCACTGTCCGATGTCACCGGCGTCGACGAGTTCGGCGAACGCCTCGATCGTCTCCGTGAGTGGATGGTTGCCGCGCCAGTGCAGCAGATAGAGGTCGATGTGGTCGACACCGAGTCGTTGCAGGCTACGGCGGCAGGCCTGCACGGCCCCCTGGCGGCTGGCGTTGGACGGCAGCACCTTGTCGACCAGGAACACATCGTCGCGTCGTCCGACAATGGCCTCGCCGACAAGTTCCTCGGAGGCGCCATCGCCGTACATCTCCGCGGTGTCGATCAAGGTCATGCCCAGGTCCAGGCCGGCGTGCAGGGCGGCCAGCTCATCCCGTCGCTTCGCGGGACGCTCACCCAGGTACCACGTGCCCTGGCCGAGCACGGGCATGGTCTGGCCGGACGGCAGTTCGATCGAAGCGGTAGGGAGTGTCATGTCGGCCTTTCCGGGGCCTCGGCGCCAGTGGGGTCAGTGCGCGTTACCCGCATCGACAGGAAACAGTCTCCGTAGGACGACCTTTCCTCCGCGCAGACCTGCCTGATCGGCGAGGCGATGGACCTGGCCTCTCTCGGGGTGGCCATCGCTGACCACCACCCGCATCCGGCCACCGCGGCACGCCCGGTGGCGGGATGCGGCGTCTGTCCGCGGGCTCCGACCTTCTGCGGACGCCCTGCACTCGCACCCCGGCTCTCCATCTGTTTGCCATAGACGACCCTGGGTAGGCGCAGTCGGTGAGCGGGCCAGAGGCAGACCTAGACGAGTAAGTCCTAACGACCCCGGGGTGTGGGCATAGACGAAGGGTGTTGAAGATCTGTTTGTGACGACAGACCTCAACACCCTTCTGA
>NZ_JBITGE010000100.1:0-1840 GCF_044456785.1 Micromonospora sp. NPDC050795 | reverse complement strand
ACCGATGCGACACCGATCTGATCCTGGCCGCGCTCGAGTACGGCATCTGGTCCCGCGACGTCCGCGACGGCCAACTCATACATCACAGCGACCGCGGCTCGAACTATACGAGCTTCCGCTTCTCACAACGCTTACAGGACAACGGAATCCGCCCCTCGATGGGCTCGGTCGGCGACTCCTACGACAACGCGCTGATGGAGAACTTCTGGTCCACGCTGAAGATCGAACTGGTCTATCGCACGTCGTGGCGGACCCGCGACGAAGCCGAGAACGCGATCTTCGAATACATCGACACCTGGCACAACACCCGCCGCACCCAACGCGAACTCGGCTACCTCAGCCCCGACGAATACGAGGCGGCCTGGCACACCCAGACCGAGCCAGATAACCTCACCCCTGCCCCGACCGGAAGCAGGTAACCACCGCTCCGTCGAAACGGGGGGAACTCACGCCGAGCCACCGCGATCGTGCAGGCCATCCTCGCCCTGCACCACGTCGAAGCGGACCGCTACGCAGGACGAAAGAGGCTCACTGTTGAACGCGTGACTGTCTTCGCTCGTTGAGAGGCCAGTACCGAATAGGTGAGGAGATCCGGATGGCACCTAGGAATTCCGATCAGGTCTTTGCGCAGGCGTTGAACCGCCTGCCGGTAGGCACCCACATCACGGGCAACACCACAGTGATGCTGCCCGGTCGTAGCGTCCCTTTTCCCATCGGCCAACTGGTGAACACACTGCGGAACATCTCGGCCCGCGGGGGGCGGGCGGCGGTGCCGGATCCGGCGTTGGTCACCGCGTTGGCCGCGCACGGCCTACACCGCAACCCGACCACGCTCCCCGACGGCAAATGGCGGCTGCAACCCACCGGCGCCAGAATCAGCTGGCCCGATCAGGACTATGCGCAGGCGTTGAACAGTCTGCCGGTAGGCACCCACATCACGCAGAACACCACAGTGACGCTGCCCGGTCATACCGTCCCTGTTCCCATCGGCCAACTGGTAAACACACTGCGGAGCACCGCGGCCACCGCGGGGCGGGTGGCGGCGCCGGATCCGGCGTTGGTCGCCGCGTTGGCCGCGCACGGCCTGCACCACAACCCGACCGCGCTCCCCGACGGCAAATGGCGGCTGCTACCCACCGGCGCCAGAATCATCTGGCCCGATCAGGTCTATGCGCAGGCGTTGAACCGCCTGCCGGTAGGCACCCGCATCACGCACAACACCACAGTGACGCTGCCCGGTCATCCCGTCCCTGTTCCCATCGGCCCACTGGTGAACAGACTGCGGAGCCCCGCGGCCACCGGGGGGCGGGCGGCGGCGCCGGATCCGGTATTGGTCGCCGCGTTGGCCGCGCACGGCCTGCACCGCAACCCGACCGCGCTCCCCGACGGCAAATGGCGGCTGCAACCCAGAGGCGCCAAAATCATCTGGCCCGATCAGGACTATGCCCAGGCGTTGAACCGCCTACCGGCAGGCACCCGCATCACGGGCAACACCACAGTGATGCTGCCCGGTCATACCGTCCCTGTTCCCATCGGCCAACTGGTGGGCACACTGCGGAAAACTTCGGCCACCGGGGGGCGGGCGGCAACGCCGGATCCGGTGTTGGTCACCGCGTTGGCCGCGCACGGCCTGCACCACAACCCGACCGCGCTCCCCGACGGCAAATGGCGGCTGCGACCCGCAGCAGCCGTCCCTGCCCTGCCCGTCCCCGCAGGGAACACCACCACCACCGCCCTGACCGGCCCCGGCCCCGGCCCCGGCAGTGCACCGAGCATCGCCGATCTTCTCCGTCAGCGGCAGCCCTCACACCTCGCTGAAAACCCGCCACGGCCACGACCG
>NZ_JBITGE010000099.1:0-1930 GCF_044456785.1 Micromonospora sp. NPDC050795 | reverse complement strand
CGCCACCCATTTCCAGGCCACCCTCGACCTGGTCGAAACCCTTGACTGGCTACGCGCCGTCCCCGACCACCAAGATCTACGAGACAGAACCTAGGCCGATTTTTAGCTGATCTTCGGGATGGCGATTCGTTCAGCCGGATTTCCGAGCGCATGGAGGGCGCGCTCATGCGGCATGGCATCAGCCTCACTGAATATGGTGGTATTAATCTGTTTGATCGTCCTCACGCTTATTACACGCCGGCGGGCCTGAGCGCCGCGATGGCACAGTATTACCAGCCTGGACACGAAAACATTCACCGCCACCCAGGCCGCACTCCTTCGCGCCATGAGACTGTCCGCATGGGCGGGCGCGACTTTCCGATCGGCGCAATCCTCGAGGACATGGAACGAATTGGCATGCGCCCGGGCGACTTGACACCGGAGTTGCGGGCATCGTTTCAGGCGCACTGGCTACCTCTCCGCGAAGGGGAAGGCGGGCGCCATTACATCGATGATCGCGCACGCCAGAATCAGTTTTCGGATCCCGCCTATCAGGAGTTTACTCGAATTACGAAGCCCGGCACCATCCTCGGAGATATCAAAAATGGGTGGGAGTTTGCGGTCACGCCAAAGCCTGATAAAAGCCTAGAAGTGGCGATTGCAGCTTTTAATGTCGAAAAGAAATGCACTATCGATACCAGCGCTTGGGCGGTGGGTTACGACACGATTGCGAAGAATATGCCGACGCCCGAAGTTAGCACGTCCAGCCCGCAGGGGACGTTAGCAGAACGCGCTCAGTCGCTTCTGAAAGCCTCGATCATCAACACTTTAACCCGGCAGACAACCATGTACACGGGTACAAGCGAGGGGGTCCGACGCATTTTCGATACTCATCGCGGAGTGGCCGGAGCCGAATACGCCAGGAATGTGACACAGTTTGAAAATGCCAGACATGAGGTGCTCCGCGAAGATCGCGAGCGCAGACTTTCGCCTTCAGTTTCGCGACGAACTGCGGCGGCATCGCACTTAACGTCAATTACGACCGACCGAGGCGCATCCGACCGAGCCGCCCGCCGTGAACCGCGCGGCTACGATCGGCCCGGCAGTCCGCTACCTGCCGACCGGCAGAGAAGCAGCCGATCGGCTTCACCGGGGCGGTGACGCGATTGACACCATGTTCTGGATTCCTGTGTCGTCAACGATGCGGCCGTACTTGACCTATCCATTTGTCCACCGGGCTGCACCCGACACACGAGCGAATGCCCTCAGCGCCACGGCAGCGGGCTGAAGGAGGTCGATGTGAGTTCTCGCGCCGGTCGACGCGCCGTCGGCATCCCGTCGCCGCTGCTCGTCCAGGGCTCCGGCAAGGTAGCGATATGACCGTTTCAGGTGAGTCCGAGTATTTGGACTGGCCGGTAGTGGTTTCTGCTGTTGCGGCGTAGGGCTGGAGCGATGGCGGTGATGCCGGCCAGCCGGAGCAGGCTGATCGCGATGTTGCGCAGGGTGGCCATGACGCGGGGCGCCTGGCCGGTGCGCAGGCGGCTGGCGTCTTCGCCATAGGTGGTGTCGCGGATGTGGTGCAGGACTTCTATGGCCTAGTGCCCGCGTAGCCAGTCGGCCAGGCCGGCGGGGCTGGCCTCGGCGGCACCCAGGTTGGTGATGGCGTAGACGGTGACGGTGGACCAGCGGCCGGTGTCTAAGGGATGTCTCGCAACCCCGACGTCTGTCTGGTCAGGACAATCGGTCAGGATCCCTGGGTGCAGGTGATCACGGCGGCCCGCCCGTAGTGGATCTTTCCGTTCACCGGGTTGCAGCCCGTTCAGTTCCGTAAGTTGGTCAGGTTGGTCGCTGAGCGTGGCGGTGAGGGCATCGCCGATGGTAGGCCGGGCCGGCAGTGGGCCCTGGACCTCGCCGATCGGGTGTTGCTGGTCGCCGCGTACTGGCGCACGAA
>NZ_JBITGE010000098.1:0-2002 GCF_044456785.1 Micromonospora sp. NPDC050795 | reverse complement strand
GCCACCGCTACAGCCTGACCGCCCCGACGCCGCCCGGCCGACAGGCCGGACGGCGTGTCATCCAACACCGTGAACGTTCGTGGTCACGGCACTAGGGAGAGCAGCGCCTGTCGGCCGGGCTCAAGGCGCCGCCACCGGGATCGGCGCTGCTTACGGTGGTCGCGGATGCGTGTGGCGAGGTGGTTCAGGGTCCGGCTGGACAACGCAATTGTGGCGGGGTAGGACAGCATGGCGAGCATCCCGGTCGGGCTTCGAGTCTTGGCCGACAGCTGTCCTGCCTGGAGCCTCGCACCCATCGATAACCGGGCCTGCCACACCCGCCCTGAGCTGCAAGATCAGTTTGGAGTAGGCTCCATCAAGATAGGCCGGTTGGCCTTCCGATCCTGACTGAGGCGTTGCCGTGCCGCCGTCACCGGCTCGGCGAGCGCCGCGGAGATTCAGATCTGCCTCGCGTCGGTGCGACGTCGTGGCCCCGCGGTTCGCGGTACGTTCCGCCATGACCGCCATGACGGGCGCTGCCCATCGAGGCCGCAGCGGCGATGCTCGTCATTGCTGGACCCGTCCCCAGATTGCGGTACGACTGCCGCGTTCTCTCCTCTGATTGTTTTTCAGCCTTTTGATTCCGCACATCCGATACTTCCCTTTCGCATTCTCGGTACGTGTTAAAACGGGCGGTAAGCCTAAGCCCGTATTCGGCTCTCTCGCTTTGCCAGCGCTCCGCAGATTCGCCCCCAGGCGGATTTCGGGTTACCATTCCTTGGAGGGTGGAAATCACCGAAGCATTCACCAGGTCAACTGCGGCGTGCCCGAAGAGGATTTTGCGCTCAGTGGGGTCGGCGACGAGGTCTTCACGGATGACTTTACAAATTCGATCAAGTTTTACTGGCCAACGGCTGTCATCAATCGAGATTTCGTTCCCCCCGACGAATTTTTTTAGGTACTCGCCGTCAAGCTTCTCGACTTCGAGGAACTTTAACACCACGACACCAGGCCTCTCGCGAAACTGATAAATATGCACCTGCGCATCTCCTTTCGTGATACTCAGCGCCGGATTTTCGCCGGCCCGACGACTGACAAAAGAGTCAATCATGCCGTCCTCCGTGAGCTCCGTGAACATCTTGATTGCGCGCGCTGGATTCCCAGCATTCCTGTCGAAGACGACCCTGCCGTCACCACGCTCCACTAGCTCATAAAGATTCTGCTTCAAGCATTCTCGCATATCGGCGTCAACGAACGTTGAGTTCAGGCCGGAAGGCCCGGCAAGGGCCTTCATTAATCGTCCTAGCGGAAGAACGACGCCCGCTCGCTCAAGGTTTATTCTTGGATCCGGAAGCATTCCGCGGGACTGCCGATCTCCATCAATGAGCTCTTTGAAGCGCTGGCAAAATTCTTGAGGACTCCAGGCGGGATGCGGCGCTGCATCCGGGTCGATGCGCAAGAAGCCGTCCGCTTTAGATACCAGCCTCATCCCGTGCCTGTCGAACGCCTCGTTCAGCTTATCGGAAACCGCGCCACTCGGAACACCCGCGCTCAGGTCGTGAACAATCTTCCCCAGAGGAATCATTCGCCCATCCACCATCTCCACATGGTTGCGATCGGGAAGATCGGGCACATACTTGAATTGATAGAACTGTCGCAATGCCGCGATGCAGTCATCGTCTACGACATTCGCAAGTGGCATGAGATGCTCCTTCGACGGGCTCGAACCTGGTCGGTACAACTACGTGGAAACACTCACTAGCGTTCAACCGACATGGCTGTGGCCTGCCACACGACCCTCGTGCACGGTTGCGAGTCCCTCGCGGTGATATCGAGTAGGGCCAGTGGGCGGGTGCTGTCGCGGGCGTGATGCCGGTTGGCGGCGGCGATGTTTGGTGATGTCGCTGCTGCGGAGTGCGCCGATGGCGGCCGTTACGGAGGGCGGCCATGACTTGGGGTCCGGTGCCGGTGCGGATCTGGGAACGATCCTCGTCGTAGGTGATTTCGCGGATCCAGTGGACCT
>NZ_JBITGE010000097.1:0-2024 GCF_044456785.1 Micromonospora sp. NPDC050795 | reverse complement strand
CCCAGCAAGCGCCTTCCGTGACAGGAACATGGGACTCTCGACAAGCCCTATTTCCCAGATCAGAAGGCACTTCTTCGTTCTCAGCCCAGTCCGTGGACAGCCCATACTGAAGGGTGGCGATCAGAACGTCCGGTTGGACAGTAACGACTACTTGGGGCACCCGGCGGCGGTGGGACGACCCGTCGACATCGTCGCTGACGCCGATCGGGTACAGGTGTTTTGCGACAGCCGCCAGGTCGCCCGACACGAACGCTGCTGGGCCAAGCATCAGAGCATCACCGACCCGGTCCACCGGCAGGCCGCTGCTGAGTTGTGCATGGCCGGCCGGCAGGTGCCAGCGCCGGCAGGCACCGCGCAGGTCGAGCACCGGCGGAGTCGTGGACGCATGAGGAGTTCCTCGCCGTTCGACGAGAGGTTCCGTCGTGGGGCTGTCTCCCTTGAAGATCGAGATCCGCCGTTTTACAGTCCCGTACTTGGTGACCCGGTCCCTGGACCCCACCGGAGCAGGAAGAACCCGATGGACGATGCGCTGGAAGCCCGCGTTGAACGCCTTCGCCATTACCTTCAGCGACCGCTTCCCCGCCGCTGAAACCTCCTAACCAAGATCGCCGGAAGCACCGTTACCGAGACAGCCCCAACCTCTCGTATGTCAGCGGTGGGGTGGCGCTGATGTGCCTGGTGTCGTGGTGTGCGGTGGGGATGTGCGCGAAGGGGAGGCTGAGCGGGGACGGGTGGGGGTGGGGAAATAGCCGCGGTCCTCGCGGTTGGCGGCTCTCGGCTGTGCTGAGGCAGTAGCGGTCGACAGCCGCGCCGCGGCGGCGATGCCCGCCGATGTCGTGGTTGGGGTGCCCGCCGGTGGCGCGGTTGGGGTGGCGGCTGGTGGCATGGTTGGGGTGGGGATGTGCCAGGGGGCGATTCTGTCAGTCTTGGTGACAGTGGTGGGCGCCGATGGTGGCGGTGGCGGGTTTTCAGCGAGGTGTGGGGGCTGCCCTGGAGGGTTGAGAAGCTCGGCGATGCTCAGTACACGCCCGGGGGCGGTGCCGGTCAGGGCGGTGGGACCGGTCAGGGTGGTGGTGGTGTTCCCTGCGGGGACGGGCCGGGCAGGGACGGCTGCTGCGGGTTGCAGCCGCCATTTGCCGTCGGGGAGCGTGGTCGGGTTGTGGTGCAGGCCGTGCGCGGCCAACGCGGCGACCAACGCCGGATCCGGCGCCGCCACCCGCCCCCCGGTGGCCCCGCTGGCCCGCAGTGTCCTCACCAGTTGGCCGATGGGAACAGGGACGGTATGACCGGGCAGCGTCACTGTGGTGTTCGGCGTGATGCGGGTGCCTACCGGCAGACGGTTCAACGCCTGCGCAAAGTCCTGATCGGGCCAGGTGATTCTGGCGCCGCTAGGTAGCAGCCGCCATTTGCCGTCGGGGAGCGCGGTCGGGTTGCGGTGCAGGCCGTGCGCGGCCAACGCGGCGACCAACACCGGATCCGGCACCGCCACCCGCCCCCCGGTGGCCGAGGCGTTCCGCAGTCTGCTCACCATATTGCCGATGGGAACAGGGGCGCTATGACCAGGCAGCGTCACTGTGGTGTCGTTTGTGATGGGGGTGCCTACCGGGTGGCGGTCCAATGCCTGCGCAAAGAGCTGATCGGTCCGGGTGATTCTGTCGCCGTTGGGTAGCAGCCGCCATTTGCCGTCGGGGAGCGCGGTCGGGCGCTGGTGCAGACCGTGCGCGGCCAACGCGGAAACCAACACCGGATCCGGCGCCGCCACCCGCCCCCCGGTGGCCGAGGCGTTCCGCAGTCTGTTCACCAGTGGGCCGATGGGAACAGGGACGCTATGACCAGGCAGCGTCACTGTGGTGTCGTGCGTGATGCGGGTGCCTACCGGCAGACGGTTCAACGCCTGCGCAAAGACCTGATCGGTCCGGGTGATTCTGTCGCCGCTGGGTAGCAGCCGCCATTTGCCGTCGGGGAGCGCGGTCGGGTTGCGGTGCAGGCCGTGCGCGGCCAACGCGGCGACCAACGCCGGATCC
>NZ_JBITGE010000096.1:0-2223 GCF_044456785.1 Micromonospora sp. NPDC050795 | reverse complement strand
CCGCGATCTGGCACAACCGGACCACCGGCCAGCCCGTGACGAGATCCCTGATCGCCTACGACCACTGAACCAACTTCGGACTTACTCGTCTAGGCACCCGGTCAGACACCAGCCGCGCGGTGGCGTTCAGTGACGCCATCTTCGCCATCATCATCACGTTGCTGGTCCTGGACCTGCGGGTGCCGGACGTTCCTCCTGGCCGCCTCCTGTCCGGCCTTCTCGAGCAGTGGCCCTCGTACGCCGCTTATCTCGCGTCCTACTCGTATGTGGCCGTCGTCTGGCTGAACCACAAGGCGGCGTTCAACCGCATCCAGCAGGTCGATCGCGGCCTGCACTGGATGAACCTGTTCGTGCTGTTCAGCACGGCGTTGCTGCCGTTTCCGACCGCCGTCGTGTCGGACGCGCTGCAGGAGCACAACAACACGGACCAGCGGGTGGCCGTCGCCTTCTACGCGCTGATCGGCGCGTTGCTGTGCGCTACCTGGCTGGCGTTCTACCACTACCTGGCAAAGAACCCGGACCTGCTCAAGGACCAGGCCAGAGGCGGCTTCTTTCCCGTCGAGCGGCTCAGAGCCCTCGTCGGGGTCGTCCTGTACGTCCTCGCGGGGTTGGTCGGCTACCTTGTCGCGCCGTTGATCGGCCTGGCCATCTTCGTCCTTTTGCCCGTCTTCTACGCCATCACCAGCGCTGGCCTGTACCACTCGCCCGTGACCCGACGTATCACCCACAGTCCTCCGCCACGACCCTGAGGACGGAACGAACCGCCGATTAACCCGGATTGCGGCGGGTACCCGCCGCAATCGGCCACCGACGGAGCGCGAGCCTTCTTGGACACCCTCCGTGAGGCTGCCGGCGCGAAGGAGTACGGGGACTTCGTCGACCAATTGCCGCAGGAGTTCTGGCAGTTGACCGGGCCAGGGTCGGGACAGCTCCAGCCCCGCCGGATCGGCACCTAATCCCGTTCGGACGTCAGTCGAAGCCCGAGGAGTAGCGTGATGACCGAACCGGACAGCCGGGATACGGGCGCACGGGAGTCGCCGGCGCAACCGCGTGAGCGCGTTGATGGGCAGCGCGACGCCGAGGAAGCCGCGAAATCCGCCGGGCCGGGCGAGAGCCGCAGTGTCGCCGCCGGGCCGACGGGTGCCAAGCCCGGCGAACACCCCCTCATTCCGGAGAGTGGTGCGCACGGCCTTCCCCAACCGGCTGGTGGGCGCAGCAGCAAGACGATGTCAGACCCGGACGTCGTCCTTCAACTCCCGCAGGTCAAGGTTGAGCAGATCTACGTCGAGGTAGACGATCTGGACGCCTCTGTTTCTCTGCGAGCACGGCTGGGCAGCCTGCTCCAACTCGACGTGGGCGTTCAGGCGCGTCTCGGCACGGTGAAGGTCGACATCAAGGGCGTCGAGGCCGAGGCGATGCTTGAGGTTCGGCTCGATGAGCTCCGGGGCATTCTCGACAGCGCCCTGCGCACAATCGAACGGAACCCTCAGATCATCGAGTCGCTGGTGAAGACCGTGGACAACGCCGTGAACCAGGTCGGGCAGACGGCGCAGGAGGCGCTGGGACCCGATGGACCGCTGTCGCAGACGCTGCAGCAGGCGACCCAGCAGGTCGGCCAACAACTCGGGCAGGCCACCCAGCAGCTCGGACAGAGCACCCAGCAACTTGCTCAGAGCAGCGGGACGGTGGCTGGCGGCGGCACGGGGGGTATCGGCGGCGTGCTGGGCGGGTCTCCGGCCCACGCCGCGTGGCAACGGATGAAGAGGATCGTCAACAGCAGCCAGCCACTGAGGCAGATCACGACGTGGCTGGCCGGACCGCAGGGGCAACAGCCGCCGAGCTGACTCGACGTCCGCGGCCAGCACTGTGGCGAGCTGTCCCATGCGCACGTCGACGACGTCCGGGAGAGGGCTCACCGCCGCCATGCCCTCACCCACCGCCAAGGCGGACGCCGGCAAACGGTGCGCGCTGCAGTGGATCTCAGCGGGCACCGTGGGGAAACAATGTGTCCACATCCATCGATGGTCAGACTGGCGACGACGACACCAACACCGCGCCAAAACGGCCCACTACCAGCGGAGACTCCGACTCCACCGGGTGCGGCTGGAGTACCAAGCGCGGTTCGGCACTAGCCCGTGTTTCATAAAGCTCGGAGGTACTGGTTGATGGCGGCGATGGTCAGGGTGGCTTCGTAGCGGACGGCCAGTTTGTCGTAGCGGGTGG
>NZ_JBITGE010000095.1:0-2229 GCF_044456785.1 Micromonospora sp. NPDC050795 | reverse complement strand
GTGGGGGTGGGGAAATAGCCGCGGTCCTCGCGGTTGGCGGCTCTCGGCTGTGCTGAGGCAGTAGCGGTCGACAGCCGCGCCGCGGCGGCGATGCCTGCCGGTGGCACGGTTGGGGTGGTGAGGTGCCAGGGGGCGATTTTGTCAGTCATGGTGACAGTGGCAGGTGCCGGTCGTGGCGGGTTTTCAGCGAGGTGTGGGGGCTGCCCTGGAGGGTTGAGAAGCTCGGCGATGCTCAGTACACGGCCGGGGGCGGGGCCGGGGCCGGTCAGGGTGGTGGTGGTGTTCCCTGCGGGGACGGGCCGGGCAGGGACGGCTGCTGCGGGTTGCAGCCGCCATTTGTTGTCGGGGAGCGTGGTCGGGTTGCGGTGCAGGCCGTGCGCGGCCAACGCGGTGACCAACACCGGATCCGGCGTTGCCGCCCGCCCCCCGGTGGCCGCGGCTTTCCGCAGTGTGTTCACCAGTAGGCCGATGGGAACAGGGACGGGATGATCGGGCAGCGTCACTGTGGTGTTGCCCGTGATGCGGGTGCCCACCGGCAGGCGGTTCAACGCCTGCGCATAGTCCTGATCGGTCCAGCTGATTTTGGCGCCGCTGGGTTGCAGCCGCCATTTGCCGTCGGGGAGCGCGGTCGGGTTGCGGTGCAGGCCGTGCGCGGCCAACGCGGCGACCAACACCGGATCCGGCGCCGCCACCCGCCCCCCGCTGGCCGAGGTGTTCCGCAGTGTGCTCACCAGTTGGCCGATGGGAACAGGGTCGGGATGACCGGGCAGCGTCACTGTGGTGTCGTTTGTGAGGGGGGTGCCTACCGGCAGGCGGTTCAACGCCTGCGCATAGTCCTGATCGGTCCGCTTGATTCTGGTGCCGCTGGGTTGCAGCCGCCATTTGTTGTCGGGGAGCGTGGTCGGGTTGTGGTGCAGGCCGTGCGCGGCCAACGCGGCAATCAACGCCGGATCCGGCGCCGCCACCCGCCCCCCGGTAGCCGAGGCGTCCCGCAGTCTTTTCACCAGTGGGCCGATGGGAACAGGGACGCTATGACCGGGCAGCGTCACTGTGGTGTCGTGCGTGATAAGGGTGCCTACCGGCAGACGGTTCAACGCCTGGGCATAGTTCTGATCTGTCCAGGTGATTTTGGCGCTGCTGGGTTGCAGTCGCCATTTGTTGTCGGGGAGCGTGGTCGGGTTGTGGTGCAGGCCGTGGGCGGCCAACGCGGTGACCAACGCCGGATCCGGCGCCGCCGCCCGCCCCCCGCTGGCCGAGGTGTTCCGCAGTCTGCTCACCAGTTGGCCGATGGGAACAGGGACGGGATGACTGGGCAGCGTCACTGTGGTGTTCTGCGTGATGGGGGTGCCTACCGGCAGGTTGTTCAACGCCTGCGCAAAGTCCTGATCGGTCCGGATGATTCTGGCGCCGCTGGGTAGCAGTCGCCATTTGCCGTCGGGGAGCGTGGTCGGGTTGTGGTGCAGGCCGTGCGCGGCCAACGCGGTGACCAACGCCGGATCCGGCGCCGCCACCCGCCCCCCGCCGGCCGAGGAGTCCCGCAGTCTGCTCACCAGTGAGCCGATGGGAACAGGGACGGTATGACCGGGCAGCGTCACTGTGGTGTTCTGCGTGATGGGGGTGCCTACCGGCAGGCGGTTCAACGCCTGCGCAAAGTCCTGATCGGGCCAGATGATTCTGGCGCCGCTGAGTTGCAGCCGCCATTTGCCGTCGGGGAGCGTGGTTGGGTTGTGGTGCAGGCCGTGCGCGGCCAACGCGGTGACCAACGCCGGATCCGGCGCCGCCGCCCGCCCCCCGGTGGCCGAGCTGTTCCGCAGTGTGTTCACCAGTTTGCCGATGGGAACAGGGACGCTATGACCGGGCAGCATCACTGTGGTGTCGTGCGTGATGGGGTCGCCTACCGGTAGGCTGTTCAACGCCTGCGCATAGACCTGATCGGAATTCCTAGGTGCCATCCGGATCTCCTCATCTTCTCGGTACTGGCCTCTCAACGAGCGAAGACAGTCACGCGTTCAACAGCTTCCCGGGCTTTGCCCCTGATCTTGCAGGGCTGTTGCAAGTTCCGGGGTTGTGTGGCTGGTCGGGTTGTGACCGGTTGGGCCGTATACAGATCTCTAGTACTCCAGCAGGAGATCCATTCGGACCTGCTGGAGCAGTGTGGTTTTGTCCGTAGGCATGGAGCAGCCACCGCTGAGTCTCGTGGTTGTGTGGACCAAAGATACGGCGGTGGCT
>NZ_JBITGE010000094.1:0-2293 GCF_044456785.1 Micromonospora sp. NPDC050795 | reverse complement strand
GACCTGCCGCAACCGGCGGTCGCCGGCCGGCTGGTCGACGGCCTGGTCCTGGACATCGACGCAACCATCGTGATCTGCCACTGCGAGAAGCAAGCAGCGACCCGCACCTGGAAGAAGACCTTCGGCTACCACCCGCTGCTGTGTTTCCTGGACAACACCGGCGAAGCCCTTGCCGGGCTGCTACGGGAAGGCCGGGCCGGTTCCAACACCACCGCCGACCACAACACCGTCCTCGATCACGCCCTCGCCCAGGTCCCCGACGCCTGCCGGCACGGCACCCCGATCCTGCTCCGCGCCGACGCTGCCGGTTCCAGTCACGGGTTCCTCGCCCATATCCGCAGCCTGCGCGAGCAGCACCTCGATATCCGGTTCTCGGCCGGCGCCGCGATCTCCGAACCCGTACGTGAAGCGATCCGGGCCGCAACCGGCTGGGTCCCCGCCGTCGACACCGGCGGTGACCTGCGAGAACATGCCGAAGTCTGCGAGATCACCGGCCTTTTCGACGCCGGCGGCTGGCCCGAGGGCACCCGCTTCCTGGTCCGCCGGGAACGCCCGCACCCCGGTGCCCAACTGTCGCTGTTCGACACCATCGAGGGCTGACGGCACCAGATCGTCGCCACCGACACCCCGCCCGGCACCGGCAGCATCCAATTCCTGGAAGCCCGCCACCGGGCTCACGCCCGGGTCGAAGACCGCATCCACACCGGGAAAGACACCGGCTTCGGCCGGTTCCCGTCCCGACTGTCCGCGATCAACCAGGCCTGGCTCCAACTCGCGCTGACCGGCACCGACCTGCTCGCCAGGACCCAGAATCTGCTGCTGGACGATGACCTCGCCACCGCTGAGCCCAAGAAACCGCGCTAACCGACTGCTGCACGTCGCGGCCCGGATCACCCGCACCGCCCGCCGAGCCCGTCTCGCTATCGCCAACGGCTAGCCCTGGACCGACGCGTTGACCACCGCATTCACCGCTCTCACCGCGTTACCCCGGCCCACCGGCTGATCCCGCAGCCCCACCACTACCAGTCGACACGGAGGAACCCGGCCCCACGCCGGGTCCTCACCATGCCGTCAAAACGTCAGCAACCACGAGAACCATACTCATCGAGCATCGGCTATGCACCCACACCCAATTGAAAGACCGAGGCTAACCAAGACCGCCGGAAACCTCTCGTATGTCAGCGGTGGGGTGGCGCTGATGTGCCTGGTGTCGTGGTGTGCGGTGGGGATGTGCGCGAAGGGGAGGCTGAGCGGGGACGGGTGGGGGTGGGGAAATAGCCGCGGTCCTCGCGGTTGGCGGCTCTCGGCTGTGCTGAGGCAGTAACGGTCGACAGCCGCGCCGCGGCGGCGATGCCCGCCGATGTCGTGGTTGGGGTGCCCGCCGGTGGCGCGGTTGGGGTGGCGGCTGGTGGCATGGTTGGGGTGGGGATGTGCCAGGGGGCGATTCTGTCAGTCTTGGTGACAGTGGTGGGCGCCGATGGTGGCGGTGGCGGGTTTTCAGCGAGGTGTGGGGGCTGCCCTGGAGGGTTGAGAAGCTCGGCGATGCTCAGTACACGCCCGGGGGCGGGGGCGGGGCCGGTCAGGGCGGTGGGACCGGTCAGGGCGGTGGTGGTGTTCCCTGCGGGGACGGGCCGGGCAGGGACGGCTGCTGCGGGTTGCAGCCGCCATTTGCCGTCGGGGAGCGCGGTCGGGTTGTGGTGCAGGCCGTGCGCGGCCAACGCGGCGACCAACACCGGATCCGGCGCCGCCATCCGCCCCCCGGTGGCCGAGCTGTTCCGCAGTGTGTTCACCAGTTGGCCGATGGGAACAGGGACGCTATGACCGGGCAGTGTCACTGTGGTGTTGTGCGTGATGCGGGTGCCTACCGGCAGGCGGTTCAACGCCTGGGCATAGTCCTGATCGGTCCGGATGATTCTGTCGCCGCTGGGTTGCAGTCGCCATTTGTTGTCGGGGAGCGTGGTCGGGTTGTGGTGCAGGCCGTGGGCGGCCAACGCGGTGACCAACGCCGGATCCGGCGTCGCCATCCGCCCCCCGGTGGCCGAGCTGTTCCGCAGTGTGTTCACCAGTTGGCCGATGGGAACAGGGACGCTATGACCGGGCAGTGTCACTGTGGTGTTCCGCGTGATGCGGGTGCCTACCGACAGGCGGTTCAACGCCTGGGCGTAGTCCTGATCGGGCCGGATGATTTTGGCGCCGCTGGGTTGCAGCCGCCATTTGTTGTCGGGGAGCGTGGTCGGGTTGTGGTGCAGGCCGTGCGCGGCCAACGCGGTGACCAACGCCGGATCCGGCGCCG
>NZ_JBITGE010000093.1:0-2346 GCF_044456785.1 Micromonospora sp. NPDC050795 | reverse complement strand
CTCAGCGACCAACCTGACCAACTTACGGAACTGAACGGGCTGCAACCCGGTGAACGGAAAGATCCACTCCGGGCGGGCCGCCGTGATCACCTGCAGCCAGGCATCCTGACCCATCATCCTCAGCAGACAGACGTCGGGGTTGCGAGACATCCCTTAGACACCTGAGTGATCACCAGAAGACCGCGCTCTTCTACGTACCGGCCCGAACCGGCGTGACTACCCCAGAAGTAGCTAAACGGTCAAAGATCGACCATGCGAGTGCCCTGCTGTGAGGACTCCAACCGGTCATGGAAGTTCCCTCGATTGATTATCCTCATTTCTTCGAGTGTGTTTGAAGGTCCAATATGAGTGGTGTGGCGGTGTGGCGATGGTCACCGGGGCAGACAGGTGTCCGGTGTCGTCGCGTCGTGGTTACCCGTCGGAGTTGACTGAAGCCCAGTGGGCGTTGATCGAAGGATTTTTGCCGGAGCCCAGCAGGGACGGGCGGCGGCAGAAGCACCCTCGTCGGGAGATCGTCGACGCAAACTTGTAGTTGGTCCGCTCGGGGTGTCCATGGCGATACCTGCCGGCGGATCTGGCCCGGCGACAGACGGCGTACTGGTACTTCGCGCACTGGGGAAGACGCCGGTGAGAACGAGACCCTGCCGGTCACGCTGCGGGTCATGGCACGGGTGCGGGACGGGCGGAATCCGGAGGCCGGGCTCTACCGGCTCCGTACTCCTTTTGCGCCGCGTCCTCGAGACGTTGTGCCACCGACCGTGCGTCCAGGCCCTTCTCGAGGAAGTCCTGCAGCAACACCCAGAGGGCCGCGTTGCTGCCGCCACCGAAGCGCTGCGGAGTCAGGTCGGACAGGTCGAAGCGGAGCAACTCGGCCTCGACCACGGCGCCCGCCAATGCGCGCGTCGTCGGATCGGGGTAGGACGACTGATCGACCTTGGCGTTGGCCGAGATGAACCCACCCTTGGCCGTCATGATCGCAGCGGCCTCCGGTGACGCCAGAAATGTCATCAGGGCGCGGGCCTCGGTGGTGTCCTTCAGCTGTACGGCCTGGTCACCGGCGGTCACGACGGCCGGCGCCGAACCTCCGATAGACGGCCACGGAAAAAACTTCGCCGTCTGCCCCACCGTCGATCGGCCAAGCTTGGTGATCTCAGCGGCGACGAAATTCCCCTCGAAGAGCATGGCGGCCTTCGGGGCAACACCGAACACGTCCGAGATCGCTTGGGTGAACGTGATCTGAGTGGCCCCGGCCGGTCTATTGAGGATCATTTTCGGCGTCTGCCAGTACTCGCCGAGCAAGGTCAATGTCTTGACGACGGCTGGGTCGGTCCAGGGGATCTCGTGCCGGGCGAGCTTGTCGTACTTTTCGGCGCCGCCGATGCGCAGGAATGCGTTTTCGAACCAGTCGGTCAGCACCCAGCCGTCGCCCCCTGCGGCCACCATCGGCGTGGTGCCCGAGTCGGCCAGAGTACGCGACACCGCTGTGAGGTCGTCCCACGTGGCGGGTGGCTTCACCCCGGCGTCCTCAAAGGATTTGACGCGGTACCAAATCACTGACTTGTTGGCGACCTTGAAGTAGAACCCATAGCGCGTGCCACCGACGGCGCCGAGACTCTGCCATGCGTCGCTGTAGTTGTCCGTTACGGCGTCCGCAGCACTGCCGCTGAGGGGGACAAGCGCGCCACGGCTAACGAGCGCCGAAACCACGCCTGGCTGTGCGACGAGTGCGACGTCGGGCGGCGACCCACCCGCGATGCGACTATTGAGCAGCACCGGCAGATCGATGCCGCCGGCCGTGTACTTGACGGTGGCACCGGTCTTCTCGGCGAAAGCATCGAGCACCGCTTGGAAATTCTCCCGCTCGATGCCGGACCATGTCGCGGCGACCTCAACCGTGACACCGGTGAGGTCGCTGTCCTGGCCGGCAGACTGACCAGACGCGCCGTCACACGCCGCCGCAGCCGCCAGGATCACGCCGGCAACGGCGAGGGCGCTTTTCCGTGCCATGGGACCTCGTCTTCGGGGGACGCGTGTTGGTGGCACGCCTCGGGGACGCACTGGAAGCCATGCTCAATGTTAATCGCGATGTTGTTTCCAAACAGCTTTGAACGCGCTATGTGATGGAACCGACGAGGAGCTCACAAGATCAACCTCAGGATACCTGGGTGCAGGTGATCACGGCGGCCCGCCCGGAGTGGATCTTTCCGTTCACCGGGTTGCAGCCCGTTCAGTTCCGTAAGAGCGACCGGCGGTAGGCGTCCAAGATCCGGACAGGCGGGTACTCCGATGTAGCAAGCAGGCACGGGAATCGATCATCAGAGTTGTCTACGCTCAGTGATCGATGGA
>NZ_JBITGE010000092.1:0-2455 GCF_044456785.1 Micromonospora sp. NPDC050795 | reverse complement strand
CGCTGCTGTCCACGCCGAGCCACCGCGATCGCGCAAGCCATCCTCGTCCTGCACCACGTCGAAGCGAACCGCTACGCAGGATGAAAATGGCTCAACGATGAGTACAGGCCTTCCCGCCGCAACAACGCGCCCTTACCCGCCTTGTCGAGCGACTCGTACTCCTCCGGGATCCGAGCCTTGTACGCGACCGAGTCGCTACGCGACCTCACCTTCGCCGGAACCTCCGGATCAGGCACCTCACTGTTCGAACCCACCGGTGGTGGTCTCCTCGCTCGCCCTCACCTCAACGTTTCAAGAGTAAATCTTGCCTCTCATAATCTTGGCATAGAGGGGTCCCCCTCGCCGCGACCGCGCCGAGGCCTCGCCGCGACCGCGCCGCGACCGCGCCGCGACCTCGCCGCGACCGCGCCGCGACCGCGCCGAGGCCTCGGCGCGATGAGCGGGCGCAGCTTCGGGCGTTCCCGGAGATCGGCCGGACGTACCGAGGTGTTATGTCGTGGCAGGTCGAGGGCTCCAGCGGTTGGAGTGGATTGCTGTTTGCAGGGAGCGGCGCTGTCTCCAGCCGTGCCGTTCGAGGTCAGGTACGGGTTGCAGGTGGGTGATGGGCCCAAGGCATAGCCAGGCGACGGGTCGGATGGGGGTGGGGATGTCGAGTAGTTTTTGCAGGAACTGTTCGCGGTAGAACGACACCCAGCCGACGCCGAAATGTTCGGCCGTGGCGGCTAGCCACAGGTTCTGGATGGCCAGGCACACGGAGTATAGGCCGGCGTCGGCGATGGTGTGCCGGCCCAGGACGGTGGGACCGCCACGGTCGGCGTCGTAGGTCACCACGATCGACAACGTGGACTCCAACACGCCGTCAATCTCGATGCGGGAGAACCGGTCTCTGGCCTCGGCATCGAGGCCGGCGGCGAAGGTGTCGCGTTCGGCCTGGACATGGCGGTGAAACGATTCCCGCAAACCGCGGTCGCGGATTACGATGAAGTCCCACGGCTGAGACAGCCCCACGCTGGGTGCCGCGTGAGCTGCCGTGAGGATGCGGTCAAGTGCATCGGCGGTGATGGGTTCGCCAGTGAACTGACTGCGAACGTCGCGGCGGCGGTGTATCACGTCATAGATGTCACTGATCATGGGAAGGCTCCCTCCGCGAGGTCGGCGGCAACGAAAATCGACCGGCAGTGAGAAGGGTGTCGCCCCGGCGGCCGAAGCGGCCGAGGCGTCCGGTTGATGAGGTGCGGCACCTGTTGCGGTGCTATTCGCCCAGAGGTGAGTTGGTTCTTAGCAGGAGTGTCTGCTTCCGTAGCCCACCAACAGCCAGTCTTTGACCCAGCCCTGCGCGCCGGTGGTGTTGTTCCGCAGGTGCGTCCAAGTGCCGCCCGCGCCCGAGCGCCAGCAGTGATAGGTCACAGTGTGGCTGCGGTATCCGAGCCCTACCGAGGTGCATCGCGTGGTCGGGCCGATGCGGATGTTGGTGCCGTCGGTGGTGAACCCGCCTCATTGTGAGTGAGACGTCCAGCCTGGTTGGGTGCAAGCAAGCAGGCGGACGCCGGAAGCGCCTTGCATCGTGGTCGGTGCCGCGCTGGAGGGCGCGGCAAAGACAGCGAACGAAAGTGACAGTACCGCTAGACCAGTAATGATTCGTCGCATTACCGCAACCTTCCGTAGATGTGGCTCTCACGCCTAAGCCTCAACCTGCCACCGATCACCGACCTATGAGTTAACTCAATGTATCGACAATCTTGCATTCGGCATAGACCGGGTGGGGATGCGCTCCTCGCTACAGTTCGGCGTTCGATAGGGCCCAGCCGTAGTAACCAGCGCGATCAACGGCAACACTGGTCAGGGCCGTACGGCTGGGCAGCGGCGTGTCTCAGCCGTGGGACGGCATCGTGCTCCAAGACCGGGGGTTGCGGGAATCGTTTGACCGCCACGTCCAGACCGAACACGACACCTCCGCCGCCGGCCTCGACGCGGTAGGCCGCACGCCCTGTCCGGAGCGACTCATATGCCGGTGCGGTCGGCCCGACGCTCGGCGGCGGTCGCGGCCGGCACGACAAGCTCGCCGGCGGAGTGCGCGGTGCTGGCGGCGTTGCGCACCGCGTCCGCCTCGGCTCCGGTGAGGTCGTGTTGGACACCGCCGTTGTGCAGCAGCCCGACGAGCTTGCCGGAGAGGCGGACGAACTGCTCACCGATCTGCGCGAGTCGTGACAGATGCGTCGCGCTCGGCGAAGTCCAGGCCAGTAGCGTTCGCTCCGGTTGGCCGGTGGCGGCCGTCGGGTCTGTCATGGATCCAAGGCTACGGGGCCAATGCGCCGGCCGATACCGGACACGAAGCCCAGATCACCATTCGCGTAGGTCTCGCTAAGGGACGTCTCGTAACTGGGTGAGGGCGTTGTCCGGGGCCGGCTCGGTGGTCAGCCGGTGAGGATGATGTTGTGGAGGTTGGCGATGCCGG
>NZ_JBITGE010000091.1:0-2460 GCF_044456785.1 Micromonospora sp. NPDC050795 | reverse complement strand
TCAGCTCGTCGGGGTACTTCTTCGGTGCGGCCACAGAACTTCCTCCCCATGATCAGTCGATCATGTTTGAGAAGCTCCGTCGAAACGGGGGGAACTCAAGACCCCCACCATCGGCGCCTCGTGGGAGGAACTGGCCGACCAGGCACGCGACCAGAACTGGTCACACGAGGAATACCTGGCCGCGCTGCTGCAACGCCAGGTCGCCGACCGGGAGTCCAAGGGCACCGTGATGCGCGTGCGCACCGCCCACTTCCCCCAGGTCAAAACCCTGGAGGACTTCAACCTCGACCACCTGCCGTCGCTTTCGCCTCCGCCGACGGCTCGGGCCGCTTTTTACGTCCGGTCTGGTCGTTCAGTGTCGCGGTCATCACGGCACCCTCCCACCAGGCACAACGCCTGGCGAGTCAGGCCGGAAACACCCTCAGATCCACAGTCCCTGTGGTGACGCTGATGTGCCTGATGTCGATGTGTGCGGTGGGGATGTGCGCGAAGGGGAGGCTGAGCGGGGACGGGTGGGGGTGGGGAAATAGCCGCGGTCCTCGCGGTTGGCGGCTCTCGGCTGTGCTGAGGCAGTAACGGTCGACAGCCGCGCCGCGGCGGCGATGCCCGCCGATGTCGTGGTTGGGGTGCCCGCCGGTGGCACGGTTGGGGTGGCGGCTGGTGGCATGGTTGGGGTGGGGAGGTGCCAGGGGGCGATGATGTCAGTCATGGTGACAGTGGTGGGCGCCGGTCGTGGCGGTGGCGGGTTTTCAGCGAGGTGTGGGGGCTGCCGCTGACGGTTGACAAGATCGACGATGCTCGGTATACGGCCGGGGCCGGTCAGGGCGGTGGGGCCGGTCAGGGCGGTGGCGGTGTTCCCTGCGGGGACGGGCCCGGCAGGGACGGCTGCTGCGGATTGCAGCCGCCATTTGCCGTCGGGAAGCGTGGTCGGATTATGGTGCAGGCCGTGCGCGGCCAACGCGGCGACCAACACCGGATCCGGCACCGCCGCCCGCCCCCCAGTGGCCGAGATGGTCCGCAGTGTGCTCACCAGTTTGCCGATGGGAACAGGGACGGTATGACCGGGCAGCATCACTGTGATGTTCTGCGTGATGGGGGTGCCTACCGGCAGGCGGTTCAACGCCTGCGCATAGTCCTGATCGGTCCAGGTGATTATGGCGCCGCTGGGTAGCAGCCGCCATTTGCCGTCGGGGAGCGCGGTCGGGTTGCGGTGCAGGCCGTGCGCGGCCAACGCGGCGACCAACGCCGGATCCGGCGCCGCCGCCCGCCCCCCGCTGGCCGCGATGTTCCGCAGTGTGTTCACCAGTTGGCCGATGGGAACAGGGACGCTATGACCGGGCAGCGTCACTGTGGTGTTGCCCGTGATGCGGGTGCCTGCCGGCAGGCGGTTCAACGCCTGGGCATAGTCCTGATCGGTCCAGGTGATTTTGGTGCCGCTGGGTAGCAGCCGCCATTTGCCGTCGGGGAGCGTGGTCGAGCTGTGGTGCAGGCCGTGCGCGGCCAACGCGGCGACCAACGCCGGATCCGGCGCCGCCGTCCGCCCCGCGGTGGCTGCGGTGTTCCGCAGTGTGTTCACCAGTTGGCCGATGGGAACAGGGACGCTATGACCGGGCAGCATCACTGTGGTGTTGCCCGTGATGCGGGTGCCTACCGGTAGGCGGTTCAACGCCTGCGCATAGTCCTGATCGGTCCAGGTGATTTTGGCGCCGCTGGGTAGCAGCCGCCATTTGCCGTCGGGGAGCGTGGTCGAGCTGTGGTGCAGGCCGTGCGCGGCCAACGCGGCGATCAACGCCGGATCCGGCACCGCCACCCGCCCCGCGGTGGCTGCGATGCTCCGCAGCCTGTTCACCAGTTTGCCGATGGGAACAGGGACGAGATGACCGGGCAGTGTCACTGTGGTGTCGTGCGTGATGCGGGTGCCTACCGGTAGGCGGTTCAACGCCTGCGCATAGTCCTGATCGGTCCAGGTGATTTTGGCGCTGCTGGGTTGCAGCCGCCATTTGCCGTCGGGGAGCGCGGTCGGGTTGCGGTGCAGGCCGTGCGCGGCCAACGCGGTGACCAACACCGGATCCGGCGCCGCCACCCGCCCCCCGCTGGCCGAGGTGTTCCGCAGTCTGCTCACCAGTTTGCCGATGGGAACAGGGACGATATGACCGGACAGCGTCACTGTGGTGTTGCCCGTGATGCGGGTGCCTACCGGCAGACGGTTCAACGCCTGCGCATAGACCTGATCGGAATACCTAGGTGCCATCCGGATCTCCTCATCTATTCGGTACTGGCCTCTCAACGACCGAAGATAGTCACGCGTTCAAGAGTTCCCCGGGCTTTGCCCCTGATCTTGCAGGGCGGTTGCAAGTTCCGGGGTTGGGCCTGCCCCGTTTTGACGGACATCCGAGATCAGGGGACCTGGGGTCTCCGGGAGGATGTCCAGCATCATGGAGAGTATGGGGAAGAAGCGGC
>NZ_JBITGE010000090.1:0-2494 GCF_044456785.1 Micromonospora sp. NPDC050795 | reverse complement strand
GGACAGGTGCCAGATGAGGCAGGACCGCAACAAGATCAGCCGATCGCACGACGCACCCTACACAGTGGACTTGGTACCCCGAGCCGGGTCAGTCCTGATCACGGAAAGTGGGCCAGATCCAGTCTCAGTCCGCCGTTGACACCTCAATAGACCGATCCTGGTCTCGGCCGCCTCCCAGCGGTACTCCTCGAAGAACTCCCACACCAGCTTCCGGCGGACCTGGTCGGTGTCCAAGGACGCCAGATGGGAGACCATCCTGGAAAGAGTCATTGGTTCGTACTTGGTACCCACCGGGCGAGCCTCACCTTCGACCCAACGGGCATCTGTGGTTGCAGGCTATCGCGGGTGCCCCCGGCGATCACCCAAGGGACTGTGGATCTAACGGCACCTCTCGTGTCAACCCGCCGGCAGCAGAGAGGTCGCCGTTACAGATCTTGAAAGGCAAAATTCGTCCACTGTGGCTTGGCGTGTCGGCGTGATCTTCGCCGATGATCGTTGTAGGCCGGGGTGATGAGGTATCCGATGGAGGTGGGTTGTCCGCGCGGGGGCGGGCCAAGCGTGAGGCGGTGCGGCGGCAGGCGGCGGGGTGGTGCGCTGCGGGGGTGTCGGTGCCGGAGATCGCGGCCAGGCTGCGGGTGTCGCAGACCGCGGTGTTTGGGTGGCGCAAGCGGTGGCGGGCCGGCGGCGAGGACGCCCTCGCGTCGAAAGGCCCTGGCGGGTCCCGCTGCCGGCTGGATGAGGCCCGGCTGCGACGGCTGGCCGACGCGCTGGACGAGGGGCCGGCGGCGCACGGCTTCGGCGATGATCAGCGGTGGACATTGGCTCGGGTGTCGGACCTGATCGCCCGCATGTTCCGCACCCGTTACACCCTGCGCGGCACCTCGTACCTGCTGCACCGCATCGGCTGGTCGGTGCAGGTCCCGTCGCATCGGCCCGTCGAACGCGACGAGGCCGCGGTCGCGACGTGGCGGCGGGAGGTGTGGCCGGCGGGAAAACGGTAGCGGCGCAGCTCGACGCGTGGATCTGCTTCGAGGACGAGGCCGGTCAGGCGCTGCGCCCACCGAAGGCCCGCACCTGGGGCCGACGCGGCCACACTCCACAGATCCCGGTGTCGGGCAAGGGATCCGGACGAGTCTCGATCGCCGGCCTGGCCTGCTACAAACCCGGCCAGCGTCCCCGGCTGATCTACCGCACCATCACCCACCGCGGCCGCAAGAACGAACGACGCAGCTTCCCGAACGCGACTACATCCGCCTGCTCGACGCCGCCCACCAGCAACTACGCGGACCGATCGTTCTCGTCTGGGACAACCTCAACACCCACATCAGCGCCGCCATGCGGAAGATGACCGCCGCCCGAGACTGGCTGCACGTGATCCGCCTGCCCGCCTACGCCCCCGCCGAGCAGGTCTGGTCCCACCTCAAACGCAGCACCGGCAACCTCGCCGTCCGCGGCGTCGACCACCTCCTGGCGATTATCCGCAACGACTCAAGCGCACACCGGCCTGACCCTCGACGACTCAACCTGACCATTCAAGATCTGTAACCAACTCCCCATCAACCCCGGGGCTTGACAAACGCCAAGACATCGGCCGCCCTGCAAGATCAGGGAGCAAAGGCCCGGGGAAACTGTTGAACGCGTGACTGTCTTCGCTCGTTGAGAGGCCAGTACCGGAAAGATGAGGAGATTCGGATGGCACCTAGGAATTCCGATCAGGTCTTTGCGCAGGCGTTGAACCGCCTGCCGGTAGGCACCCACATCACGGGCAACACCACAGTGATGCTGCCCGGTCGTACCGTCCCTGTTCCCATCGGCCCACTGGTGAGCAGACTCCGGAGCACCGCAGCCCGCGGGGGGCGGGTGGCGGCGCCGGATCCGGCGTTGGTCGCCGCGTTGGCCGCGCACGGCCTGCACCGCAACCCGACCGCGCTCCCCGACGGCAGATGGCGGCTGCTACCCAGCGGCGCCAGAATCAGCTGGCCCGATCAGGACTATGCGCAGGCGTTGAACCGCCTGCCGGTAGGCACCCGCATCACGGGCAACACCACAGTGATGCTGCCTGGTCATCCCGTCCCTGTTCCCATCGGCCAACTGGTGAGCAGGCTGCGGAGCATCGCGGCCGGCGGGGGGCGGGTGGCGGCGCCGGATCCGGCGTTGGTCGCCGCGTTGGCCGCGCACGGCCTGCACCGCAACCCGACCGCGCTCCCCGACGGCAAATGGCGGCTGCTACCCAGCGGCGCCAAAATCACCTGGACCGATCAGGACTATGCCCAGGCGTTGAACCGCCTGCCGGCAGGCATCCCCATCACGGGCAACACCACAGTGATGCTGCCTGGTCATACCGTCCCTGTTCCCATCGGCCAACTGGTAAACACACTGCGGAACACCTCGGCCGGCGGGGGGCGGGTGGCGGCGCCGGATCCGGCGTTGGTCGCCGCGTTGGCCGCGCACGGCCTGCACCACAACCCGACCGCGCTCCCCGACGGCAAATGGC
>NZ_JBITGE010000089.1:0-2662 GCF_044456785.1 Micromonospora sp. NPDC050795 | reverse complement strand
CCGGCATGACCCGCCGCATCACCCGCGGTCCACCCGCCCGACGCCAAGCCCGACACACCTTCATCCGGACCTGACCAGCCCCTCTCAAACACGCTTTAATACTGCAACGGCAGTTGGGTCAGGGGTATCCGTGTCGCTGGTAGTGGCAGGTTCGGGCTTGGTGTTGGCGTCGTCGGCGCCATCGAGACCAGGCTCAGACGCGCTCGGGTGGGTGAGTTGATCACACTGCGAGTGCGGTGAGCAGTCTTCGGATCTCCGGTACGGTGTAGCCGATCATCATGTCGTCGTCGGTGCTGGATCCCCTTGTGCGGTAAGGGATCGGGCCACAGACAGCCAGGCGTGGGCGGCCATGGACGGGGTGATGTGGGCGTACCAGGCTCGCCAGTCGCGGACCTGGTACTCGTCGAGGCGGCTTCGTTCTTGGCCTGTTGGAAACACTCCTCGATCGCCCTGGGCCTGCCCCGTTTTGACGGACATCCGAGATCAGGGGACCTGGGATCTCCGGGAGGATGTCAAGCATCATGGAGAGTATGGGGAAGAAGCGGCCTCGGCCTCGGCGTTCGTTCACGCCGGAGTTCAAGGCTGAGATCGTCGAGTTGTGCCAGCGAGGTGACCGCACGCTGCGGCAGATCAGCCAGGACTTCGACCTGACCGTGAAGTGACCCCTATGGGCCGGACACCTCGATGTGTGTCAGGGACTCTCGGTGGATCTTCTCGTAGGTGTCGGGGCTGACGTTACCCAGCCGGCTGTGCCGGCGGCGAGGGTTGTAGAAGCCTTCGATGTAGGAGAAGACCTCCATCTCCAGCTCGTGACGGCTGGGCCAGGCTCGGGTGTAGACCAGTTCGGTCTTGAGGGTGGCGAAGAACGTCTCGGCCATGGCGTTGTCGTAGCAGTCGGCGGCCGAGCCCATGGAGGCCAGGACGCCGCAGGAACGCAGGGTGCGACCGAACTCGAACGACGTGTACTGCGTTCCCCGATCCGAGTGATGAATGACCTGGTCACGGGCCGGTCGGCGATGCTGGATGGCCATGCCGACCGCGTCGAGGATGAGCTCGGTGCGCAGGTGATCGGCCATCGCCCATTCGACGACGCGGCGGGAGTGGGCGTCGACCACGACGGCGAGGTAGAGGAAGCCTTCCCAGGTGCGCAGGTAGGAGATGTCGGCAACCCAGAGCCGGTTCGGGGCGGTGGCGTGGAATTGCCGCTGGACCAGATCCGGCGCGGTCGCCGTGGACGCGGCCTTGCGGCGGGGCTTGCCGCGCCGTCGGCGGTGAGCGCCCTCGATCCCTGCCAGTCGCATCAATCTCGCTACCGCCTTGCGGTTCCAGCGGTGACCGCGTTCGTGCAGCTCAGCGGTGAGCCGGCGGGCGCCGTAGACGCCTCGGTGCTCCGACCATGCCTGCCGGGTGACCTCGACGCGCTGTCGTGGCGTTTGCCGGTCGGCGGCACGTTGTCGACCGGCGCGCCGCCACTGGTAGAAGGCGCTGTGGCCGACGCCGAGCAGCCGGCAGAGCAGACGGACCGGGTAGGTGGTCTTCTCCGCGTCGATGAACCGGTAGACGTCTGTCCGGTTCACCGCTCCGTCTCGCGTGCGAAGAAGACCGCGGCTTTTTTCAAGATCTCCTTCTCCAGCTCCAGCTGGGCGACCTGACGCCGCAACCGCATCAACTCGGCCCGCTCGTCAGAGGCCAGGTCACTGGGCCGGTCGCCGTCGCGTTCCTGCCGCATCCGGTCAACCCAGTTGCGCAGCGTCTCGTGGTTGACGCCCAACTCCCGGCCCACATCACGGATCGTGCGACCGGAGTCGAGCACCAACGCCGCGGCCTGGCGGCGGAACTCCTCGGGGTACTTGCTCTGTCGAGCCACAGCGGTTTCCTGCTCCTCGGCAGGATGCCAAGTCAGGAGGTGTCCGGTCTCAGGGGGTCACTTCATTCGAGTACATCGAGGGCTGGTACAACACCCGCCGCCGAGACTCAACCCTCGGCTACCTCAGCCCCGCGGCCTTCGAGGCCACCAACTCACAACCGCTACCGATCGACCAAGCCGCCTAACCAACACCAACACAACGACCCTGTCCGTCGAAACGGGTCAAGCCCACTCACCGAGTCCCGGCGGTGCGGACGAGGTCGACCAGGCGGGTGCGGCGGGGTCCGTAGCAGACGTAATAGGCGATCTCCCCGGTGGTCATGCTGCGCCGGGCCAGGAGCCAGTGCCCGCGCTCGGGTTGCCAGCAGATGCGCACTGGCACCCGCGCCTACCAGTACTCGCGGGGACCGTGAGCGCCGGCGCCGGCGGACAACCGGCACCACGCCCGAGCCGGTAGGGCGGCGATCAGGTCGTCCGCGCGGGCCCGACCCATCGTGGTGGTGATCATGTCGTCGTTGCGTCGGGTCGCGACCACAGAACCCACATCCCGCTGTTCCAGCCAGACTCGCAGGGCCTTCGACTGGCCGTATGCCTCGTCCATCGTCACCCACCCGACCGGCACACCGGCGTCCAACGCTCGGGCCAGCATCGTCCGGGCCATCTGCACCTTCGTGGCGAACTGCACCTCGTCCGGGATCCCCGCGGCCCGACACCGGTGGCGGTCATCGGTCCACGACGCCGGGAGGTAAAGCTGCCGGTCGATCAGCGCGTGACCCTTCGCTAACCGGTAAGCCA
>NZ_JBITGE010000088.1:0-2679 GCF_044456785.1 Micromonospora sp. NPDC050795 | reverse complement strand
ACGCCGCTTCCGGCATCGCCAACCTCCACAACATCATCCTCACCGGCTGACCACCGAGCCGGCCCCGGACAACGCCCTCACCCAGTTACGAGACGTCCCTTAGCACCGCATCAACGTCGACACCAACATCGCCCGCGCCAACCGCCGCTCCGACCGCCGATCACGTGACCTCATCGACGCCGTGACCAGCAGTTACACCAACAAGCAATGACCCTGACCCTTGGTGGCACGCAAAAATGTGGAACGCGCTGCGAGCCACCGCCAGAAAAATCAGGATTCCTATCTGTCGCCTGCGGGCAGCACGCTGTGCGCCGCTTCATCAAAACCTCATGTGTAAGCGGCCACAATGCGATCGGCATAACCACCCGCCGGCACCCAGGCGGTGGGAAGTGGCGTGTCGGACGGAGGTTAGGCGAAGTGCAGCGGCTCCTACCTCGAGATTACCGTCGACGGCGTGTCATCCCCTGTCCACCACGGATGTACACACTGTCCTACGCGGGCGTGGAGCTCACCCTGCCCTCGGGTATGGCGCGGCTTCGTCCGAAAATGCGGGCGACCGAGCTCAGTGGATACCAGGCAGCCGTACTGGCCGTCCTCATCAAACGTTCTGGCGATCCCGCCACCCGGGACGTGACTCTGGCCGCCCTGCCGCGCGGATCGCGCCCACCGGCGGCGGCGCAATCGGCGTGGTGATCGCAAACCTACGCAATCGGTTGGGTGGTCATCGCATAGTGACGGGGTTAGATGGTTGGTGGCTTGAATGCCCAGCGCTATTGGAGGATCAGGCGTGTTGTCTTTCGGGGATCTTCGGCTGGACGAACCGCGTCGCCGGGCCTGGATCCACAACAAGCCCTCCGCTGTACGGCTCGGCTGGCAAGAATTCCTCGTACTACGCGCATTGGTCGAGGCGCGCGGACTACCGCGCAGTGGCGAGCAGATCTGGCGTGAGATGCCAACCACGATCCGACCCGCGCGGGCCGGCCAGATCGGGGTCGTCATCCATCGTCTTCGACGGCGAATCGGCCGTGAGTACATTCTGACGGGCGACGGTGGCTGGTCCGTCAAGTCCAACTCCCGGGACGGGGACTCGCCCGATCAGGTTGTCGTAGACGACGCGGCGGCGATAGTGCTGAATCGCGCGGTCCGTGACGTATGGCTGGACGGACAGTCCCAGGCGATTCGTCTGAGCCCGCAGGAAGCCGCGGCCTTGGAGGTGATCCTGGCGTCCCGCCGGACGCCACTGGGTGGAGCTCAGGTCTTTGCCAGCATGCCGATACGGCTGCGTCCGAGTAGTGCCTCCGTGGTCAGCTCGATCATTTCCCGCCTGAGGAGGAAGATCGGCGCCGACCGCATTGTGAGCACCAGCAACGGCTGGCTTCTGAGTGACGCATCGTTCCCCGGCCGCAGGATGGTCCTCGCGCCTCATCCGCATCGATCGGGCACGCGGTAGGTGGCGGAGACTCAATGGTGAGCGAGCGCTACTACGGCAGCTCCTCGTCCACCGCTCAGTGAGGCAGCTCAGTGGCAGCCTCCCTGACCCTCGCGCTTCTCGAGCACGGTCAGTCAGAACGTTGCGGCAGCGATTCGTGGACAACAAGACCGGGGAGGTCAGGACTTGGCGGAGCTATCGATAGGGCACCGCTGATTCGACCAGGAGGTCAACAGCAACCTCGGACTGACCAGCGAACAACCAGGCGCCCGGTGGCAGGGTTCGGCGAGCACACGTCAGGTGCTGGTTTGCCCAACCTGATCAAGCTTCCTGCGCCTGCTCTGACGAGCGGGCGGGCGGGCGCAAAACGTCAGCAGGTCAGCCGAACCTCGGCAATCGCTTGTCGTAGTCGTCACGAGAGATGCCGAATCTCCGGCAGCCGACGTGAGAAACGAGACAGCGCATGCGAGTCCTCATCCTCGAAGACGACGGGTTGATCCGCGACACCGTCGTGATCGCCCTGCGTTCCGCCGGGCTCGCCGTCGACGCCGCAGCCTGTTGGCACCAGGCCGAGATGCGGCTGGCACTCAACGACTACGACTGCCTGGTGCTCGACAGAGTTATTACGGACGGGGACTCGGCCGACCAGCTCTACGAGCTCCGAAGACGAGGTATAGCGGTCCCGGTAATGCTGCTCGCCAGGTCGGACGACCTGCACGATCGAGTGGCTGGCTTCGAAGCAGGCGCGGATGATTACGTCGCGAAGCCTTTCGCCACGGTTGAGCTGGTCCACCGAGTCCGGGCGCTGTGTCGGCGGCGTGGCTCCACCCGACCCGCTTTCCTGCGCGTCGGCGACGTCGAACTCGACGCCGCCCGACGACAGGTACGGCGGGCAGGCGTCCTGCTGACTCTGACCCTGAAGGAGTTCGCGGTGCTCGAAAGGCTGATGATGCGCCACCCTTCGGTGGTGAGTCGGACGGAGCTGATCGAGCACTGCTGGGACGAGATGGCCGACCCGGTGTCGAACGTGGTCGACGTCATCATTGCCCAGCTCCGACGGAAGCTAGGCGCACCTGCGGTCATCGCGACCGTCCGAGGGGTCGGTTACCAGATGGCGCCAGCCGACCCGAGTTAGTACTCCAGCCGGATCTGGTGGAGGTGGAGTCTTCGCTGGTAGTGGGCTGTTTTGGCGCGGTGCTGGTGTCGGCGTCGCCATCGTGGTCATCGATGGGTGTGGTCGAAGGGTCGGA
>NZ_JBITGE010000087.1:0-2680 GCF_044456785.1 Micromonospora sp. NPDC050795 | reverse complement strand
TCCTGCGCACCACCCTCGAGATCGTCCGCAAGCCCACCGGCCAGCGCGGCTTCGCCGTGCATCCCCGCCGCTGGGTCGTCGAACGCACTCCGGCCCGGCTCACCGCCTACCGCCGACTCGCCCGCGACTACGAACACCACCCCGAGGTCTCCGAAGCCACCATCCGCTGGACCGCCAACGCCGGCATGACCCGCCGCATCACCCGCGGTCCACCCGCCCGACGCCAAGCCCGACACACCTTCATCCGGACCTGACCAGCCCCTCTCAAACACGCTCTCAGGGCGCTACCAGCCTCCTCCTCCAGGTCTGGCTTCGACACCACAATGATCACAAACTCCGCGCCTGTCCCGCTATACGGCCCAACCGGTCACAACCCGACCAGCCAGCAACCCCGGAACTTGCAACTGCCCTGCAAGATCAGGGGCAAGCCCGGGAAACTGTTGAACGCGTGACTGTCATCGCTCGTTGAGAGGCCAATACCGAGAAGATGAGGAGATCCGGATGGCACCTAGGAATTCCGATCAGGTCTATGCGCAGGCGTTGAACCGCCTCCCGGTAGGCACCCCCATCACGCAGAACACCACAGTGACGCTGCCCGGTCATCCCGTCCCTGTTCCCATCGGCAAACTGGTGAGCACACTGCGGACCATCTCGGCCAGCGGGGGGCGGGCGGCGGCGCCGGATCCGGCGTTGGTCGCCGCGTTGGCCGCGCACGGCCTGCACCACAACCCGACCACGCTCCCCGACGGCAAATGGCGGCTGCTACCCAGCGGCGCCAAAATCACCTGGACCGATCAGGACTATGCGCAGGCGTTGAACAGTCTGCCGGTAGGCACCCGCATCACGGGCAACACCACAGTGATGCTGCCTGGTCATAGCGTCCCTGTTCCCATCGGCCAACTGGTGAACACACTGCGGAACACCGCGGCCCACGGGGGGCGGGTGGCGGCGCCGGATCCGGCGTTGGTTTCCGCGTTGGCCGCGCACGGCCTGCACCACAACCCGACCGCGCTCCCCGACGGCAGATGGCGGCTGCTACCCAGCGGCGCCAGAATCACCTGGACCGATCAGGACTATGCGCAGGCGTTGAACCGCCTGCCGGTAGGCACCCCCATCACAAACGACACCACAGTGATGCTGCCCGGTCATACCGTCCCTGTTCCCATCGGGCAACTGGTGAAAAGACTGCGGAGCATCGCGGCTGCCGGGGGGCGGGTGGCGGCGCCGGATCCGGCGTTGGTCACCGCGTTGGCCGCGCACGGCCTGCACCACAACCCAACCGCGCTCCCCGACGGCAAATGGCGGCTGCAACCCAGCAGCGCCAAAATCACCTGGACCGATCAGGACTATGCCCAGGCGTTGAACAACCTGCCGGTAGGCACCCCCATCACGCAGAACACCACAGTGATGCTGCCTGGTCATACCGTCCCTGTTCCCATCGGCCCACTGGTGAACACACTGCAGACCACCGCGGCCACCGGGGGGCGGGCGGCGCCGGATCCGGTGTTGGTCGCCGGGTTGGCCGCGCACGGCCTGCACCGCAGCCCGACCGCGCTCCCCGACGGCAAATGGCGGCTGCTACCCAGCGGCGCCAAAATCACCTGGACCGATCAGGACTATGCGCAGGCGTTGAACCGCCTGCCGGCAGGCACCCGCATCACGGGCAACACCACAGTGACGCTGCCTGGTCATCCCGTCCCTGTTCCCATCGGCCCACTGGTGAAAAGACTGCGGGACACCGCGGCCACCGGGGGGCGGGTGGCGGCGCCGGATCCGGCGTTGGTCACCGCGTTGGCCGCGCACGGCCTGCACCACAACCCGACCGCGCTCCCCGACGGCAAATGGCGGCTGCTACCCAGCGGCGCCAGAATCATCTGGCCCGATCAGGTCTATGCGCAGGCGTTGAACCGTCTGCCGGTAGGCACCCCCCTCACAAACGACACCACAGTGATGCTGCCCGGTCATCCCGTCCCTGTTCCCATCGGGCAACTGGTGAAAAGACTGCGGAGCATCGCGGCTGCCGGGGGGCGGGTGGCGGCGCCGGATCCGGCGTTGGTCGCCGCGCTGGCCGCGCACGGCCTACACCACAACCCGACCGCGCTCCCCGACGGCAAATGGCGGCTGCAACCCAGCGGCGCCAAAATCACCTGGACCGATCAGGACTATGTGCAGGCGTTGAACCGCCTGCCGCTAGGCACCCCCATCACGCACGACACCACAGTGATACTGCCCGGTCATACCGTCCCTGTTCCCATCGGCCAACTGGTAAACACACTGCGGACCACCGCGGCTGCCGGGGGGCGGGTGGCGGCGCCGGATCCGGCGTTGGTCGCCGCGTTGGCCGCGCACGGCCTGCACCACAACCCGACCACGCTCCCCGACGGCAAATGGCGGCTGCTACCCAGCGGCGCCAATATCACCTGGACCGATCAGGACTATGCGCAGGCGTTGAACCGCCTACCGGTAGGCACCCGCATCACGGGCAACACCACAGTGATACTGCCCGGTCATACCGTCCCTGTTCCCATCGGCTCACTGATGAGCAGACTGCGGACCACCGCGGCCAACGGGGGGCGGACGGCGGCGCCGGATCCGGCGTTGGTTTCCGCGTTGGCCGCGCACGGCCTGCACCACAACCCGACCGCGCTCCCCGACGGCAAATGGCGGCTGCTACCCAGCG
>NZ_JBITGE010000086.1:0-2685 GCF_044456785.1 Micromonospora sp. NPDC050795 | reverse complement strand
GAACACCCCGGACGCGCAGTTGCTGTTTCCGTTGCTGGATGCCTTCACGCCGGTGCGGGGCCGTCGCGGCCGGCCCCGCCGCCGTCCGGGCAAGCTGCACGCGGACAAGGCCTACGACGACAAGGCGATCCGGGCCGAGGTCCGCCGCCGGGGCATCGCCGTGCGCATCGCCTGCAAAGGCGTCGAGTCCTCCCAGCGTCTCGGCCGGCACCGGTGGATCGTCGAGTCGTGCCTGTCCTGGTTCACCAACAACCGTCGCCTCACGCGCCGCTACGAACGCAAAGCCGAGCATCTCCACGCCTTCGCCGACCTCGCCGCCATCCTCATCTGCCACCGCCGACTCGCGAAAATCACCAACTGAGACACCCCTTAGCAGCTGCGGTTCACGACCAAGCCGCCGCTGGCGTCTCGGGTGATCGCCGCAGCGGTCACCGCCGGGCTGCCGTGTCGATGGGTGGCCGGCGACGAGGCATACGGCAACGATCCGCGCCTGGCAGCCCCGCTCCGTCAGCTGCGACTGGGCTACGTCTTGGCCGTGGCCTGCTCTCATCAGGTGATCACCGGCCTTGGCGTCTACCGCGTTGACGCCCTCGCCGCCGGTCTTCCCGCCACCGCCTGGCAGCGGGTGTCCGCGGGTCGAGGCGCGAAAGGCTATCGCTACTACGACTGGTCCTTCACCGCACTGCCCCACGCCGCCGACGCCCACGGCGGGCACCACTGGCTGCTGATCCGCCGCGACCGCGGCACTGGCGAGCTAACCTTCTACCGCTGCTGGACACCCGAACCCGTCGTGGCGGGGGTAGGACAGCATGGCGAGGCTCCCGGTCGGGGCTTCGAGTCTTGGTCGACAGCTGTCCTACCTGGAGCCTCGCACCCATCGATAACCGGGCCTGCCACACTCGCCCTGAGCTGCAAGATCAGCTTGGAAAAGGCTCTGGCTTCGACACCACAATGATCACGATCCCCGTGCCTGCCCTGCTATACGGCCCAACCGGTCACAGAGCCGGGTCGTGGAGATCGGCACCAGCTCCAGGTGACGCCGACCAGCCACGCAACCCCGGAACTTGCAACCGCCCTGCAAGATCAGGGGCAAAACCCGGGGAAGCTGTTGAACGCGTGACTGTCATCGCTCGTTGAGAGGCCAGTACCGGAAAGATGAGGAGATCCGGATGGCACCTAGGAATTCCGATCAGGTCTTTGCGCAGGCGTTGAACCGCCTACCGGTAGGCACCCCCATCACGCAGAACACCACAGTGACGCTGCCCGGTCATCCCGTCCCTGTTCCCATCGGCCCACTGGTGAACAGACTCCGGAACATCTCGGCCGGCGGGGGGCGGGTGGCGGCGCCGGATCCGGCGTTGGTCGCCGCGTTGGCCGCGCACGGCCTGCACCGCAACCCGACCGCGCTCCCCGACGGCAAATGGCGGCTGCTACCCAGCGGCGCCAATATCATCTGGCCCGATCAGGTCTTTGCGCAGGCGTTGAACAGTCTGCCGGTAGGCACCCGCATCAAGGGCAACACCACAGTGACGCTGCCTGGTCATAGCGTCCCTGTTCCCATCGGCCAACTGGTGAGCAGACTGCGGGACGCCTCGGCCGGCGGGGGGCGGGTGGCGGCGCCGGATCCGGCGTTGGTTTCCGCGTTGGCCGCGCACGGCCTGCACCGCAACCCGACCGCGCTCCCCGACAACAAATGGCGGCTGCTACCCAGCGGCGCCAGAATCACCTGGACCGATCAGGACTATGCGCAGGCGTTGAACCGCCTACCGGTAGGCACCCGCATCACGCAGAACATCACAGTGATGCTGCCCGGTCATCTCGTCCCTGTTCCCATCGGCAAACTGGTGAACACACTGCGGGACATCTCGGCCGGCGGGGGGCGGGTGGCGGCGCCGGATCCGGCGTTGGTCACCGCGTTGGCCGCGCACGGCCTGCACCACAACCCGACCGCGCTCCCCGACAACAAATGGCGGCTGCTACCCAGCGGCACCATAATCACCTGGACCGATCAGGACTATGCGCAGGCGTTGAACCGCCACCCGGTAGGCACCCGCATCACAAACGACACCACAGTGACGCTGCCCGGTCATCCCGTCCCTGTTCCCATCGGCCAACTGGTGAGCAGACTGCGGAACGCCTCGGCCGGCGGGGGGCGGGTGGCGGCGCCGGATCCGGTATTGGTCGCCGCGTTGGCCGCGCACGGCCTGCACCGCAACCCGACCACGCTCCCCGACAACAAATGGCGGCTGCTACCCAGCGGCGCCAAAATCAGCTGGACCGACCAGAACTATGCCCAGGCGTTGAACCGCCTGTCGGTAGGCACCCGCATCACGCGGAACACCACAGTGATACTGCCCGGTCATACCGTCCCTGTTCCCATCGGCCAACTGGTAAACACACTGCGGAAAACTTCGGCCACCGGGGGGCGGGTGGCGGCGCCGGATCCGGCATTGGTCGCCGCGTTGGCCGCGCACGGCCTGCACCAGCGCCCGACCACGCTCCCCGACAACAAATGGCGGCTGCAACCCGCAGCAGCCGTCCCTGCCCGGCCCGTCCCCGCAGGGAACACCGCCACCACCGCCCTGACCGGCCCCGGCCCCGGCAGTGCACCGAGCATCGCCGATCTTCTCCGTCAGCGGCAGCCCCCACACCTCGCTGAAAACCCGCCACCGCCACGACCGGCGC
>NZ_JBITGE010000085.1:0-2772 GCF_044456785.1 Micromonospora sp. NPDC050795 | reverse complement strand
GGTGCGACCGGTCCCAGGATCGGGCCCACGCCCTGCCGTAGAGAAGGATGTCGACGACGGTGGCCGCGTCCGGCCCACCCCAGGTCGCGGGATCAAAGACGAATCTCGTACACCGTGGCAGGGGCGGACGGCCGAGCGTTCCCGGCCGCCGGGGCGACACTGCCCGACCCAGCACCCGATCCGATCGCATCCGCGCGAGGACCTGCACGGGCAGGTCACGCAGGAGGAACGCCACTCGGGGCACGTCATAGCCGGCGTCAGCCACGACCAGGATCTCCGCGTCCCCGTCGGATCGGCGTGCAGATCTCCGACCTGCCGCCATGCACGATGACAGGAGTGAACCTGGCCGAGCCGGTCATGTCCGACACAATCGACTCGGCGCTAAACGCCATCGCCACACCAGTCCTCATCCCGGTGGCGAAAGCCGTACCGACGACGAAGAAGCCGGTGCGGTGCTGACCTACGCGGTGCGCTTCTACGACGGCCATGCGCTGTGGGAAAGACAACGTTCCGACCTGCGACAACTGTCTGCGACGCTTGCCGAACAGGATCTGACCATCGTCGCCACCACCCAATCCATTCAGCCCGTCACCGACTGCGGCACCAACGGTGGACCATGCGCTGAAGGCGCCGCTGAACGCCTTCCAGATCGCCTTCGAGGGCCGGCTCACCCCCGGCCAACCACTAACAACCTCAACAGCCAAGATCAGCCGTTGAATTGACAGACCCATGTCCGCCGCTGGCGGTCCCGTGACCGGCCTGAGTGGTCACGGCGATGACCGGTCGGACATAGGGTGCCCCTGCAGGTGGGTCACTCGGGTGACCGGTCGTCGTGGTGACCGATCGCGGTCATCGCCGTGACCGGGGGCAGGCGGTCATGGTGGTGACCGACGGCGCGGAGGGTCGCCTCACGGTGGTGACCGGCGGCGCGGGGTGGTCATCGTGGTGGCCGTGCTGTTACCGACCCTCCGGTCATCTCTGGTGGCCGGTCACGAGATGACCGGCGGAGGTGGTGCAGGTCGGGGCGGGGGGAGAGAACCTGGCCGGATGAGCCGTGAGGTGGCGTAGGGGCCGGACCGTTCAGCACCAGCAGGGCAGGGTGCTGTGGTGGTCGGGTGGCTCGCCATCGGGGCGCGGCAGTGCTTCGCGGCAGGTCAAGGCGGGTGGACATCGGTGACCGGCGGTGGTGGTCGTGCCGGTGGCCGGTCATCGTGGTGACCGCCGCGCGGTCATCGGGTGGTCCGACCCGGTCATGGCGTGACCGGGCCGGGTGGTCGCGGGATGGCCCTGGCGGTCGGGGCGGATGAGCGGTGGTCGTGGCGATGACCGCGAGCCTCGGTCACTGGTGACCGGTGGGCGGTCACGCGGATGACCGGTCAGAGGAGCCAGGTGGTGGAGCGCCGAGCGACGTCGTGAAGTTTGGTCACGGTGTCCGGGGTGAGGACGGGCGTCTGTCGGCGGAGCCAGCGGGCGAGTTTGGACGCGGCGATGACGGTCACGCCCAGGGGCTGGTGGTCACCGCGGACACCGGCGCCGACGACGGCGATGACCGGGGTGACGGCGATCGGGCCGTGGCCGAGGGCAGCGCCCAGGAGCCGGCCGGCGCGGTCAGCTTCGGCTCGCGCCTTGACCGCGTAGGCGGTGGCGTGGCGGTTGACGGTGATGCCGTCCGGGCCGGCGGAGACGAAGCCGCGCGGGTGGTGCTTGGTGTTGATGGTGAAGATTCCGGCCGGTCCGATGAGGACGTGGTCGATGTCCGTGCCTCGGGTGCTGACCGGTACGGAGTGCAGGACGTACCAGCCGCCGCCGGGGCTGGTGAGTTTGCGCAGGTAGCCGGCGGTTTTCACCTCGCCGGCCGCGCCGACGCGCCAGGCGCGTTCGTCGGTGCGCAGTCGCAGGAGCCGGGCGATGAACGTGACCACGGGCCGGTCGCGGCGCAGCTGCGCGGCTACGGCGGCCGCGCCCTGTCCGGGCTGGTTGTCGGCCAGGTCGGTCCATCCTGGTCGTCTACTGCGCTGGGTGGGTGGTGTGGGGCACTGAGCTGGGCGTTCGCGGATGCTTACGCCGACTGGCGGGTCCTGTGGGGGCGGTCCGAACGCGTCGTTACCCAGGTGGGTGGGCGGGGCGACTGGCCCGGCCGGGGCGGTGGGCGGCGCGAGGTTGTGGACCAGCTCGGGCGGGTCGGTGCGGGGCGGTGTGGGGTTGCGCTGTCGCCAGGTGGCCAGGGCGGCGTAGAACTCGGTGGCGCGGCCGAGGTGCACGTCTCCGGGCTGGCCGCTGGTCACGTCGACGTAGCCGAGGTGAGTGCCGTCGCTGGCGTCGAAGTGCACGCGGCGTCGGCCGGCGCGTACTGACGTCCAGGTGGTCACCACCGGTCGGCCGCCGTCCGGCGGCGCGGCGCGATGCGCAGTGCGGGGTCACCGACCGTGACGGCGAGGCGGGTGCCGACCTCGTTGGTAGCGGGCTGGTAGCGCCCGCTGGGAGGCGTTACCAGCCGCCGGTGGGCGGCGAGCTGCCCGGCGTTGCCGGGAGCCGGCGCGAGCGCGTGAGGCCCGGCCACAGCCGGGCGCGGATCATCGGGCGCAGCGGCGAAGTCGACCCCGAACCGGACCAGCAGCGCCCCCGCCAACGGCGTTAGCGCCCCCTCAACCCGGGAAGTCACCACAGCCACCCCACAAGGTACAGGTAGAAGTCGATGACGGTGGCGTCGCGGTGGGTGCAGCGGCGGATCTTGCCGAACCCGTTCATCCGCGAGTTCGTCGGCTCTACCAC
>NZ_JBITGE010000084.1:0-2780 GCF_044456785.1 Micromonospora sp. NPDC050795 | reverse complement strand
AGTCTTGGTCGACAGCTGTCCTACCTGGAGCCTCGCACCCATCGATCACCGGGCCTGCCACACCCGCCCTGAGCCGCAAGATCAGCTTGAAAAAGGCTCAATGCGCTGGGCCGGGTCCGGACGGCGGAACAACGGCCGCAGCTGCTGCACCCGATCACAGAACACCGTCTTACCCCGGGTCCACCCAACTCGTTCCATGATCACCGTCGATGGCATCTCCGGGAACTCCGCCAACAACACCCTGATCTGCGGCTCGACCGCATCCACGATCGAGCCCTTCGCCGCCCGCTGATACCGCGGCGGCTCATCACTGGCCAGGGCCTTCTTCACGGTGTTGCGAGACATCCTCAACCGCCGTGCGATGGCCCGGATCGCCATGCCCTCCGACCGCCGCAGCCGCCGAATCTCCGCCCAATCCTCCACGCTCAGCACCTCCCGATGCTTCAGGAGCCGGTCCCGACTCAGCCGGAAACATATGGTCAGTTTTCAGGCGGAGCCGACACTGCGCCGCCCCTGGCAGAGACCCGCACCACCGCAGCGTCTCTCGCCCGCCCGCGTCCGCCGAGGGTTTCGGCACCCCCGCGCGAAGACCACCAGTCCGGCCGGCGCACCCAAACCCTCCCGGCCCGGACCAGGACGACCACCCGGCTGCCGCAACAACCACCTGACCCCGCGCTACGACGTCCACATCGCGACCACCACGAACGCCAAGACACCGGCCGCCCTGCAAGATCAGAGAGCAAAGCCTGGGGGAACTGTTGAACGCGTGTCTGTCTTCGGTCGTTGAGAGGCCAGTACCGAATAGGTGAGGAGATCCGGATGGCACCCAAGAATTCTCAGGTCTATGCGCAGGCGTTGAACCGCCTACCGGTAGGCACCCCCATCACGTACGACACCACAGTGACGCTGCCCGGTCATCCCGACCCTGTTCCCATCGGCCAACTGGTGCACGCACTGCGCATCGTCTCGGCCCACCAAGGGCTGGCGGCGGCGCCGGATCCGGCGTTGGTCGCCGCGTTGGCCGCGCACGGCCTGCACCACAACCCGACCACGCTCCCCGACGGCAGATGGCGGCTGCTACCCAGCGGCGGCACATTCACCTGGACCGATCAGGACTATGCGCAGGCGTTGAACCGCCACCCGGTAGGCACCCCCATCACAAACGACACCACAGTGACGCTGCCCGGTTATCCCTTCTCTCTTCCGATCGGCCAAATGGTAAGCAAACTGCAGGACCCCTCGGCCTACGGGGGGCTGGCGGCGGCGCCGGATCCGGCGTTGGTCACCGCGTTGGCCGCGCACGGCCTGCACCACAACCCGACCGCACTCCCCGACGGCAAATGGCGGCTGCAACCCAGCCAGGCCAGAATCACCTGGACCGATCAGGACTATGCGCAGGCGTTGAACAGCCTGCCGGTAGGCACCCGCATCATGCACAACACCACAGTGACACTGCCCGGTCATAGCGTCCCTGTTCCCATCGGCCAACTGGTGAACACATTGCGGAACAGCTCGGCCACCGGGGGGCGGATGGCGGCGCCGGATCCGGTGTTGGTCGCCGCGTTGGCCGCGCACGGCCTGCACCAGCGCCCGACCACGCTCCCCGACGGCAAATGGCGGCTGCAACCCGCACCAGCCGTCCCTGCCCGGCCCGTCCCCGCAGGGAACACCACCACCACCCTGACCGGCCCCACCGCCCTGACCGGCACCGCCCCCGGGCGTGTACTGAGCATCGCCGAGCTTCTCAACCCTCCAGGGCAGCCCCCACACCTCGCTGAAAACCCGCCATCGCCACGACCGGCGCCCACCACAGTCACCAAGACTGACAGAATCGCCCCCTGGCACCTCCCCACCCCAACCATGCCACCAGCCGCCACCCCAACCACGACATCGGCGGGCACCCCAACCGTGCCATCGGCGGGCATCGCCGCCGCGGCGCGGCTGTCGACCGCTACTGCCTCAGCACAGCCGAGAGCCGCCAACCGCGAGGACCGCGGCCATTTCCCCACCCCCACCCGTCCCCGATCAGCCTCCCCTTCGCGCACATCCCCACCGCACACCACGACACCAGGCACATCAGCGCCACCCCACCGCTGAAGGGCTATCTCGCGGGGGCTGTGGATCTAACGGTGTTTCCGGCCTGACCTGTCGGGCGATGTGCCTGGGTGAGGGGGTGCCGTGATGACCGCGACACAGAACGACCAGACCGGAGGGTAAGAAGCGGCCCGAGCCGTCGGCGGAGGCGAAAGCCGCCGCCGAGCTGGTCCGGGCAGCTATGGAACAAGGGCTGTCGTTGACCGGCACGGATGGATTGCTCAAGCAGTTGACCAAGACGGTCCTGGAGACCGCGCTCAGCGAGGAGATGACCGATCATCTCGGCTATGAGAAGCATGAGCAGGCCGGTGCCGGGTCGGGCAACGTCCGCAACGGCAGCCGGTCGAAGACGGTCCTGACCGAGGCCAGCGGGCCGGTGCAGATCGACGTGCCCCGGGATAGGGCCGGCACGTTCGAGCCTCAGATCATCACGAAGCGGCAGCGGCGCCTGTCCGGGGGTCGACGAGGTCGTGTTGTCGTTGTTTGCCAAGGGTTTGACGACCGGGGAGATCAGCGCGCACTTCACTGAGATCTACGGCGCTTCGGTGAGGAGATGACCGACTGGTCGCATCGGCTCTTGGATGTGATTTTAGAGCGACCGGCAGTAGGCGTCCAAGATCCGGACAGGCGGGTACTCCGATGTAGCAAGCAGGCACGGGAATCGATCATCAGAGTTGTCTACGCTC
>NZ_JBITGE010000083.1:0-2961 GCF_044456785.1 Micromonospora sp. NPDC050795 | reverse complement strand
CAGAAGGGTGTTGAGGTCTGTCGTCACAAACAGATCTTCAACACCCTTCGTCTATGCCCACACCCCGGGGTCGTTAGGACTTACTCGTCTAGCTGCCTGCGCCGTGATCCCCCGAAAGGCGATCCGAGCGTTTGCGGCCCCGATCTCGTTTTTTTGGGCCGGGCTCCAGGACACCACATCGACAGGGTGTTTCGCGGTCGGGTTGATCTCGTCCATCTCGCCGTGGCCGGTGGCGATCGCGACAGCCTCGATGATCCGGCGGGCGTGGGCGTGCCCACCGAGCTGCTCGCGTACGGCCGCGAGTTCGTCCAGCCCCGCCCATACACCCTCGGCGATCTCGCCGCGGCCTGATCATCGTGCAGTCCAACACCGGGTTCCTGTTCCGGCCGTCGTTCACCGGCGTCACCTCACGCATCGACATCGACCCGACCGAGACCGTCGTCAACGGTGACGGGCTCTGGCTGCGTGGCGAGGACCTCTACGTCGCGCAGAACCGGCTCTACGTGATCGCGAAGATCGAGATTAAACGGCACCAACTGAACCCGAGGGCGACGTCGAACGTGGTACGGGTAGGCCCGCAGCGACAGCCCTCGCCGCTCAGGCGACGGAAACTGCTGCGGGTTCAGACGAACTGCGGGCCGCATTGAGCAACCGATTTAAGGAGGGCGATCGTGGCTGGAAACGAGCAGAGAAGGCCGTCGAGGTGGCGCCGCTTCTGGCACCGAGTGGCGGAGGTCATCGGCCGGCGGCCACGGGGCGCCGAGCCTGACAACGTCCGTCCGGCGGCGGTGCGTCCGGCTCGTGCCCCTCTGTCGATGCTGACTCGGCCCGGGGTCGGGGTGCGGAGCCGGGAGGATCGGGACTACCCCAGCCGGTCGAGTCATCAGCAGATGCCGGTGGGCGCCGAGCCGACCCCTCGCCCGCAGGCTGGACCCGGAGCCGGGCCGATTCTGTACGCCGACAGAGGGGGGAACCTTTACCATGAGCCTCAATACGCTGGAGGGCGTGACGTTCAGCCATTCACGCGGCAGATCTCCCGGAACGGCGTGGATCTGCGATACGTCCAGCCGAACGGGAACGTGCTGGCGGCGGAGGAGTCCGATCGGATCTTCCGGGAAGGGGCTCGAACCGATCTGAGGATGATCGATCGGAACGTGGCGAATTTTGGTTACGTCTCGACCGACGGTACGACGTACTCGAAGCAAGCTCTTTCCAACCTGCCCAGCGACAAACACCCGGGGCTGACCGAAAAGATCCTCGACGCCCACAAAGAATACGTCACGTATAACGGGCGTATTCGCAGTGCAGCCGAAATCTCCTTCAAGGACGATCTCGCGGGTGGTGTGACGAAGCTCGATTATCTTGCGCCCGACCATAGAGGGTTCGTCTCGGAGAAGCACGGGACTCTCTACAGCCACGAACAGGGCAAGTCGCTGCTGAACTCCATGCCGGCGTCGGCTTGGGAGCACGAGGGTGACAAGCTGGCGCAAGTGGATACCCGTCGTATCCAGCAGGGTTACGTCGCGCCGGACGGGAGGGCGTTCACCAAGGATGAGGCAATGAAAATGATGCCCGAGGAGCGCGAAAAGTACAGGTCCGTCGACCTGGGGGCAGTGAAAATCGGATTCATTGCTCAGAATGGTGTCGTACACACCGAAGCCGGCAAGGATCGCTTCGCTGTGGACCTGGGAAAGAGAGAGGTCTTCTACATGAACCCGGACGCACACAAAATCAGTGCGAAGCAATTCGTTGGGATGAGTCCTGGGGACCGTCAGGGCTTCGCCCCATTCGACCGCATGCAGTTCACCCTGAATGTTCAGCAGCAGGCGAGGCTCGGTGCAATGACCACGTCCGTCGAGCGGCAATGGGGTCCGGGCGTGCAGCGGCCCGGCCCCACCTCCTATCAACCCAGCACAAATTCACAGAACAACGTTCACGCCATGAGGAGGTAACACGCCGTTGACGCGTCAGCGAGCACGCCGCTTCCGGTTCCACGTCGGCGGCGGTCAGCGGTGCGGCTGAGGCAGCACCACGAGGGGCCGGCCCGAACTATGCCCTGCTCAACGAGCAGGATTTGCCACCGCCACTGGCACATGCCTGACTGAATCTGCTCTGTTCAGAAGAGCCGGCAGCGCTGATGGACCGCGTACGGCAGGCTGAGGCCGAAGACCCGCACGGAACGCGGTGGCGACGCAACAAGCGCTCCGACGACAGGACCGCCGTGTGCGTCGACGGTCCAGCCCAGGGTTTGCTTGAGCATGCGGAAGGTGTGCTCAATGTCGGTGCCGCCGCCGGACCGGCCCGTCTTGGTCGGGTCGTCGGAAGCGGCGCAGGAACGCCTGCCAGAGCAGGTCCGCCTTTGCGGCGGTGGCGGTCGGCTGTGACCACCACAGCCAGACCGATTTCGCGATCGCACCGGATGACAGCCGGTCGACGGTCAGCAGGATCACGGTGCCTTCGATGATCGGCAGCGGGCCGTGCTGGGCGGTCCAGGCGGTGCGGTGGGTCAGCCTGGGGTGCAGCCGGTGCCAGGCCCGCGCGGTCGCGGTGCCGTAGAGACGGGTGTCGGTGCTCGTGGCCACGTCCGGGTCGCCCCAACCGCCAGGGGCACCGAAGATGAACTCGTCGCCATGCCTTCGTGGACGGCCGGTGGCGGCGGGCATCCGGGGTGGCGCGGGCCGGCGCAGCACCCGGTCGGAGCGCATCCGCACCAACACCTGAACGGGCAGATCAGCCAGTAGGAACGCCAGCCGAGGGCCGTCGTAGCCGGAGTCGGCGACGATCCACACGTCCGGATCACCAGGCTGCCACTGCCCGGCAGCGACCCGCCGCTGCACCACGTCGCGCAACTGGCCGGCGGTGACCGGCCACCGACACCCCGCCCGGTCAAGGATCCCTGCAGTTCCTGGAGGCCCGTCACCGCGCCCACGCCCGCGTCGAGGACCGCATCCGCACCGGCAA
>NZ_JBITGE010000082.1:0-2973 GCF_044456785.1 Micromonospora sp. NPDC050795 | reverse complement strand
CCAGGGACCGGGTCACCAGGTACAGACACTTCAACGCGGCCTGCTCGTTGGGGAAGTGGCCGCGGGCCTTGACCGCCCGCCGGTAGCGGGCGTTGAGCGCCTCGATCGCGTTGGTGGAGCAGATGACGGTGCGGATCTCCGGGTCGTAGTCGAGTCATGATCCCCAGTCGGAAGGCCGGAGACATCCTGGCTGATCTGGAGCCCCCAGGCCAGACGGGCGTAGGTGTCGCCGTTGCGCAGATGGCCAGGGCGAGCAGGGCCTGCCGGCCGGGATCGAGGCGACGCCATCGTGATCGGTGCTGGTCGCGGTGGCGGCGGATGAGGTCGCAGAGGTGGTTCAGGGTTCGGGTGGACAGCGGTATCGCGGCAGGGTAAGACAGCACAGCGAGGCTCCCGGTTGGGGCATCGGATCTTGGTCGACTGCTGTCATACCGGGAGCCTCGCCCGCTGTGCACATCAGACCAAAGCCTTCCGTGACCTGCATCGTCACGATGAAAATGCCTCATGGGACTCTCGAGAAGCCCTATTTTCCCAGATTAGAAGGCACTTCTTCGTTCTCAGCCCAGTCCGTGGACAGGCCTTACTAAAAGGGCGAGGTTGGACGCGGCGGGCTCACGTGTGGCGGGGCGGCCGAATTGGGCCGAGCCGAGCATGGTGCCGCGGCGGACTCTCGATCAAAGGCACGTCTCGGCCCCGGGTACGATGCCACGCCGTCCGAGCCCGCGGGTGAAAGCGCCATTCTTTCGGGATCAGCATAAATACGCGGTGAACGAGCCTACCTAGCCGACGGTGCCATCGCTCGTCTGCTTCACTCCATTCAAAGCCAAGCCGTTCGCGAATGACAGGGTCATACAGACCCACCGTCAGCCAAACGAATGCCCGTGCGAAGACCTGCCACCCCCGACTCCACCAAGCACCGGGCAGCCACATCATGAACGGAGGTCTCTCAACGCCCCGCAAATCCAGCACATCCCTGGCCGCCCGTGTATCCTCAAGCACGTGCACACACACATGCTCCCAGTACCTCTGAAAGTCGTCCCAGGTTTCGGGCACCGGGCGCATAGTAAGGCGGTAGAGTCGATACCACTGCACATGCTCTTCGAACAACAGCCGCCGTTCGGCTTCGGTTACGCCACCCATGAATCGGTCACCAAACCTGATCATTGTCATGAAGAAGACGGCGTGACCCCAGTAAAAGAGGTCCGGCTCTAGCGCATGATATCGCCTGCCATGCGAGTCCTCGCCCTGAATCGCAGCGTGATATTCACGCACCTTTAGCGCCGTCTGTGGTGCGTGGGGACCGTCATATACCACACCCAGAATCGGATAGAACGATCGAAATACTCGCTGCCATCGTTCCTGAAAGAACTGCGAGTGTTGCTCAACCGCGACCCCTAGCCGCGGGTGCATGTTCTGCAAGGACCCAGCCCACAATACAACGAGCATGTTCCGCCAATCGCCAAAGTACGTCCATGTCGTAGAGTCAGGCCCCAGCGGAACCGGGGCCGGCATCTCCCGCATTTCAGATCTCCTAACGCAATGGGTGATTGAGGCGCGCTGTCCGTCTCTGCCGGGTCATTGACGGTGTTGCTCATCGCCTACGAAGGCGTGAGTATCGGGTGGTGGCAGCGGATGATGATGGGCACGCCCGGTGACGGCGAAGCCCTGGGCCGGGGTGACGCCCTGTCTCCTGGTCCAGTGAATGCGCCGACGTGCGGGGGCAGCTGCACGAGTGTCTGCTGGCCGAGGCCATAGGGTGCCGTTGACATGCCTGAAGGTTGGACCGGTCACGCACGGGCAACGACCTTCGCATGCGTGGGCCGTCCGAAGTGGTCCGAAAGAGCAGTCCGAGCCCGTTTGAGCACGCTCGCTCGGGCTCGGATCGCCACGTCCTGAACAGGCGTGCAGGCATCCCGTTCGCTCCCACGGCTTAGCGACGGCAGCGCCACGATGGCGCAACTCCTGCCACTGGTCGACGTGACCCCAGTGCGCAACCGGCGAGGTCCCGGCCTCGTCGGCGAGCTATACGTCGACCGCACCTGCAAGCACGACAACGCCGGCAACGTTTGTGACGACATCCCGAAGCCGCCGCGCCCGCGCCAGTCGCATCATCACGTAAGCCACGTCGTACGACTTTCTTTCAAGAACTCCTATATCGCCTCGGGCAACAACCTGTTCAAGGACTCCAGTCCGTGACGCATGACCAATGCATGATTGTATCGAAACGCCGGCTTCGCGATGGGGGCAAGGATGCGCAGCAACGCCTTAGTGGCCGTGCATTCCTGAGCAATCCGGACCTCGGTGTGGCCCGACCCCTTGTCAGTCACCACGAAGTCAATCCACCCGACGATGTCCCCGCCCAGCGCAAGCCGAAAATGCCCGTCAACAGGACTGTTTACAAGGAACCTGTTCGTGACCACCAACTTGTATGCCATCGGCGCACGGAGGATGAACTCGACAGTTCTGTCTTCTACCCGCCGAACTTCGCTGTAGTCTGGCCACCATGTTGGATAGGCGTCCAGATCTGTAAGGGCCGAAAAGACCGCGTCCGCGGGCCGATCGATATGCCATTCGACATCGAAACGATAGAAATTTAGGCGCATTATTCTCCTCATGGACAGTTGGACAACTGTGAGGGCCGCAGCGGCCACTCCGAGTCAAGGACGACCGCACGCGTTGGCTCTGTATGCTCCTGGCGGCGCGCTAACTAGATCATCAAATTGCGGCCAGAGTAGATCGCACGACGGCACGCGTCAACGGATCGGTCACGTCACAAACTGCATATGCAGGAACGCGCGTTCGCTGATGTACGTTTATATGTCAGGATGTATGAGGAAACTATGAGCTATTTGCATCGTGATCAGGGGGCCTGAGCAGGTAAGGGGCGTCTCGTAACTGGGTGAGGGCGTTGTCCGGGGCCGGCTCGGTGGTCAGCCGGTGAGGATGATGTTGTGGAGGTTGGCGATGCCGGAA
>NZ_JBITGE010000081.1:0-3495 GCF_044456785.1 Micromonospora sp. NPDC050795 | reverse complement strand
GCATGGATCAATCCACCCACAGAAAACGACGGTGACCAGCAGATTCACTCAAAAACCTCTGATCAAACCCGCCTCAAAAATCTTGACACGTTCCGTGCTCGACACCATCGCCGCGGACCATCCGAGCGTGGTCAAGGCGTGGGTCGACGGTGGCTACAACACCGCCGTACGTGGGCATGGCGCCGGGCTCGGCATCGACGTCGAGCGGGTTCCCCCGCCATCCTGGGAAGGGCTTCCACGTCCAGCCCCGCCGGTGGGTCGTGGAACGGACCTTCGGCTGGCTGATGCAACACCGACGTCTCGTCCGCGACTACGAAACTCTTCCCCAACGCACCCGGGCGATGATCCATTGGGCCATGGCTAACACAATGAGCCGCTATCTCACCGGAGAATCCACCCCAACCTGGCGAAACGAAAGCCCTAATCGGACCCATCTCGCCAAGCGGGATCAGATGCCCTCTTAGCCTGAATCCGTGGACTGGTCGTCCGATCGGGATTGAGCTGATCTTGGCGGTTTGAGAATGTGGTTGGTCCGCTGGTCGTGGTCCAGCTTGCTCTGGTGCTACCCGTCGGTGGTTGGCGGGTGTGTCGTGTGGTGCGTTCATTGGTGGTGGTGGTCGAGGTTAGGTGAATACAGCTTGCCAGCGGGTCAGCCAGGCTTGGGCTCGGGGCCAGTGCGCTGGTGGGTGCAGCACGGGGCGGCGTTGGGGGCGGGCGAGTCGGGCGGGCACGTTGATCAGGTGGGTGCGCAGGGTGGCGCCTCGGACGACGGTGTAGCGGCGTGTGGCGGTGAGGGTGCCGGCGGCGCGGAGCGGGTTGTGGCAGATCGCGGCGAGGATGGTCCAGGCGGCGTTGGCGCCGAATATTCCGCAGGGTTGGTGGGCCCAGGGGCCGTCGATGAGGTCGGACCAGACGGTTTCGCAGATGGCGTGGCGTCGGTGGGTGATGTCGGCATCGGTGACGGCTTCGGTGTTGTTGGTGAAGAATGGGTGGTAGCGCCAGACCGGGAACAGGGGGTCCTGGGTGTTGGCGTCGAGCACGCGGCGCACGATGAGCCGGCCGGTGATGGCGTGGCGGGTGTCGGTGAACGCGGTGTATTCCACTTCGGAGACCTGGGCGTCGGAGATCAGGTGCCCGGTGTCGGGGTCGACGACGGCGCCGGGATAGTGCACCGGTGTGTACTGCTCGTCGCTGATGCTGCTGATCGCGGCGTCGACCGCCGGGTTGTGGGTGATCGCGAACGAGAAGGTGGCGCCGGCCTTGACGACCGCGCGGTGACGAGCTTGCCGGCGCGGTACGCGGAGTCGCCACGTACGAGGATGTCCATCGGGTCCGCGCCGCAGGCGATCGCGGTGTTGATCGCCTCGGTGAGCATGGACGCCGCGCCACGTGACGAGCCAGCGCGGCCGGCCCGCAGCCGCACCCCCGCTACGACCGGCGCCGCGGTCTCGGTGCTGATCGTGACGGCGAGAGGGGACATGCCTCGGCGCAGGATCGTCTTGCCCGCGATCTTCGTGTGGCCGAACGAGGCGCCTTGCTTGGCGTGCCCGTATACCGGGCGCAGCAGCGAGTCGATGTCGACGAACACCCGGTCGTCGATGCCGTCCAGCACCGCCGTGCGCTGGGCGAGGGCGACCAGGTGCCGACTCAGCACCGCCTGAAGTTGCCGAGCATGGCCGTGGGTGAACTCACGTAGGAGAATTCCCAGCGTCGCGGCGGCGTAGACCCCACCGAACAGCTTCTTCGTCCCACCAGCGCGGATGACGTCCAGGTCATCGATGCTGTCCGCGCCCGCGGCCATCCCGGCGATGATCGAGGTCAGCTTCGGCGTCATGTTCGCCGCCCCGGACGTGATCCGCTCATCAACGAACCGGACATATTCATCCAGCAGCAGGGACAACCCAGCCTGTTCGGCCAGTTCCAGCAACGGCACCAAGCCCGCGTGCGACACGAGATTGTCCTCGTCGAACACCACGCCATCGAAAGGCATGAGATCCTTGCACCGAGAGTGTCCTTCCGAGCCGTTCTGATCTGGTCCTCAACAAACCCGATCATCGCAGCTCAGAGGGCACTCTCGTCATTTCCACGCCGCCTCCGACAGCGTCACACACAGGCCCGACCCACGAATTCAGGTTAAGCGAGACAGGCCCACACCGTTAGCGAGACAGGCCCAACGAGACAGCCCTTCAGCGGTGGGGTGGCGCTGATGTGCCTGGTGTCGTGGTGTGCGGTGGGGATGTGCGCGAAGGCGAGGCTGAGCGGGGACGGGTGGGGGTGGGGAAATAGCCGCGGTCCTCGCGGTTGGCGGCTCTCGGCTGTGCTGAGGCAGTAGCGGTCGACAGCCGCGCCGCGGCGGCGATGCCCGCCGGTGGCACGGTTGGGGTGCCCGCTGGTGGCATGGTTGGGGTGGGGAGGTGCCAGGGGGCGATTTTGTCAGTCTTGGTGACAGTGGTGGGCGCTGATGGTGGCGGTGGCGGGTTTTCAGCGAGGTGTGGGGGCTGCCCTGGAGGGTTGAGAAGCTCGGCGATGCTCAGTACACGCCCGGGGGCGGGGCCGGTCAGGGCGGTGGGGCCGGTCAGGGTGGTGGTGGTGGTGGTGTTCCCTGCGGGGACGGGCCGGGCAGGGACGGCTGCTGCGGGTTGCAGCCGCCATTTGCCGTCGGGGAGAGTGGTTGGGTTGTGGTGCAGGCCGTGCGCGGCCAACGCGGAAACCAACGCCGGATCCGGCGCCGCCACCCGCCCCCCGCCGGCCGCGATGTCCCGCAGTCTTTTCACCAGTTGGCCGATGGGAACAGGGACGGGATGACCAGGCAGCATCACTGTGGTGTCGTTTGTGATGCGGGTGCCTACCGGTAGGCGGTTCAACGCCTGCGCATAGTCCTGATCGGGCCGGATGATTTTGGCGCCGCTGGGTTGCAGCCGCCATTTGCCGTCGGGGGGCGTGGTTGGGTTGTGGTGCAGGCCGTGCGCGGCCAACGCGGTGACCAACGCCGGATCCGGCGCCGCCACCCGCCCCCCGTTGGCCGAGGTGTCCCGCAGTTTGTTCACCAGTTGGCCGATGGGAACGGGGACGGGATGACCGGGCAGCGTCACTGTGGTGTTCCGCGTGATGCGGGTGCCTGCCGGTAGGCGGTTCAACGCCTGCGCAAAGACCTGATCGGGCCGGATGATTCTGGCGCCGCTGGGTAGCAGCCGCCATTTGCCGTCGGGGAGCGCGGTCGGGTTGTGGTGCAGGCCGTGCGCGGCCAACGCGGCGACCAACACCGGATCCGGCGCCGCCACCCGCCCCGCGGTGGCCGCGGTGCTCCGCAGTGTGTTCACCAGTTGGCCGATGGGAACAGGGACGAGATGACCGGGCAGCATCACTGTGGTGTTGCCCGTGATGGGGGTGTCTACCGGGTGGCGGTTCAACGCCTGCGCATAGACCTGATCGGAATTCCTAGGTGCCATCCGGATCTCCTCACCTATTCGGTACTGGCCTCTCAACGAGCGATGA
>NZ_JBITGE010000080.1:0-3544 GCF_044456785.1 Micromonospora sp. NPDC050795 | reverse complement strand
CACACCCGGATCACGGTCACGGGCCACCCGGACAACATCATCACGGAACTCACGAGGGTAAGGCTTGGGCACAGCAACATCCTTCCAGCCCGCCACCAGGGCAAGCCATCTCAGATGTCACCTATCGGTGCAGCAGACCCGAACCCGTACCTCGGCAGCCTGGCGGCAGAGCTGGCGGACCAGCTACCCCGCAGAGCGCTGACGCTGGACGTCAACGGCCACCGGCTACAACTCCGCAGCCAGTCGGTCGCGATCGACGACCTTGTGGTGCCCGTACAGGCCGGACCGATGACGGTCCTCCGTACGCTGGCTCGCTCCCCTGGTCGGTTGGTCTCGTCCGCTGAGATCCGCAGCGCCTCGGCGACCTGGTCCCGCGTGGACGACCACGCGGTGGAGATGGCGGTGTCGCGGCTTCGTCGAGCGTTCAAGAGCACTCCGTTGGACGGCATCGACCTGGTGCAGACCGTGATGCGTCGCGGGTATCGTTTGGGGGCATGAGCGACCGAGGTAAGCCAGGGAGCTCGGTGAAGCACGGCCCGAGCCGAGACCGATGACGGCAGTGACAGCGGCATCTGCGACACCGACTCGCGCACCCTGGGGCCGGCCTCGAAATCGGTGTAAAGATTTAGGCGCGATCGATCCGGCCGACACCAGGGATTCGGCAGCTCACCCGCGTTGGGCAACCCACTCGGTGGCGGGCCAGCGGCCCGCCGGCCTCTGATGAGCCCGAGCGACGGGTTACGAGGCGACAGCGACGATGACGGCTTCGTCCTGTATGAGCGCGAAGAACAGGATGAGGTCGGCGGCTAGCGTCACGTTACCCTGGATAGTCTGCGGCCCACCTGCCGCGACAGAGCGTAAGACCGGGTAGTTGCGGCCGTCCCGACCGACCACGATCAGCTCAAAATCGGTGCCAGGCTGAAGACCGACCACGGTCGCGCGGACCTGAAGGAATCCGTCACCACCCGTGAGCGTGACCTGCATCCGCCGGGAGTTCGAGTCGGAGGTGGTACCCGCCGCCACGCGAGTGTTGTTGTCGGGCGCTGTGGTGATATAGATGCCGATGCCGCCGAAGACCGCCAGAATTACGCCCAGGGCGACGCTCGCGAGGTGCACGGCGGTGAATCGCCGGCTCGACCGGCGAACCGCCCCAGGGCGTCGGTCGGGTGAACGATCGATGGCGACGGACCGTTTCCGAGCACCGAACGTGACTCGCCGCCCGGCGAAGGGCACGCCCACCGGAGCGGTATCGGTTGACGTCTCCACCAAATCGATTGGCGTCTCGCGATCGCCGGCCAGCTGGATCGCGCGTACGTCGGCGGCGCAGAGAGTGGCCAGCGCGACCGCAACCTCGCTCGCCACGTCGGCCTCGGCGCGGCACTCCGCACAGACGAAAAGATGGGACTCGACCTCGAACTCGCACGTCTCCGGGAGCTCAGCGAGCAGGTAGGACTCCAGTAGATTCAGGACGTGACCGCTCGTGTCCTCCGCGTGTTCCATCGGCATCGTCCCCTTACCGTGGCCATCAGGTGGTGCTGCTGCCCAGTTTCGTGTTGGTTGGCTGCTCGATTTGTAGCGGCAGCAGGTGACGCGGGTCGTTCACGCAGTGCTCAAGCGCCGAGCCACCCACGACGGATCCCATCTAGACCATACGCCCAGGCTATCTGGGGAGACAGCTCCCATGGGGGTGGCACTCCAATCGATCTCACCAATGTCCTGACCCTCGTTTCGGAGCAGCTCGCCGTCCTCTAACCTCGACGGCGAGATGGTCTGATACTTTCCCGAGTCTCGTCTGGGGTGGGTGCGGGGTGAGTGACTTGAATGCACGTCGTCGCCGGCCGCGGGTGATGTGGACCGCGCTACCGACGGTAACCGCCGCCGGCCTCGTCGTCGCGCTACTCGCCGGCGCAAACGAGCCGGTCGATGTGAGCACTGAGCAGCGCGTCGTCCTCAGTCAATTGGAGAGTGTCCTGCTCCACGACACCGTGGTGCCACAGTACGCTCGCGCCATCCAGCAGTTCGACTCCCGCGGCTACGTCCTCGGCATCGGTGACTTCTCCACCGCCAACGGTGAGGCGTTCGAGGTCGTGCAAAGTTACTTCGCCCGGGTCGGCCCCACGCCGCTGTCGCGTAGGTACCTCACCGTGCTGGCCCGGGTCGGTGACGACCAGGACGCCTCCGTCGACGATCTCGCCGGGCTACCCGAGGCATGGGCGAAGGCAAGCGCCGACGCGCGCTTCCGACAGGCGCAGGACGACGTTCTCGACTCACGATACTTCGCGCCTTCCCTCGACCTTTCTCGAAGGCTGGGCATCAAGACTCAGCTGGGCGTCGCCATCCTCTTCGACTCGATGCTGCAGCATGGCAACACCGGTCACGCGGACTCCCTGCCCGCGCTGGTCGAGCGGACCACCGACCGCGCCGGCGGTACGCCCGGTGCGGTGCCCGAACGGCAGTGGTTGGCTGCATTTCTTCGTGAGCGGACCGCGACACTCACCAGCCCGACGGGGGGCAATGAGCACAGTACCTGGCCCTACTCGGTGGGCCGGGTGGAGGCGCTCGCGGCATTGCTCGGCGACGGCCGAGACACCCTCCTGCCGCCGCTGACCGTCATGCCGTACGGCACACCGCGTCTGGTTTACCCCGGCACTCAGTGAGCCGCCGCCGAGCGTCGGTGTCTCACCGTTACGGAGCAGCAGCTCGCTGCAATGACGCTGTCGCGTCAAACCCTCGAGCGGTGATTCGTCACGCCGCACCCGGATTCCGGCGGTACGTCGTTCGGTCTACGCTCAGGCCCGGTCGAGAGTAGGCCGACGACACTGCGGCAACGGCCCACCGCATCCGGGTCACGGCCTCGGCCGGATGTTCCCCGTACTCCTGAGCAACCAAAGCCGCGCAGCCGCCGATCCGGTGCACGTGAAGGGCGTAGAGAACGGCATCCTGGATCTGTGCCGGCGTCGGGCACCCTGAGGGTTGCAGGTCGGAGACGAATACGGCCTCGGCCCGAATGCTGGCCATCGCCGAAGGGTTCATGTGGCTTCTCCTCTCACGCCAGGGATGGTCCCTGATGCGGTCCCTAGGCGGGCCGTCCGCTGCGGTCGCGCCGGCCCGTTGGTCGGGTACCCGGTTCTACGTCAGCCTCGGCCGCTCGATGGAACGCCAGGGGAGCTTGTTCACCAAGAGAGCCATTTCCGATCGGACCGAACCCTGGACCACCGCCATACGTAACAGTCCCAGACATCGTCGCTTCCTGGCCCGCTGGACCTTTACCGTCCTCGCAGGCTCAGTGCAGGCCGCGCTGGATCGAAAGACCGCCGGCACGGGCCTGCGGCGACGGCGGCACCCATGGCAGGGGTCGAGGCGTCGCCGACTGGCCGGCCTGGTCAACGGCCGGCATGGGGGTGGTGCTGCTTTTAGTACTCCAGCCGCAGTTGCCTGATCTGGCGTTTCGGCAGCTCATCGGCATGATCGACGTCGTCGTTGAGTCTGCCGCGTAGCTGCGAATGTCGATGTTATTCGGTGGGTAGGTGGTGTGGTCGCACCG
>NZ_JBITGE010000079.1:2929-3636 GCF_044456785.1 Micromonospora sp. NPDC050795 | reverse complement strand
CGCGGCGGGTGTGTCCTTGGTGATCCACGCCTTGAGCTCGCCGACCCGCCAGCGTAGCGCATGCTGGGTGTGGTGGTGGGCGCGGTCGGCGCGTTCCAGGCGGGTGAGGTCCTGGGCGACTTCCTCTCGGTTCATCAGCAGGGGGTGCCGGCGGCGATGGCCTTGATCTGGTGGGCTTGCAGGGTTTCGTCGCTGACATCCTCGATCTCCCGGGCCGAGGTGCCGCGCATGATCTGGTCGATGAAGGTGCCCTTGCGGGCCACGGTCTGCCAGGAGAACGCGTCGAAGCTGCCGGCGACGACCAGCCGCAGCACCGGACGTCGGTGCACCAGGCCCAGCAACTCCTCGACACTCGGCACCGACCAGCCCAGCTCGTAAGCCAAATCCGGCAACGTTAGCCGGTGTCCTTTTGCAGCGAGATCGCCCAGCTGTTCACGTTCTGCGCACCGGGCGGCGCCCGGCCCGTGCGGGAGATTGACCAGGCCGAACTGCGTCAGCGCCGCGCCACACCGGATCGGCGCGTCATTACCTGCCCCTGCCGCCGCCGCGGGCGTTGGGCAGGTTGTCCGGTGACCGGACAACCTGCCCGCGGAACGGCGACGACGTGTCGCCGAGGCTGCTCCTACTCGATGACGACGAGGCCGACGAACGCAGACCGGCCGCTTGGGCGACCGGCGCCTGCCAGGCGACCGCAGGCGGCAAAGGCG
>NZ_JBITGE010000079.1:0-2833 GCF_044456785.1 Micromonospora sp. NPDC050795 | reverse complement strand
GGCGGCGGCGGCGGCATCGGCGGCGGCGGCAAAGGCGGCGGCGGCGGCATCGGCGGCGGCGGCAAAGGCGGCGGCGGCGGCATCGGCGGCGGCGGCAAAGGCGGCGGCGGCGGCATCGGCGGCGGCGGCGAGTCCATCGGGCTCCGCAAAGTGTACGAGCTGATCGACACCCCGCTGTCGATGGAGGCCCGGCGTGCGCTTCGGCCCTGTGCCGTGCTCCGGTTGGTCCTGGTGAAGTCGTACACGTGCTTGTGGCGCACGATCGGGTAGCGCTGCTTGAGCCAGGCCCATGCAGCCCGCACTGAGCGGAAGGCAGCAACCGGATCCGGCCACGACGGCGGCCTGTCCTGCATGGAGGCCGGGCTTCCGCGCCGGTCCTGTGCCGTGCTCCGGCTGGTCCTGGTGATGTCGAAGACGGGCGCGCTCGGGTAGTGCTGCTTGGCCCAATCCCAGGCAGCCCGTTTGGAGGGGAAAGGAGCGACCGGGTCCGGCCGCGGCGGGAGCTGGTCCTGCACCGGCGTGATGTAAAGCTGGTTGGCCCAGGCCACGTAGTTAATACCGTTGCTGTGGTGCTGGAAGCGACGGTTTTGGCGGTGCAGGCTCCGTGCGCCGTAGCTCTCCGGGCGCTCCGGTTTGCCGTCGCGGGGCCATGGGTCGAGGATCCGGCAGTAGCGGGCGTTCATCCGGCCGATGACGGTCACACGGTGGTCGGCGTCGTGAGCGATTACCGTGACCGGGATGTTCGCGCCGCCGTACCGCCGCATCGCCTCGGCCGCGATTGTGTCGGCCTTCTCGCCGCAGTTGCCCACACCGTACCGGGCGCCCATCGCGGCACCCAGCCCGATGGTTGCGACGGGACCGGTGTCGCCATGACGGGCGGCCGAGGCCTTTGGCTCTCGGTTCCGGACGTGACCGTGGAGGAGTTCGAGGCTCTGCCCGCCGCTGTCGCGGATGTCGCGGATCTGGTTGGCCGCGAACGGGATCCGGTCGTGGGCGAAGGCCATCAGGTCCCGTCCGACCTGGTCCAAGACGTCGCCCAGCTCGTCCTCCTTCGCGGTCAGCCTGTAGAGGTTGCTCCGCATGTTGCCGAGGTCGTTACGGCTGGGGCCTGCAACGGACCTCTCCAATCGCTCAACCTGGCGGGAAACCGTGCCGCGGTCCGCCAGTTCGTCCTTACGCAGCTGCTCGAACGCCCTGTCGTGCGCCGGCAGGTTAGGCAGTGCCTGCCACTGCTGAGGCGACAGGTTGCGGTACCAATCCAGGGCCTGCAGCTTGGTGACGGCATCCCGCAGCTGCGTCAGGACGGCCAACGTGCGCCGGTCGACGGTGCCGCTCTGCCCGGCCAGCACCTGCGTGGCGTACTGCCCGAGCCGATGCAGGTCGGCGTTGAGCCGGCCCTGCCCGCCATCGATGTCCTGCTGCAACCGATCTATCTCGCTCATGGTCGCCACGGGCGGCTCCTCCCTCGGTCCCGGCACGTCCCACAACCCGGCACGTCCTACAACTGGGGACGAGCGCACCATGACGAACGGACGACCGAGCCGCTCGGTTCACAGCCCGCCACTCGCCCGTAGATGTGACGGTCTCATCGGCGAGCATGTCGTCGCGGTCCGGAGGGTCTGCTGCACCAACAGGTAACAGTTTCAGTCACGTGGCCTGACTGGCCGGTGGGGTCATGATGGTCTCGTACTCGATAGGGGTCAACCGGGACAGGGATCGTTGGCGTCGGCGGCGGTGGTAGGTCCGTTCGATCCAGGTCATGATCGCGGTCCTCAGCTGCTGCCGTGTCGTCCAGGTCCGGCGGTCAAGGACGGTGTTCTGCAGCAGGCCGAAGAACGATTCCATGGCGGCGTTGTCGCCGACGGCGCCGACTCTGCCTATCGACCCGGTCATGTGGTGCTGGTTGAGGGCGTGGACGAGTTTCCGGCTGCGGAATTGCGACCCGCGGTTGGTGTGCAGCACGCAGCCGGCCACGTCACCACGGCGGGCTACGGCGTTGACGGCCAGTCTCGATTTCATGCGTGAGTCGATGGAGTAGCCGACGATCCGGTGGGACCACACGTCCTTGATCGCGCACAGATACAGCTTGCCCTCACCGGTTCGGTGTTCAGTGATGTCGGCCAGCCACAACCGATTCGGGCCGTCCGCGGTGAAGTCGTGGCACACCAGATCCTCGTGCACCGGCGGACCGACCTTGCCGCCCTGCCCCGACGCTTCTTCTTGCTGAACGCGCTGAACCAGCCCATGCCGGAGCAGATTTTCCAGGCGGTGCGCTCGACCATCGGCTGGCCGGCAGCGCGGGCCTCATCGGCTAGGAACCGGTAGCCGAACTCCGGGTCATCGCGATGGGCGTCGAACAATGCGTCCACCCGATACGCCTGCGCCAGTTCGGCGTCAGTGACACTGCGGACAAGCCACCGGTAGTAGGGCTGACGAGCGCTGTTCAGTACCCGGCACGTCACCGCGACGGGGATCCCGTCGGCCGCCAGCTCGCTCACGAGCGGGTAGAGCCTCTCCCGGCAGGTTCGCCTGCGACAGGGACGCCGCAGCCCGGCGCAGGACCTCGTTCTCCTGCTCCAGCAGCTTGATCCGCTACAGGAGGTGTCTCAGTTGGTGAGGTTGTGGCCTCGGGCATGATCTTCTATTCGTGGCGAATGTTCTCGGGGACATGATCCAGACCTGGGCACCGGAGGACTTGTGGGTGGTTGCGCAGCCGTTGATGCCGGTTGCTGCGAAACCGGAACGTGTCAAGATTTTTGAGGCGGGTTTGATCAGAGGTTTTTGAGTGAATCTGCTGGTCACCGTCGTTTTCTGTGGGTGGATTGATCCATGC
>NZ_JBITGE010000078.1:0-4302 GCF_044456785.1 Micromonospora sp. NPDC050795 | reverse complement strand
TCAGAAGGGTGTTGAGGTCTGTCGTCACAAACAGATCTTCAACACCCTTCGTCTATGCCCACACCCCGGGGTCGTTAGGACTTACTCGTCTAGGCGACAACGACCGTGCTGTCGTCGGTCTTGGTCACTGTCAGTCCGCTGACGGTGACCGCGGGGCTGGCCTTGATGTTCTTCAGGCGGTTCAGCGAGAAGACGACGTCGTCGGCGGTGAGCGGGCTGCCGTCGGCGAACGTCACGCCCTGGCGCAGCTTGAAGGTGAACGTTGTGGCATCCGGCGACGCCTGGTACGACTCGGCCAGCGCGGGCACCGGCTTACTCACATCCGAACCCTTGAAGGTGAGCAGGGTGTCGTAGAGGGCGTGTACGGCGGTCAGACCGGTTGCCTCGTAGACCCGGCCGGGGTCGAGGGTCTTGAGCACGAACGAGGTGTTCACGGTGAGGGTCTTGGCCGTGCCGTTCGCGTTTCCACCACTGCCGCCGGCGCTACAGGCGCTGACGGCGAGGACGGCCAGCGTCGCCAGAGCGGACGCTCCGGCGAGGAGCCGGCGGGGAGACACCGACATGCTGTTCCTACCTTCGTATCGCGCGGCCCGCCGTGCGGGATCCGCGGGGCGTCGACGTCCGGCGGGCGACACCACCCATCGGCCGGGCTGATGGGATGACGGCGTCGCGGGTTTCTCGGGGGCGTCGTCTCGGGGTTGGATGTAAACCGGGCTGCAGGCGTCCGGTTCGCGCCTCGGTGCGGCTTGTTCACTTGAGTCGAACATTGCCGGCTGATGTTTAGCGATCCTAAACAGGCCCGTATAGTTTGGTCAATCAAGATTCAGCCACACTGTTTTTGGAACGAGGACACATGCTCGGTGACCGACTCCGCGACCTGCGTCAGCAGCACTCCCTCACGCTGCGTCAGCTCGCCACAGCCGCCGACGTGTCCCCCGCCCTGCTCAGCCAGATCGAGAACGGCGCCACCGACCCCAGCCTCTCCACCCTGCGCAAACTCGCCCAGGTCTTCGACACCTCGATCGCCGAGCTGTTCTCCGAGCCCGAGGCGCCACCGGTGCACGTCAGCCGCGTCGGCGCCCGGACCAGGCTGGCCGCGCCACCCGGCCAGATCACCTACGAACGACTCACCCCCGGCCGCGGCGACCTGGAAGTGCTCCAGGCCCACCTCGCACCCGGCGACGCCAGCTCCGCCGAACCGTGGGCGCACCCGTCGACCGAATGCGCGATCGTCATCAGCGGCGCTGTCGTCGCCGAGATCGGCGGTGAGTCGTACACCCTCACCGCCGGCGAGTCGGTCACCTTCGACTCGCGCCTCGCGCACCTCTACCGCAACGCCAGCGACCAGCGCGCCCACCTGATCATCGCGGTGACGCCACCGACTCCCTGACCGACCACGGTGGACAGCCGACGGGATCGACGGAACGCCGCGGCGGACCTAGCATGACCACGAATGGATCTTCGAGATTGGCCCCTGCCGACCCCCGGCAACCAGCCCAACCGAAGGGAGACGCGCATGCGTCGACCCCGTCATCTGGTCCTCCTGAGCCTCGGCGTATCCGGTGCTCTGGTCCTCAGCGCAGCCCCACCCGCGGCCGCGGCTCCGCCCACGCCCACCACGCCCACCGGCATCGTGGTCAGCGACGGCATAACCCAACCGGTGTTCTCGCTCGCCGACGCGATCGAGGAGCGGGTGTTCGTCCAGACCCCGGTGGACACCGACCACGACGGTCAGCCCGACCGGGTGGCGATCGACATCTCCCGGCCCCGGGAGACCGCCACGCAGGGCTTCAAGGTGCCTGTCATCTTCGAGCACAGCCCGTACCGCAAGGGCACCTGGGGTGACGTGCCGTACCCGAGCGTGCTGGTCGACGACCTGCCGCAGAACGGCCTGACCGACCGCAACGGGCGTCGCGCCCTCGACGCCGGCACGCAACGGGCCCAGGCGAAGGCCAACCTGCCCGGCTCGCTGGACGACTACTACGTACCCCGCGGGTACGCGGTGGTGCTCGGCCAGAGCGTCGGCACCGGCGACTCCGACGGCTGCCCGACCAGCGGGGACCAGGCCGAGACGCTCGGCACCAAGGCGGTCATCGACTGGCTCAACGGCCGGGCCAAGGGGTACGACGCCAACGGCGCCCCGGTCACCGCCGGCTGGACCACCGGCGCGGTCGGCATGACCGGTGTCTCCTACAACGGGACACTGCCCAACCAGGTGGCCACCACCGGCGTCAAGGGGCTCAAGACCATCGTGCCGGTCTCCGCGATCAGCAGCTGGTACGACTACTACCGGGCCAACGGCCTGGTGGTCGCGCCCGGGACGTTCCAGGGCGAGGACCTCGACATCCTGGCCCAGTACACCGCCGGGCAGGCGCGCGCCGAGGGGCCCTGCGCCGACGAGCTCGCGGACATCACCGCCAAGCAGGACCGGATCACCGGCGACTACTCGAAGTTCTGGCAGGATCGCGACTACCTCGACGCCCGCGACGTCAAGGCCAGCGTCTTCGTCGTGCACGGCCTCAACGACTGGAACGTGAAGACCGAGCACTTCGCCGGCTGGTGGGACCAGCTCGCCAAGCGCGACGTCCCCCGCAAGATCTGGCTGCACCAGGGCGGCCACGGTGGTCCGGGCAGCAGCGCGTCGGTGACCCTGCCCGGTGGGCAGACGTGGACGTACAAGCAGACCGAGAACCGCTGGTTCGACTTCTGGCTGTGGAACGTGCGCAACGGCATCATGGACGAGCCGACGGCGGTGCTCCAGCGCGAGGACCGCGCCTACACCACGTACGCCAACTGGCCCGACCCGTCGGCGCGGGAGGTCGGGCTGCGCTTCGCCGCGACCGACACCACCGCACCCGGCACGCTCACCACCGGCAAGCCGCCGAAGACCCCTGTGCAGCAGAGCTTCGTCGACGAGGGCCGGACCATCCACCCGGACACCCTGGTGTCCAACCCGGACACCGCGAGCGCCAACCGACTCGCCTACCGCTCCCCCGAGCTGACGCAGAGCGTGCGCATCTCCGGGCGTCCGGAGATGCGACTGCGGATGGCGATCGACAACAAGCCGGACGCGAACCTCACCGCGTACCTGGTCGACTACGGCCCGGCCGGGTCGACCGCAGCCCCGACCGTGGTGACGCGAGGTTGGATGGACCCGCAGAACCGCAAGAGCGTCGCTCGAACGTCGCCGGTGCGCCAGGGCAAGCTGTACGACTACCGGTGGACCATGGAGCCGAAGGACTACATCTTCCCGGCGGGACACCGGATCGGCGTGGTCGTCTTCTCCAGCGACCAGGAGTACACCCTCCTGCCGTTGGGCGGCACCGAACTGCGGGTCGCCCCGAACGACAGCGAACTGCGACTGCCGGTTGTCGGCGGGCGGAGCGTCCTCGGGTTCTGATTTCATCTTCGCGCTCCCGGGTGGGGCAGTCCGACACGTTCGGGCTGCCCCACCCGCACGTCGGAACCACCCCGCCCGCGCCGCCCGCCCGCGCGTGCCACCCCCTGCCCTGCCAGCGTCGATCATGGAGTTGTGGTGCCCGGTTCGGCCACTACGGAGCATTTTGTCACCCACCACAACTCCTTGATCGACGCTGGCCCGGCGTTGACGAACAGCCGCCCTCCTCACGCGACGGCGTTCAGGGCGAGCTTTCCGGTGCCCTGCCCAAAGTCCGCGAGATCGTGCTCGATCCTTGATGCAGTGGTCTCGTGGCACGAGGAAGGCCCTGTTTCGTGGATCAAGCACGATCTTGCGCCGGGTTCGCACTGCGACCCCGACCAGGCCCGACCGCACTACACCGTGACCCGACCAGGCCGATCTCGGGACACCAAACCGTGCACGCGAACATGATCCACTCAGGTTTCATGATGCCGGGGCATCCCGGGCAGCGGGACACCGCGACTTCCAGGAACCCGAGTGGATCATGTTGGCCTGGCCGGCATGTCGGGGCGCTGGCAGGCTCGCAGGTGGTGGCCAGCGTTCGCTTGGCCGGCGAGGTGGGCGGTTTGTCGGGTTCGGCCTCGCGTGTCGGGTGGTCGGGGCCACCCCGGCGGCGGAATCGGCGGCCGGCCGGGGTCGTTATACATGGCAGACCACCGCGCCCGTCGAGTCGTAGGGCGCCGGCCCCGGGAACACCCGGCAGGCCGCCACGGTTGCGACACCGATCGGCCGGAACGGCAGCCACCGGGAACACACGGCAGGCCGCCTCGGTTACATCCCCGAACGGCCGAGCACCACAATGGCCGGGCCGCCGCCGGGAACACCCGGCAGGCCGCCTCGGTTACACCCCCCGAACGGCCGAG
>NZ_JBITGE010000077.1:0-4376 GCF_044456785.1 Micromonospora sp. NPDC050795 | reverse complement strand
CGCGATCTGGCACAACCGGACCACCGGCCAGCCCGTGACGAGATCCCTGATCGCCTACGACCACTGAACCAACTTCGGACTTACTCGTCTAGAGGTGCGCCGGTTTTGTCCAGGAAGCACAGTAGCGGGTGGTAGCCGGACGTCACGCCGGCAGGCCACCACCGGCTGCGGCAGGTCACAGCGGGCCTCGGCATGTTGGGCCCAGCCGACCTCGCGGGCTCGAGCCCGCGAGACGCGGTTGAGCCAGCATCGGCTCGTCCAGCCGCGACAACCGCCACGCGGTCGATCAGAGGCGACCGGCCCGAACAAGCCGGGCTGATCCCGCAGCACCGCCAGACCCACCGCGATCCGGCCCGGTCGTGCCTGCCGCTGCCGCTGCCGCAGCCCTGCCAAGGCCTCACTGAACGCGTTGGTCAGCCCGGTCATGTCGGCCAGGTCAGAGAGCAGACGGGCGTCAGCGTGACCCACCGCCCAGCGCCGCCCCGGCACGCCACACCTGCTGGGGCGACTGCCGGGCCTTCCCGTGTCCACGAAAACGGTGCTCTGCGTGGACCAGTCACCGCCGTCCCCCACCTGAAGGAGAACGATCGACAGAGGCGGTGAACCCGTACCGCTCCCGCTCCGTTATGAGGGAGTGTTCCTTGAGGCTTCCGTTTGCCGGGGCATCAGGACCGTTCGTCTCCATTGCCATGGGAGGGTGAGATGACGGTAAGTAGCCGGTTGCTCCAGCGCCGCGGCAGGGCGGTGGCCTTCGTCGGCACCGTACTGCTCGCGCTGGGGTTGATCGTGGGTATATCGACGACCGCGGACGCGGTTGTCAGACATAGGGTCAAGCTCGTCAACCGGACGGGGGAGACGCTGTGGATCGGTTCAAGGGCGAGCACGGACGATGGCTCGGGACCCGTCTTGGAACTACCGAAACTGCTTCCGGGCATTGAGCAAACGGTCGAGATCCCTTACACCTACGACAAGGAGAACCGGGTCGTTCACTGGCGTGGCACGTTCTTCGCCCGTCAACGCTGTTCGGGCACCTCCGGGGTCGACTTTCGGTGCCAGGTTGCCGACTGCGGCAGGTTCGAGGATCGCTGTGAATTCGGCGAACAGCCGGCCAGCCTTGCCGAGTTCAACTTCGACCTGAACGACGCGAACGCCCCCTGGTACGACGTCAGCTACGTCAACGCATTGTCACTGGCGATCACCATCGACACACCGGGAGCCGACCGCCCGGATGCTGCCGGCACCTGTGTTCGTTGGAGCTGCTCCGGGGGGCAGTTACTCGCCGCCTGCCCGGATGCCCACGCCGAAGTAGACACGGTTCGTGGCGACCGGATCAACTGTCTGAATCCCAATCGGGACGCGGAGACTGTCTACACCCGCGCGCTCGGCGCCTTCGCCCCGCGCGCGTACCTGTGGTCCACCCACGACCGGATCCCCGGCAACCTGACCATGTACAACTGCCCCCGATGCGAGGAGCTGGTGGTCACGTTCCGGAGTGACGGCAGGCGGGACCAAGGCCCCAGCAGGGAAGTGCCGAAGCCGAGCGGCACGATCCCGGCCGGCACTCCCGGCAGGGACAACTCCAGCTTCCTGGTGCGAGGGCTGGCGAACAAATGCCTGGGAGTTCCGCACGGCATCTCGGCCGATGGCGTGCAGATGCAGCTGTGGCAGTGCAACAAGTCGGACGCGCAGAGCTTCGCCCAGGGCCCCGGCGGCTCGCTGCGGGTGCTCGGCAAGTGCCTTGACGTGGCCTGGGCCGCGCGCGAGAACGGAGCCAAAGTGCAGCTCGCGTGGTGCAACGGGGGACCGGCGCAGGTATGGGAGATGTCGGGGACGCTGCTGCGGAACCCGCACTCCGGCAAGTGCCTCGACGTACGCGACGCGAACCGGTCGAATGGCGCCCCGTTGCAGATCTGGACGTGCAACCCCGGTCAGGGAAACCAGTCCTGGCACCTCGTCCCCGCCTGAGACACACGTGAGTCGTCGACCACCGGGCTCCGTGGAACAGTGAGACGGAAGGAAACCGATGGAGTCAGGTCGTGCGGAGCGGGCGCGGTGGCCAGCGGCTGTCCTGCTGTCGGTAGCACTGTTCGTGCCGCTCGCCCCGGCGGCTCCGGCCGCCGGGGCGCCGGGCGAGACCGGCAAGTACTACGTCGTCGGAGCACCCGGTGACGGGCGTCGAGAGTACCTGTACGACATAGCCTTGCGCACCTTGGGAAGCGGTAACCGGTTTCGCGAGATCATCCAGCTCAACAAGGGACGGAAACAGCCGGACGGTGCGACCCTCACTGACGGTGTCGAGTTGGGGCCGGGCTGGGTCCTCATGCTTCCGGCCGACGCGTCGGGCCCAGGGGTGCGCAACGGTGCCCTTCCCCCGGCCGGGCCGCAACCATCGTCGTCCTCCCCTGCGCGGTCGTCCTCTCCCTCGCAAACGAGCAGAGCGGTACCGTCACCGGCCCGCACAACGGAAGAGGCGACGGCGGTACCGGGGGTTACCGGCAGGCCCGCTGGCACCTCCGGGTCCAGCGGCTACCAGACGTACCTCTTCCGGGGTGCCGCCGCCGTGCTCGCTATCGCGCTCGCGGTACTCGCCCTGGTCGGGTGGCATCGGCGCACCTCCCGGATCCGCCCCGCGCCCTTGGACGCGGGGCCGTGGCCACCGGATCGGCACCACACGCCGACCCCGGCCGAACTGGAGGTACTGGCGGCAGGTCCGTCGGCGGCAAACTCCGGTTCCCGCACCACCGCGTCTCCGCCGCAGGGGTCTCTGGCGGCGACGGATCCAGGGCCCGAGTGGCCGCCGACGACGGCTGCTGTTGAACCGGCGGACGGGCCGGTGTCCGCGCCGCCCGCGCCAGGGTCCGGTCAGCACCCGTCGGCGGCTGACTGCGAGTCGGTGTCCGCCTCGCCGAGACCTGTACCGGCTCTGCCGGTGAACGGGTCGACCGTCGCGATACGACACGCCGCTCCGGTGCGCCACGGGCGGCCGACATTGCCGGGCGACGGTGAAGTGCCCTATGTGCAGGTCGACCTGGCCGCCGAAACTGGCCCGATCCGGGTACGTCTGGCCGGTGTCGCCACCGGTCCGGCGACCACCGCATACGCCTGGCTCGCCGAGGCCGAGCCGCCGCCGGCCGCAGGAGTCCCGCTGGTGCTGGGTCGGCAGGGGTCCTGGCGGCTGCACGTCGATCTCGGCCGCACCCCGGACGTGGTAACCCTGGTCGGCGCTCTGGACGACTGTCGGTCGCTGGCTGCGGCGTTTGCCCGGCAGCTGCTCTCGGACGGGATCGGCGTCGCGGTCGTCGGCGATGCGCTCGGCAGCGCGGCCTTTGACGGCTGCCGCAGCGTTACCGCGTATCCGGATCCGGGCGACGAGCTGTCAGGCCCGTCCGTCGTCATCGCGGCTGGCCTACCGGAGGGCGGCATGGCTGGGGTTCATGAGCTCGTCGCGGTGACCGGCGGCCGCTGCGTGCCGCTGCTGATCGGAATGGTGCCCAGCAGCCGTTGGTCGGTTCAGGTGGGAGTCTTGGCCTAATACTCCAGCCGGGGATGTTGACCTCGGCTGAGCCGCGGTTCGGTGCGGTGGGGGTACGAGGGCAGCCACCGTTGATCATGAATGGTTGTGTGGACCAACCATGACGCAGCGGTGGCTGGCGGATACAGGGTAAATGCCCAGCGGTGGCGGGTGTTGTTCGACGACCTGATGTTGACGATCGGGCCTGCGGAAACGCCACGCCCGATAGAACCGCGCCCACCACCCCGACAAATCTCCCGCGACACCACACTCGGATCCCGACCAATCACCGCCGCGATCTGCTGACCCGACAACCGGAGCCCTTGCCCGACACGGTGACCACTGGGGTACGGCCCCGACGTGCCCAGGTCTTGCTCTTCGGCGGTCGCAGGGTCTGACCTGCCTCGTCCTGGAAACAGATCCAGGCGCCCCGCGCCGCCGCTAGGCAGTGTCTTCAAAGGATCTTGATGTCGGATGATGTAGGGCGTGGGTCGTCGCTACGAGTTGTCTGACGTCGAGTGGGATGCGCTGTCGCGGTATCTGCCGTCGGTGGTGACCGGTGGTCGGCCTCGGGTCGATGACCGGCGGGTCCTCAACGGGATCGTGTGGAGGATCCGAGCCGGGGCGGCGTGGCGTGATGTGCCCGTCCGCTAAGGGTCGTGGCAGTCGATCTATACACGTTTTCGCAGGTGGGCCCTTGATGGCACGTTCGAGCGGATGCTGGCCGGGGTCCAGGCCGACGCGGACGCGGCCGGGGACATTGACTGGCTGGTCGTGTGCCGAACCGGGCAGTGCCGGTGATGCCCACACGAGCCGGCCGGCGGCGTCGGCGATGACCTGCACGTTCACGCCGTGGCGTTTGTGC
>NZ_JBITGE010000076.1:0-4841 GCF_044456785.1 Micromonospora sp. NPDC050795 | reverse complement strand
GCCACCGCTACAGCCTGACCGCCCCGACGCCGCCCGGCCGACAGGCCGGACGGCGTGTCATCCAACACCGTGAACGTTCGTGGTCACGGCACTAGCCACCGGCAGCCACCGCCTGCGTTGCCAGCCCTCGATCGCCTCAGGGTCGCGCTCGACGGCACGCCGGGCGGGAACCTGCAGGCTGTAGCCCATCCGGTGCAGCAGATAGGACACCCCCCGCAGCGTGTAGCCGACGCCGAAGCGGCGCTCGATCACCTCAGCGACCCGAGCCAGCGTCCGCCGGGCGTCAGCCCAGCCCTGAGCCACCGGGCCACCAGGCCCCGCTGACGCCAGAGCCGCCGGCCCACCAGCCGCCCATCGACGCCGCCACTCCCGCACAGACTTCTCCGAAACCCGCAACTCAGACGCGATCTGCGCGGTCGACCTGGACTCCTCGAACATGCCAGCGGCTTGTCCCCGGACCGCTTCGCGCCGGGCCCTGGCCGCCGTGCTCATCCCACCACCAGCCGGATACCTCATCACCCCGGCCTACCGAACCCATCGAACCAGGTCACGCCGCCACGCCGACAGACGTCAAACTTTCAACCTCTGTAGCGCAGGCGCAGGCGCAGGCGCAGGGCAGGCGGCAGGCGTCGCGCTCAGAAGTCGGCGAACAGGTACGGCAATTGGCGCGGGAAGAGCCGGCGCAGCTCCGTCGCCGCGTCCACCGGAACGTCGCCCAGCCCGCGTAGGGACACCTCGACCGGATCGAGCACCCCGTACGCCAGCGCGGAAAGCCCAGCCGACGTCAGCGTGGCGACCGGTGGTGCCACGGCGGTGGCGGCCGGGCCGGTCACCACCTGCAACGTCCCCGTCGTGCCGTCCAGCAGGTGCGAGCCGGCCAACCAGCGGTCCCCGGTCAGCTTCACGCGCACCCGGCCGGCACCGACCGGCAGCCCGGCCAGCGCGTCCACCGAGAGCAGCCGGGCCATGGGCGGGGAGGAGTCGGGTCGTGTCATGCGGGCTTCCACGTGCACGTCGAGGTCGGTGAGCCACAGCTCGGGCAGCTCGTCGACTGGAATCCGCACCCGGGCTGTCGTCACCTGGTCGACGTGCCGGGCCAGGAACTGCAACAGCGACATCCGCGCGTACGGGTCGGTGGTCAGCAGGTCCTCGGCGGTCAGCGTGCCGCCGTGCTCATCAATCCGGTAGGTCACCGCGCCGGTCACGGTCCCGCCGGCACGGGCGGTCAGCAGCCAGTGCTCGTCGCGGTCCCGCAGGGCGACGGCGCGGTACTCGGGGAAAAGCGCGAAGCCGTGCCGGTCCCGTAGGCAGCGTTCGGTGAACTCGCGCCACGTCGGGTAGCCGGTGCCGATGCGTTCCCAGACCACCTCGCCGGGCAGGTCGGCCCGGAGCAGGGAGGCCAGGTCCGCGACGGCAAACGAGGCGGTACGCGCCTTGGGCAACCCGACATAGCCGAAACGCTCGTAGAACGACGGCCGGAACGGCCACAGCGCGCTCAGCGGGTGACCCTCGTCGCGCATCTCGTCGAGCAACTGCCGCAGCAGCGCGCGAATGTGCCCCTGCCGGCGGGCCAGGGGGTGGGTGGCCACCCCTGCGACGCCGGCCATCGTCTGCACCCGCCCGCGCAGGTTCTGCCGCATCGGGATCGCCGACGCGGTGGCGAGGGTCACGCCGTCCTTCTCGACGACCAGCGTCCGGTTGCCGTCGTTGTAGGGCAGGTACGCGCGGAACTCCCCCGCCCGGGAGTCGGTGATCGGCGAGGACTCGAACGCGTACGCCTGGAGGGGAAAGCTGGTCGAGAGGCGTTCGTCGGCGAGTACGCGGCGGATGGTCATCCGTTTATCCCAACCCGGTCCGGCTTCGCCCGCAACCGGGTTGGGCCAGGTGGGCCGGATGCCGGGGCGCCTCAGAGGGCGGCTTGGTAGCTTTCGTCCATTGTGTGTTTGAGCCGGCATGTGAATCTGAGCCATGGTCGTAACCGGTAGGGTCCGGCCGTGCCGGGCTGATCATGGGTGAGCGTGTGGCGTATCCGAGTGACCTGACCGATGAGCAGTGGGCGGTGGTCGGGCCTCCCGCAGGTGTGAAAAGACCGGCATCCGTTGGTGTCGGGGCATCAGGGTCGCTACAAGCTGCGCGAGATCGTGAATTCGATCTTCTACCAGAACCGGATGGGTTGTCAGTGGGCGTACCTGCCGCACGATCTGCCGCCGAAGTCCGCGACGTATTGCTACTTCGCCCGGCGGCGTGATGACGGGCGCTGACCATGTGATTCATGATCTGCTGCGGTGTCAGGCGAGGGGAGAAGGCCGGCCGCCGGGAGGATCCGACCGCGGTGGTGCTGGACACTCAGTAGATTAGAGCGGCCAACCACGTCCCGGCCGCAACGACCGGCGAGGGTGCCGCGAAGAAGGTGCCGGGCCGTAAGCGGGGCCTCGCGGTGGATGCCCTGCCATCGCCTCTCTTGTGGTTGCGCCAGCAGGTGGCGGATCATCGGTAGGTGAACGCAGCGCCGCTGTGGCCTGCTCGCGGCTCTTGTTCAAGGCGATGAGCCGGTCTGGTCCGGGCGCGTTCAGGTTGCTGTTGCTGCAGTAGCCGGCGTCGGCCAGCACGACTCCGATCTGATGATCGGGCAACGCGGTTGCCTGATGCAGGGCAGCGGCAGCGGTGGCCGCGGCGGTCTTCGTCGGCACGAATGATCCCATGTCGTTGGGGTTGCGGTTCAGATCGGTAGCAGCGATGACGTGGTCGCTGGTGACCGCGACCTGCGCGTTGTAACCCTGGAGGAACCCGCGACGGGTAGGCATCACCCGCGAGTCTGGATCGATGATGTTCGCAACGGTCTTCGGCAAAGATTTTGCGGGAGCCTGGGGACTGCCAGCCGCTGTGGCCGCTGGGCTTCGGCTGCGGCGACGACCCGGCGGGCTCTCACGATCCGGGAGTGTTCTTCGGTCGGGACAGGCGGGGCAGCCATCGGCTTCTTCCCCCCCAGCGATCAACGCGGCCCTGCGTTCGAGCTTCGCTTGATGATCGCGTAGCTCGCGGTCCAGATGCGCCCTCGCCTCAGCAAGCCGCAATGACCCATCCGGGATCCGGCCGCGCACCGGCTGACCAGCTCGTGATGCCTCCAGTCGGGCCTGGGCTGCCATCTTCCTCGCGTGATCGTCGGCCTTCAGACGCTGCTGCTCGGCCAGCTCCACCGCATACGCTCCGCCCGGCCCGACCGGCCCTGCAAGATCAGGGGCGAAGCCCGGGGAACTCTTGAACGCGTGACTGTCTTCGCTCGTTGAGAGGCCAGTACCGAAAGGGTGAGGAGATCCGTATGGCACCTAGGAATTCCGATCAGGTCTATGCGCAGGCGTTGAACAGCCTGCCGGTAGGCACCCGCATCACGGGCAACACCACAGTGATGCTGCCCGGTCATCTCGTCCCTGTTCCCATCGGCCCACTGGTGAACAGACTGCGGAGCATCGGGGCCGGCGGGGGGCGGGCGGCGGTGCCGGATCCGGCGTTGGTTTCCGCGTTGGCCGCGCACGGCCTGCACCACAACCCGACCGCGCTCCCCGACGGCAAATGGCGGCTGCTACCCAGCGGCGCCAAAATCAGCTGGCCCGATCAGGACTATGCCCAGGCGTTGAACCGCCTGCCGGTAGGCACCCGCATCACGCAGAACACCACAGTGATGCTGCCCGGTCGTACCGTCCCTGTTCCCATCGGCCAACTGGTGGGCAGACTGCGGAGCATCGCGGCCAACGGGGGGCGGGTGGCGGCGCCGGATCCGGCGTTGGTTTCCGCGTTGGCCGCGCACGGCCTGCACCACAACCCGACCACGCTCCCCGACGGCAAATGGCGGCTGCTACCCAGCGGCGCCAAAATCAGCTGGCCCGATCAGGACTATGCCCAGGCGTTGAACAGTCTGCCGGTAGGCACCCGCATCACGGGCAATATCACAGTGATGCTGCCCGGTCATCTCGTCCCTGTTCCCATCGGCCATCTGGTGAACTCACTGCGGGACGTCTCGGCTGGCGGGGGGCGGGTGGCGGTGCCGGATCCGGTATTGGTCGCCGCGTTGGCCGCGCACGGCCTGCACCACAACCCGACCGCGCTCCCCGACAACAAATGGCGGCTGCTACCCAGCGGCGACAGAATCAGCTGGCCCGATCAGGTCTATGCCCAGGCGTTGAACCGCCTGCCGGTAGGCACCCCCATCACGGGCAACACCACAGTGACGCTGCCCGGTCATACCGTCCCTGTTCCCATCGGCCAACTGGTGCACACACTGCGGAACACCTCGGCCAACGGGGGGCGGGTGGCGGCGCCGGATCCGGTATTGGTTTCCGCGTTGGCCGCGCACGGCCTGCACCACAACCCGACCGCGCTCCCCGACAACAAATGGCGGCTGCAACCCGCAGCAGCCGTCCCTGCCCGGCCCGTCCACGCAGGGAACACCGCCACCGCCCTGACCGGTTCCACCGCCCTGACCGGGCCCGGCCCCGGCCCCGGCCCCGGTGCCCCTTGGCGCCTCACCACCCCAACCGTGACATCGGCGGGCATCACCGCCGCGGCGCGGCTGTCGACCGTTACTGCCTCAGCACAGCCGAGAACCGGCAACCGCGAGGACCGCGACTATTTCCCCACCCCCACCCGTCCCCGCTCAGCCTCCCCTTCGCGCACAACCCCACCGCACACCACGACACCAGGCACATCAGCGGCACCCCACCGCTGACATACGACGTAGTAGGCCCGTGACTAAGGGGCGTCTCGTAACTGGGTGAGGGCGTTGTCCGGGGCCGGCTCGGTGGTCAGCCGGTGAGGATGATGTTGTGGAGGTTGGCGATGCCGGA
>NZ_JBITGE010000075.1:0-4977 GCF_044456785.1 Micromonospora sp. NPDC050795 | reverse complement strand
ATCTGGCACAACCGGACCACCGGCCAGCCCGTGACGAGATCCCTGATCGCCTACGACCACTGAACCAACTTCGGACTTACTCGTCTAGGAGCGGTACGTCGGTCATCTGGACCGGCACCGCCTCGCCGATCATGGAGTTGTGGTGGGCGACAAAGCCCCCGTGAACCGCCAAACCAGGCACCATAACTCCATGATCGACGGACACGGTCTGTCCCCGCTCCGCGATCTTGCACTTTCTGTCCCGACACAAGGGACAGAACCGCTCATGTCGACGACCGAAACTGCAAGATCGGCGCGATCTATCGCTCGACACACGACCGCGGGGAGGGTCAGCAGCGCTTGGCCCTTGACACGAACCTGGTCCACGCCGCCCTGTCGAAGGCGAGCGTCGGACCGGCCGGGTCTTTCGAGTCGCGTACGCCGATGACGCCCGCGAGGTTGTCGGCCACCTCGACGCAGTCGCCGCCGTTGTTGCCACTCTTGCTGCTCTTGCGCCACCGAGCGCCGGTCAGGTCCATGATGCTGCCGCTTCCCTGATGAGATTGAGGGACTGCGCCCGCGACAGGGCGCCGTCGCGGATGCGTTCCCACCGTCGGCCCGACAAGGGGGAGCGACCCGGAAACGACGCAGGCTCCCTCCCGCCGAGGGCGGGAAGGAGCCTGGTGACGTCGGTACGTCAGTTGGCGATCATGCGGCGCAGCACGTACTGCAGGATGCCGCCGTGCCGGTAGTAGTCCGCCTCACCGGGGGTGTCGATCCGCACCACGGCGTCGAACTCCACGCCGGTGTCGGTGCTGACCTGCACGGTGCGCGGGGTGTCACCGTCGTTCAGGGCGGTCACCCCGGTGATGGTGAACGTCTCGGTGCCGGTCAGGCCGAGCGACTCGGCGGTGACGTCGACCGGGAACTGGAGCGGCAGTACGCCCATCCCGATCAGGTTGGAGCGGTGGATCCGCTCGTACGACTCGGCGATGACCGCCCGGACGCCCAGCAGCATCGTGCCCTTGGCCGCCCAGTCCCGCGACGAGCCCGAGCCGTACTCCTTGCCGGCCAGGATGACCAGCGGGATGCCGGCCTCCTGGTAGGCCATCGAGGCGTCGTAGATCGAGGTCTGCTCGCCGGTGAGGTGGTTGACGGTGAAGCCGCCCTCCACCCCGGGCACCAGCTGGTTGCGCAGCCGGATGTTGGCGAAGGTGCCCCGGATCATCACCTCGTGGTTGCCCCGGCGGGAGCCGTACGAGTTGAACTCGTGGCGGGGCACACCGTGCTCGGCCAGGTACGTGCCGGCCGGGGAGTCCGCCTTGATCGCGCCGGCCGGCGAGATGTGGTCGGTGGTCACCGAGTCACCCAGCTTGGCCAGCACCCGGGCGGCGGAGATGTCGACGACCGGGCTCGGCTCCTGCTGCATGCCCTCGAAGTACGGGGGCTTCCGCACGTAGGTGGAGTCGTTCGCCCAGGCGAAGGTGTCGCCGGTCGGGGTCGGCAGCGACTGCCACCGCTCGTCGCCGGCGAAGACGTCGGCGTACGCGGCGCTGAAACCGGTGGCGCCGATCGCCTGGGCGATGACGTCCTGGATCTCGGCGCTGTTCGGCCAGATCTCGCGCAGGTAGACCGGGTTGCCCTCGGAGTCCTCACCGATCGGCTCGTTGGCCAGGTCGATGTCCATGGTGCCGGCCAGGGCGTAGGCGACCACCAGCGGCGGCGACGCCAGGTAGTTCATCTTGACGTCCGGGTTGATCCGGCCCTCGAAGTTCCGGTTGCCCGAGAGCACCGAGACGACCGACAGGTCGTGCTCGTTGACCGCGGCGGACACCTCCTCGGGCAGTGGGCCCGAGTTGCCGATGCACGTGGTGCAGCCGTAGCCGACCAGGTTGAAGCCGAGCTTGTCCAGGTACGGGGTGAGGCCGGCGCGCTCGTAGTAGTCCATGACGACCTTCGACCCGGGCGCCAGGGTGGTCTTCACCCACGGCTTGCGGGACAGGCCCTTCTCCACCGCGTTGCGGGCCAGCAGTGCGGCACCGATCATCACCTGCGGGTTGGACGTGTTGGTGCAGGAGGTGATCGCGGCGATCACCACTGCGCCGTGGTCCAGCTCGTACTCGACGCCGTCGGTGCCGGTGACCCGGATCGGGTTGCTGGCCCGGCCGCCCGCGCCAACCGCCGCGGTCTCCAGGTCACGCGGCTCGTCGGCCGGGTCGCTGAACTCGTTGGCCGGCGGGTCGCTGGCCGGGAAGGACTCGGCGCTGGCCTCGTCGGCTGGGCCGTTGGCGCCGCGCGGCAGCTCCTCGCGGGGGACACCCGGCTTGAGGTCGCGCTCACCAACGGAGTCGTCGGCAACGTAGTCGGTCAACGCGGAGCGGAACAGCGTCTTGGCGCTGCCCAGCGGCACCCGGTCCTGCGGGCGCTTCGGGCCGGCGAGCGACGGCTCGATGGTGCCGAGATCCAGCTCCAGGCGCTCGGAGTACTCCGGCTCGGCGTCCGGGTCGTGCCAGAGACCCTGCTCCTTGGCGTACGCCTCGACGAGCGCGACCTGCGCGGCGTCCCGGCCGGTCAGCTCCAGGTAGCGGATCGTCTCCGCGTCGATCGGGAAGATCGCCACGGTGGAGCCGTACTCCGGGGACATGTTGCCGATGGTGGCCCGGTTGGCCAGCGGCACCGCGCTCACGCCGGGGCCGTAGAACTCGACGAACTTGCCGACCACACCGTGCTTACGCAGCATCTCGGTGATGGTCAGCACCAGGTCGGTGGCGGTGGTGCCGGCCGGCATCTCACCGGAGAGCTTGAAACCCACCACCCGGGGGATCAGCATGCTGACCGGCTGGCCGAGCATCGCGGCCTCGGCCTCGATGCCGCCGACGCCCCAGCCCAGCACACCCAGGCCGTTGACCATCGTGGTGTGCGAGTCGGTGCCGACCACCGTGTCCGGGTACGCCTGGCCGCCCCGCTCCATGATCGTGCGGGCCAGGTACTCGATGTTGACCTGGTGCACGATGCCGGTGCCCGGCGGGACGACCTTGAACTCGTTGAACGCGGTCTGACCCCAGCGCAGGAACTGGTAGCGCTCCCTGTTGCGCTCGTACTCCAGCTCGACGTTGCGGGCGAACGCGTCCTCGCGGCCGAACAGGTCGGCGATGACCGAGTGGTCGATGACCAGCTCGGCCGGGGCGAGGGGGTTGACCTTGCTGGCATCGCCGCCCAGGTCGCGCACCGCCTCGCGCATGGTGGCCAGGTCGACCACGCAGGGCACGCCGGTGAAGTCCTGCATCAGGACCCGCGCCGGGGTGAACTGGATCTCCACGCTCGGGGCGGCGGAGGAGTCCCACCCGCCGAGCTGGCGGATGTGGTCGGCGGTGATGTTCGCGCCGTCCTCGGTCCGCAGCAGGTTCTCCAGCAGGATCTTCAGGCTGTACGGCAACCGCGCGTGGCCGTCCACCTTGTCGATCTTGAAAATCTCGTAGCTCGCGTCTCCGACGCGTAGCTGGGTCTTCGCACCGAAGGTGTCGAGGCTCGCCACGTCGTACTCCTTCACACCAGCGACCGTGAGTAGTCCTGAGCAGTCTGTCGCACCGGCCGGGGTGCCGCCGAGGTTAGGTGACACTTACCGCCCGAATCCGCTTCCAACAAAACCGTACGTCCGTCTTGCTAGATGCGCAAGCGAGTGCCAGGGTTCGAGACGGGAGGTACCGCAATGATCCACCACGTACTGCTGGCCTGTCCGCGCGGCACCGAGGAGGTATCGCGCGCCTTCTACGCTGGCCTGCTCGGCCTGGTCGAGAAACCCAAACCCCCGGCCCTCGCCGCCCGCGGCGGTTGCTGGTTCACCGGGTACGACGCCGAACTGCACCTGGGCGTCGAAGACGACTTCCGCCCCGCCCGCAAGGCACACCCTGCTCTGCTCCGCCCCGACCTCGACATGCTTGCCGGCCGGCTGCTCGACGCCGGGTACGACGTCGTCTGGGGCGACGACGAACTGCCCGGGATGCGCCGCTTCCATACTCACGACCCGCACGGCAACCGGCTGGAGTTCGTCGCCCCGCTCGTCGGCTGATGCCAGCCCTCGACTCCCGCGGTTGAGGCTGAATGGCGGCTGGGTGGTGTCCGCGAGCACGGCGGTTCACCAGGTCCCGGGGTAGGGTCGGAGCCCGGATCGGAAGGGGTGCCGAGTGGTCGACGTCCAGCACTGGCTCTCGGCCCTGCCTCCGGGCGTGGTCTACCTCATCGTCGCCGGAGTGATCGGCGTCGAGAGCATGGGCGTCCCGTTGCCCGGAGAGATCGTGCTCGTCAGCTCCGCCCTGCTGGCCGCCACCGGAGTGGTCGAGCCGGAGTGGGTGGCCAGCGCCGCGGCGTTCGGTGCCATCGTCGGCGACTCCGTCGGGTACGCCGTCGGCCGACGCGGCGGTCGTCCGCTCCTTGCCCGACTGGGCAGACGATTCCCCAAACACCTGGGCCCGGCGCAACTCGCCCGTGCCGAACAGAGCTTCGCGCGGCACGGCGTCTGGGCGGTCTTCTTCGGTCGGTTCGTGGCACTGTTGCGGATCCTCGCCGGACCGCTCGCCGGTGCGCTGCACGTGCCGTACCGCCGCTTCCTCGTGGCGAACGCGGCCGGTGGGTTGGTCTGGGCCTTCGGCACGACGTACCTGCTCTACTCGGTCGGCAAGGCTGCCGAACACTGGCTGAAGGACATCTCCTGGGCCGGGTTGGTCCTCGCGGTGCTCGCCGGGCTCGGCAGCACCTGGTGGCTGCGCCGCCGCGCCCACCGCGTCACGTCGACCGACAGCCCGTCCGGCGTGGAGGTGGCCTCCGACGGTCAGTCGGCTGCGGTGGCCTCTGACGTCGATCCGGTCCGCGCGGGCAACGAGCACTGATCTTTGACTGGTCATGCCGAAGGGCCGGGCCCCTTGTGGGGTCCGGCCCTTCGGTGTGTGCTCGGGTGGGTCAGCTGGTGGCGTAGCCGCGGGTGGCGATCCAGTCGGCGAG
>NZ_JBITGE010000074.1:0-3410 GCF_044456785.1 Micromonospora sp. NPDC050795 | reverse complement strand
GAAATGTGAGCACCCTGTTGGGTCCTGAAGGAACAACCGTTGGTTGTTGTTTCAGAGACGCGCCGGCCCTCCTTGGTGGGGGCTGGGAGTCTGCCAGGCATGGCCTGGCCCCACATACCGCCGACCGTTGGTTGGGTTTGGTGTGGGGCGGATCGGGTTGTGGGTTGGTCGTTTGTTGAGAATTGCACAGTGGACGCGAGCATCTTTGTGGTCAAGTTGTCAAGGGCGAACGGTGAATGCCTTGGCACCAGGAGCCGATGAAGGACGTGGGAGGCCGCGATAGGCCTGGGGGAGCTGTCAACCAAGCTGTGATCCCAGGGTGTCCGAATGGGGAAACCTGGCACCAGTCATGTGGTGTCACCCACACCTGAACACATAGGGTGTGTGGAGGGAACGCGGGGAAGTGAAACATCTCAGTACCCGTAGGAAGAGAAAACAATTTAGTGATTCCGTGAGTAGTGGCGAGCGAAAGCGGATCGAGGCTAAACCGGCTGCGTGTGATACCTGTCAGGGGTTGCGTGGTCGGGGTTGTGGGACCCTGCTGAACAAGCTGACACTTGTTCGAGAAGTTACAAAGTCAGTGGCTAGTCGAACAGTCTGGAATGGCTGACCGTAGACGGTGAGAGTCCGGTAGGTGAAAGTTGCTGACCTTCTGTGGGTGTTCCCGAGTAGCGGCGGACCCCTGAAATCTGCCGTGAATCTGCCAGGACCACCTGGTAAGCCTAAATACTTCCTGGTGACCGATAGCGGACAAGTACCGTGAGGGAATGGTGAAAAGTACCCCGGGAGGGGAGTGAAATAGTACCTGAAACCGTTCGCCTACAATCCGTCGGAGCCTTGCGGGGTGACGGCGTGCCTTTTGAAGAATGAGCCTGCGAGTTAGTGGCATGTGGCGAGGTTAACCCGTGTGGGGGAGCCGTAGCGAAAGCGAGTCTGAATAGGGCGATTCAGTCGCGTGTCCTAGACCCGAAGCGGAGTGATCTAGCCATGGGCAGGCTGAAGCGCGGGTAAGACCGCGTGGAGGGCCGAACCCACCAATGTTGAAAAATTGGGGGATGACCTGTGGTTAGGGGTGAAAGGCCAATCAAACTCCGTGATAGCTGGTTCTCCCCGAAATGCATTTAGGTGCAGCGTCGCGTGTTTCTTGCCGGAGGTAGAGCACTGGATGGTCTAGGGGGCCCACAAGCTTACCGAAATCAGCCAAACTCCGAATGCCGGTAAGTGAGAGCGCGGCAGTGAGACTGCGGGGGATAAGCTTCGTAGTCGAGAGGGAAACAGCCCAGATCACCAGCTAAGGCCCCTAAGCGTGTGCTAAGTGGAAAAGGATGTGGGGTCGCATAGACAACCAGGAGGTTGGCTTAGAAGCAGCCACCCTTTAAAGAGTGCGTAATAGCTCACTGGTCAAGTGGTTCCGCGCCGACAATGTAGCGGGGCTCAAGCACACCGCCGAAGCTGTGGCATTCACATTTTATCCTCGCTTGGACGTGATTCCTTGTGCAGGTGTGTGGATGGGTAGGGGAGCGTCGTGCCGCGAGTGAAGCAGCGGGGTGACCCAGTTGTGGACGCGGCACGAGTGAGAATGCAGGCATGAGTAGCGAAAGAAGGGTGAGAAACCCTTCCGCCGGATGACCAAGGGTTCCAGGGCCAGGCTAATCCGCCCTGGGTGAGTCGGGACCTAAGGCGAGGCCGAGAGGCGTAGTCGATGGACAACGGGTTGATATTCCCGTACCCGCGAAAGAGCGTCCCTGATGAACCTCGTTGTGCTAACCACCCGAACTTGGTGAGGTCTTCGGACTGAGTTGAGGGAGCGTGGGAACCTGATGGGTAGTAGTCAAGCGATGGGGTGACGCAGGAAGGTAGCTGAGCCCGGCCGGTGGTTGTGCCGGGGTAAGCGTGTAGGCCGTGTTGTAGGCAAATCCGCAACACATATAGGCTGAGACGTGATGCCGAGCCGATTCAGGTGAAGTCAGTGATCCTATGCTGCCGAGAAAAGCCTCTAGCGAGTTCTTAGCGGCCCGTACCCCAAACCGACACAGGTGGTCAGGTAGAGAATACCGAGGCGATCGGGCGAACTGTGGTTAAGGAACTCGGCAAATTGCCCCCGTAACTTAGGGAGAAGGGGGGCCGGAGACGTGAAGCCCCGCGCGGGTGGAGCGTTGTATGGCCGCAGAGAGCAGGGGGAAGCGACTGTTTACTAAAAACACAGGTCCATGCGAAGAAGTAATTCGATGTATATGGACTGACGCCTGCCCGGTGCTGGAACGTTAAGGGGACCTGTTAGCTCTTCGGGGCGAAGCGGAGAACTTAAGCGCCAGTAAACGGCGGTGGTAACTATAACCATCCTAAGGTAGCGAAATTCCTTGTCGGGTAAGTTCCGACCTGCACGAATGGCGTAACGACTTCCCCACTGTCTCAACCACAGGCCCGGCGAAATTGCAGTACGAGTAAAGATGCTCGTTACGCGCGGCAGGACGGAAAGACCCCGGGACCTTTACTATAGCTTGACATTGGTACTCGAATTAGCTTGTGTAGGATAGGTGGGAGCCGGTGAAGTCCATACGCCAGTATGGGTGGAGGCAATCTTGAAATACCACTCTGGTTGATTTGGGTATCTAACTTCGGACCGTTATCCGGTTCAGGGACAGTGTCTGGTGGGTAGTTTAACTGGGGCGGTTGCCTCCTAAAAGGTAACGGAGGCGCCCAAAGGTTCCCTCAGCCTGGTTGGCAATCAGGTGTTGAGTGCAAGTACACAAGGGAGCTTGACTGTGAGACTGACAGGTCGAGCAGGGACGAAAGTCGGGACTAGTGATCCGGCACTTGCGAGTGGAAGCGGTGTCGCTCAACGGATAAAAGGTACCCCGGGGATAACAGGCTGATCTTCCCCAAGAGTCCATATCGACGGGATGGTTTGGCACCTCGATGTCGGCTCGTCGCATCCTGGGGCTGTAGCAGGTCCCAAGGGTTGGGCTGTTCGCCCATTAAAGCGGTACGCGAGCTGGGTTTAGAACGTCGTGAGACAGTTCGGTCCCTATCCGCCGTGCGCGTAGGATACTTGAGAAGGGCTGTCCCTAGTACGAGAGGACCGGGACGGACGAACCTCTGGTGTGCCAGTTGTCCTGCCAAGGGCACGGCTGGTTAGCTACGTTCGGAAGGGATAACCGCTGAAAGCATCTAAGCGGGAAGCCTGCTTCAAGATGAGGTATCCCACCCCACTTTGTGGGGGTAAGGCCCCCAGCTAGACGACTGGGTTGATAGGCCGGAAATGTAAGCCCGGTAACGGGTTCAGTTGACCGGTACTAATAGGCCGAGGACTTGACTACTAAGCTGCTACGCGTCCACTGTGCAACTCTGAACAAGCGAACACCCGTGATTGTGTGCCGGGGTTGTTTGATATGTTCATAGAGTTACGG
>NZ_JBITGE010000073.1:0-5237 GCF_044456785.1 Micromonospora sp. NPDC050795 | reverse complement strand
CCGCTACGACAAGTTGGCCGTCCGGTTCCAGGCCGTCCTGACCATCACCATCATCTGCGAATGGCTCTGACCGGGCTTATGAAACACGCCTTAGTCGACAAGATCCCACCAATAATTACACGAACAGGATGCCAATGAGAATGGCCGCATCACCTCCGCGTGTCAAGGCACAAAAAGGAAGGGGAAGCCTGTTGGTGCACCGCAACCCGACTACGTGATCAACCAGATCTCTTCGGATAATAGTGGCGCGGCACGGGGGGATCCTACAAAGGCTTCTAATGGGTGCCGGCTCCGCCGGCGACCGACGTCCGGAAATAGGCGGATTATCTATCCAGCAGCGAGCGAGGTGATCTCAACAGGGATGACCGAAGCACCTATCGGGCCGACATGGGCGTAGCGTCCAGAACGGACAATGCTGGGGACTCGTGCGCCGCTCCCTCGGCCGCAGACATCGACGTTCCGCCGGCCGAGGAACTGCCCCCGGGGCATCCGACGTGTTCGACATCCCCGCCGAGGCGGGCGTGGCTGGTCACTCAGATCCTGACCCGGGCGGCGGCAGCGACCGCTCTTGCTCTTCGCGGGCGACAACACGACCGCCCGCGGTTACGCCACGCCCCGGCAGCGCGGAGAGCCGGCGGCGCCGGCACAGGATGCGCTTTTCGAACCGGATCTGCCATGGACGTCGAGTACCGCCGAGACGCTGCCGCTGCGCGATGGCCTGCGCGCCGAGGGCGCCCGCTACCTCGCTCCGCCGCCCAGCGGCCAGACGCTGGAGGCGTTCCGGGGCGTGGAGAGCGAACTGTTCCGGCATCTCGCGGAGGGCCAGAGCGGTGCGTGCCTGCGGGCGGCACCGCGCGTTTCCGACAGGTGGTCGGCGTCACGCCGGCAGGGCGAGGTCTTCTCGCTGGGCCGTGACGGCACCGTCCTCGTCGTCCGCGCCGGCGACCGGCGGCGCTGAGCACGCGGCCGGCAGCACCCCGAGAGGTACGCGAGCGTGCGGGGCTGAGGGTGACGGTCTCACCGCCCGGTTGGAACGACACCCCCCGACACCGCCGCTGCCTCGGCCGGGGCGGCGGACTTCAGCATCGTCACCCTCGACGGCCCCGGCACCCGACACGCAGCCGTCACCGGCCGGATGAGCGCTCCGGAGCTGGAGATGCGGACCTGTCCCTCATCATCCGCGTATCGTCACTACCCCGCCTTTCGCGGTACGTCCCGGACCCACGGACGCTGCGACTGGCGGCTGCGGCGACACGGGAGCCCCCCGAGCCCGCCACCCGCCCGCCTTGCGACGGCGACCCACGATCCGCCCCTGATCGGTTTTCATTAGGAAGGTCCAGTGCTACCGCGCCCGACCTCGCCGGCGAGGTCGGGCGCGACACCTGCCCGTTATCCAATTCCGGGTAAAGTGCCCTACTGATGTTCCCACTCCTCCGCAAGGGATGATCAGGGTCATCATTGTAACGCCTTCTCTCGGCCCCTATCCAGTCCGGAACCAAACGCTGAGCGATTTCATCAGCAGCAGCAGTAACAATCCGAGAGTTTCGATTCGAGCCGCGCCGGTGAATTACGTGCTCGCCCATTACGTCCTGTCGAATCCGTGATCTAACTTTCCAGGCAAGGTTTTTTTCGCAGCTCAAGCCTCCTCTGCGGAATTCAATTTGCCGCACGTCTGGGTTGGCGCTGATAGCATTTCGCATGAGTTCAACAGTCTTAACGCCGTCCCGCACGGACTCCTTTGTTATTTCACCCGCCACCCCCGCCGCTCGCTCCATCCTCTGCCTAACATCCGGACTCGGATCCGGCATTGCCAGACTTTCTTTAGCACTCCTAGCGAAGGGGAGTCCGGCCGCGGCAATTTCGCGATTAGTCGGTCCAGCCGCTAGCATTGCGCTATATTGGTCGAATACCTTCTTTGCCTCCCGCAGGAGCTGCCATTGGACATAACTCTGTTGGAGATGATCTTTTTCGGAATCCTGGGGCGATTGTGTTTGCTCATCAGGCATGAGTTCCTCCACGTCGACACGTTTGATCGTTGCGCTCACACTACGAGCCGCTCGTTGTCGCGGTTCACGGCCGAAGAGTGATTTGAGACACCCTGAAGTCAGGGCCCCCGGCGTTGTTGCCGTAGGAGGTGTTCTGTCCGTGTTGAGGGTCGGGCAGAGGTAGGAGTTGTGGGACGAGCGCGACTCTGGTGATCTTTCGGGTGCTGAAGCCTGAAGATCATCTTTGGAGTCGCGCTCGTGTCGTCATCTTCCCTGATCGAGGGTGTTGTTGACCATCTCGCTGATCTGGCGTTGTGGGAGGCCGAGCTCGCCGCGGGTCCGGACGTGGTGGACCCGCTGGTGGTGGCGTCGTCGCTGGTGGATCGGTTGTGGCAGGTGCCGGACCCGCGCGGGTTGCGGGGGTTGCGGCATCCGCTGGTCGTGATCCTGGTGTTGACCGTGTGCGCGACGTTGGTGGCGGCATCGACGGTGTGACCGCGATCCGGCGGTGAGCGGCGCGGACTCCGTAGGAGGTGTCGCAGCGGCTCGGGGCGCGCCGTGATCCGTTGACCGGCCGGTGGCTGGTGCCCAGCGGGCGGACCTTCCCGCGGAAGCTGTTGCAAGCGTGGTGAGAACGCCGTGATCGGTGACCTGCTCGGCCCGTTGGACGTGGCCGGCGTGCCGCTGACGGTGGACGCCCCGCAAGCGACCACGAAGACCGCCCGGCTGATCACCGGGCCGTTGAGCGCCCACTACATGCTGTTCTCGCAGGGCGATCAGCCGCTCGCGTCGCAGGCCGCGCAAGCCTTGTCGTCCGGGACCGACGTCGAGTTCGCCGACCGGATGCACGTGGCAGACGATCAGGGTCACGGTCGTACCGAGCACCGGACCCCGCGGGTGGCCGACCGCGACGACCGACTGTTCCCGGGTGCCCGGCAGGTGTTCCGGCTGCGCCGCGACACCGGTGGTCTCGACGGGATGCGCACCCGTGAGGAGATCGTTCACGGCATCGTCAGCGTCCCCGCCGCCCAGGCCGGCCCCGAGCACCTCAATGCCCATGCGAGGGGACACTGGTTCGTCAAAGATTGGACCTGCGATGTGACGTTCCACGAGAACGACTCCCCGCTACGCACCGGCAACGCGTCCCGCGACATTGCCGCCATGCGCAACCTGGCCCTGAACACCTTCCGCCTGATGAGCCAGGAGACCACGCCGACACCGGGCGGGACGGGTGGCACGGGACGTTCGGTCGGCCCGCTCGACGAGGTCGACCGGCGCATCCTGGACGAACTGGTCCGCGATGGCCGACTGTCCATCCGCACCCTCGCCGAACGGGTGCACGTCTCCCGCACCAACGCGTACGCCCGGGTGGAGCGGCTGCTGCGCGACGGCGTGATCACCGGGTTCACCGCCCGGGTGGCGCCGGAGCCGGCCGGGCTGGCCACGTCGGCGTACATCTCCCTGACCATCCAGCAGAACACCTGGCGGGAGGTCTCGGCGGAGCTGGCCCGGGTGCGCTACATCGAGCACGCCGCGCTGCTCAGCGGCGAGCACGACGTGCTGGCCCTGGTCCGCGCCCCGGATAACGCGACGCTGCGCGACGTGGTGCTGGGCCGGGTGCAGAACATCGCCGGGGTGCTGTCGACGCGCACCTGGCTGGTCTTCGAGGAGTTCGACGGCGAGCAGAACACCTGGATGTGACGGCGGACCCGCTGGCGGCCCGGCCGCCGGGTTACCGGTGTCGTACCACGAGATGTACCCCTGGCGACCGATGTCGTTCGATGCTCTCCCGCGCCGCGCCGGCCGCTATGGTGCCGAAGATGATCGGCCCCACCCTCAGGTCAGCCAAGCAGCACGCCCCCGACTCGGCCCGGGTCCTCGCCCGCCGGAGCATCCTGGCGGCACACCACGCGAAACAGGGTGTCGTCCACGACGACCTCGACCGCCGCGTCGGCCGGGAGGAACAAGTCCACGATCATGGCGGCCACCGCGAGGCCGACCGTGTCGGGACACCAGCGGGCCCGGGCGAAGAACCAGTGCGCCCGGCCATGGCGGACCAGCCGCGACAGGCCGGCGGCGATCCACATCCCGCACACCGTGCGTCGGCGTATCGCGGCGATCTGTCCGACCAGCAGCGCGCAGAACATCGCGAACGACGGCACGGTGAAACATGAACGCAGCGGCCGCACCAACGATGCCAGCGATGCCGGTAGAGTCACAGACGGAAGCATCAGCGGAAACTCCCCCCAACGGGTTGTTTGTAGGAACCGCTGATGCTTCGCGTCCATCTACCGCCCAGACCACCACCCCCGGGGCCACCCGCGTGTCACACCACCAAAGATGATCTACAAGAACTCCGAAACTGGAGCGGCACGGATGCCGGTCTTACGTGCGCTCCACGGGCGTTGAAGTCCGCCTGCCCGGCGGCCTTGACGTGCTTGGCGGTGACACGCAGCCGCACGGCCGTTTCATGATCGATAGTGGCTGTGAGTGATGGTGCCCGCGTCGGCGTGTCGGATATGGACGAAGCTCCGTTGAGACCAGGTCCTCTCACAGATCTGGTTCAAACGGAGCTTCGTCGTGTCGCAGTCTGCCACCCTCATTGCCGATCCGTCGCCTGCGCCGCTGTCCGGTGACGTGTCGTTCGCTCCTTCGTGTCACGGTCTGCTGGAGTTGTTGCTCGCCGTGTCCGACGGCCGAAAGGATCAAGGCCGTGATCATCCGGTCGCGGTCGTGCTCGCGCTGGTCGCGGCGGCCACGGTAGCGGGGTTGAAGGGCTACACCGCGATCAGCGGCTGGGTCGCCGACGTGCCCACCGAGATCCTCGACGGCCTGTATACGCGAGTCGAGGCCCGTCCTGGCGGGCGGCCGTCGCGGTCGACGCTGTGGCGGGTCTGCACCGATACCGACGGCGACGTCCTGGACGCGGTGATCGCCGAGTGGACCACCGCCCACCGCTTACGCACCGGCGAACAGGCTTGCACCAGCAGCGATACACCGGCACAGGTACGCCTGGACGGTAAGACCGTGCGCGGTGCCATCGGCTCCGACGGTGAACAACTGCACCTGCTGTGCGCTCTGGCCGGCTCGCCCGGCCCCGACCCGGCCGCCGTCATCATCGCCCAGGCACCCACCGACGGCGCCAAGACCACGGAACCGGCCACCGCCCGCGCGTTGCTGGAACCGATCGACCTGCGCGACGTGACGGTGACCGCAGACGCGGTGCACACCGTCAAGGCCACCGCCGAACTG
>NZ_JBITGE010000072.1:0-7255 GCF_044456785.1 Micromonospora sp. NPDC050795 | reverse complement strand
TCTTGGTCGACTGCTGTCATACCGGGAGCCTCGCCCGCTGTGCACATCAGACCAAAGCCTTCCGTGACCTGCATCGTCACGATGAAAATGCCTCAGTGCGCGAGGACGACGCGTTTGCGGAGCAGGTCGCCGCGGCTGCAAGGCGTGCTGACGCAGATCGGTTTGGCGTTGGCTGGCCGGGCCGGTTCCCGGTTGGCGTCGGTGATCGGGGTCGCTGCCGGTCGCGATACGTTGTTGCGGCTGGTCAAGGCGGTGCCTGACCCGCCGAAGACGCCGATCACCGTCCTCGGCGTCGACGACTTCGCGTTCCGCCGAGGCCGCCATTACGGCACTGTGCTGATCGACACGGACAGCCACCGCCCGGTCGACATGTTCGACGGCCGCGACGGTGACAGCCTTGCCGAGTGGTTGCGGCAGCACCCCGAGATCGAGGTGATCTGCCGGGACCGGGCTGGCGGCTATGGCGAAGGCGCCCGCTCCGGAGCCCCGCAGGCGGTTCAGGTCGCGGACCGGTTCCATCTCTGGCAGAACCTGGGCCAGGCGGTCGAGAAGACCGTGAACGCTTATCGGTCCCGGCTCGTCGCTCCGGCACCCCCGCCAGCGGACGACACCATGCCCGCCGAGGTGCAGCCGCTACCCGAGAAGAAGATCGTGACCCGCCTGCGCGAACACCACGGCGCTGTTCACGAGCTCGCCGCACAAGGACTGAACAAGTCCGCGATCGGCCGCAAGCTCGGCCTGCACCAGGCCACGGTTCGCCAGTACCTCAACGCCGCCAGTGTCGCCGAGTTGACCGCCGTCACCGAGCAACGCGCGCACCTGGTCGACGCTCCCGTGGAATTGACCCCGGATCAGTCCCGCAGGTTTGACCCCCTCGGGGGTTGTCAGTCGCGGCTGGCGCGGTTTTCTTTGGCGAGGAGTTCGCGGCGTTGGCGGGTGCGGTAGGAGTCGCCGGTGAGGGTGAGGACCTCGGCGTGGTGGACGAGGCGGTCGATCATGGCGGCGACGACGTCGTTCGAGAACGTCTCGACCCAGCGCCCGAACGGTAGGTTCGAGGTGACCATGACGGAGCCTTGCTCGTATCGGGACGCGATGAGCTGGAAGAACAGGTTCGCGGCGTCCTGGTCGAACGGGATGTAGCCCACCTCGTCGATGATGATCAGCTTGTAGCGGCGAATCTTCTTGAGTTCGGCTTCGAGGCGGTTGGCTTGGTGCGCGGTGGCGAGCCGGATGATCCAGTTGCTGGCGGTGTCGAACAGCACGGAGTAGCCGGCGTGGCAGGCCTTGACGCCGAGCCCGATCGCCAGATGGGTTTTCCCGAGGCCGAGCGGGCCCAGCAAGATCACGTTCTCGGCCTTCGCGACGAACGTGGTGGTGGCCAGGTGCGCGAGGGTGTCGCGGCGCAGCGAGGGCAGGTGGTCGAGGTTGAAGTCCTCGAGCGTCTTGACCTGGGCGAAGTGCGCGGTGCGGATGCGCATGGTGGTGCCCTTGGACTCGCGTTCGGCGAGTTGGCGTTGCAGGACCGCGGCAAGGTAGTCCTCGTGCGAAGAGTTCTCGTCACGGGCCTGGGCGGCGAGTTCTTCCCAGACCCGGCCGATGGTCGGGGTCTTCAACACCCTGGCCAGGTAGGCCATCATTGACGGCATGCCGTCCTTCGGCGCTGCCGCCGTGGTCTTGGCTGTGCTCACTCGTTGCTCGCTTTCGTGCTCGGGTTCGGGTAGGTGAAATCGACGCCGAACAGGGCGTCGTAGTCCGGCAGTGCCCGCAACGCGACGGCGTGCCCATCGGTGTGGTGGCGGGTGGCTGCCTGACGGCGGCGGCGGTCCTCGGCCAACGCCTGGCGCATCGACGCGGCAAGCGTCTTGTGCGCCGGGTCGATGATGACGCCGTGCTTGGCCCAGGACCGCCCGTGGCGAGCGAGATCTGCCCGTCGCAGAACACCATGACGGTGTCCAGCGAGGCGGTGATATCGACGAACCGGCCGATCATCCGCGGGTCGACGGAATAGTCGACGGTATCGACCCGCACGTAGTAATCGCGGCCGAGCCGGACCCGGTGGTTTAACCCGATCGGAGGGTCGACCGGAGGCAGCGGCAGCATGGACAGGTAGTCGGTCTCGAGCAAATCGACCGGCCGGCCGTGGATCGACCGGACAGTGCGGGTGTTCGCCCGCTGCAGCCAGCCGGCCAGCTGCTCGTTGAAGTCGGCCGGTGAGGCGAACGTGCGGCCGGGCAGGAACGACGTCTCCAGGAACTGGTTGGTCCGCTCGACCCTGCCCTTGTATTCCGGGTCCCGCGGCGGCGCCAGCTTGATCTGCGTGGCCAGGGTGCCGGCGAACGCCGCCGCGGGTGCGCTGACCCGACCGGTCCCGCCGATCGCGGACTCCCGCTCCCACACCAGCGTCCGGAGCCCGATCCGCCACTCCCCGGGACCGTCACCGTCTTCAGGGTCGAACTGCAACGCCAGGTCCGCAGAACCGTGCTCAGCGGCCGGGGATGTCGGGACTGACCAAGGCGGCCGGCGCCAACTCCCACGACGCCGCCGGCTGCGGCCTGGACACATCCGACGTACAGGCGATCAATACCAAGGCCGCCGGATGCACGCACAGCGGAGCTACCGAACACGTGCATGTTCCACTGACGCTCTTGAGCGCACCGTCGGCACCGACCACGACCGACGCCATCACCCGACCGGATCTCTCGCCCCGCACGACGGCCCGTCCGCGGCCGGCTCGCCGGTCCCAGCTGACGTCGACCAGATCACCGCTGGCCACAAACGAACGGTGCCTGGACCAAGGACCTGACCCCCACGGCCTCGCACACCGCTGCCTCCTCAGCCGTCAGGACCAGCCGCGCCACGAAGAACTCCGCCAGATCGATGGTTGAACGTCAACGTCAACGCTACCGAGCCGTACGACACCGCTGACCGGGACACACCCGACCGAGAACACCCCGTGGTTCCCCGTGCCCGCTTCGCTCCGGATCCTTCGGCTATCTGCAGGGTGCGCCGGTTAACTGTTACGAACGGACACGGTAGGTGAGGGCGGTGTGGCGGCGGCCGGCACCGACGGTACGCACAGCCGCGGCCAGAGCACGCCGGGAGCCGACGAGCACGACGAGTTTCTTGGCTCTCGTGACCGCGGTGTAGAGGAGGTTGCGTTGGAGCATCATCCAGGCGCTGGTCGTTATCGGGATGACCACCGCCGGGTACTCGGAGCCCTGTGAGCGGTGGATCGTCATTGCATATGCATGTGCCAGTTCGTCGAGTTCGTCGAAGTCGTAGTCGACGAGTTCGTCTTCGTCGGTGCGCATAGTCAGACTCTGATCGTCGGTGGACAAGGCGGTGACGACGCCGACGGTGCCGTTGAACACCCCTGCCACGCCTTTGTCGTAGTTGTTGCGGATCTGGGTGACCTTGTCACCGATCCGGAACACCCGCCCGCCCACACGGCGCTCCGGCATGCCCTCCCGAGCGGGGGTGAGTTGCTGCTGCAGCAGGATGTTTAGCGCGCCCGCCCCGGACGGACCGCGGTGCATCGGGGCCAGCACTTGGACTTCACGGCGCGGGTCGAGGCCGAAGCGTTTCGCAATGCGGGTGCACGCGACATCGACGGTCAGGGCGGCGGTGGCCTCGGTGTCGTCGCTTGGGAAGAAGAAAAAGTCCGTCATCCCTTGCATGAGCGGGGGCCTGCCGGCATTGATCCGGTGGGCGTTGCTGACCACCCCGGAGTCGGCCGCCTGCCGGAATACCTGAGTGAGCCGGACCCGGGGCACCGGGTCAGCGGCGAGCAAATCCCGCAGCACTTCCCCTGCACCGACCGACGGAAGCTGGTCGACATCTCCGACCAGCAGCAGATGCGCCCCCGGCGGGACAGCCTTGATGAGTTTGTTGGCAAGGATCAGGTCGAGCATGGACGCCTCGTCCACCACGAGCAGGTCGACATCCAGAGGGTTATCCCGGTCATAGGTGGGTTCCCCGCCCGGTTGCAGTTTCAGCAGCCGATGCACCGTCGCCGCCGGCTGGCCGGTCAACTCGGCGAGGCGTTTCGCGGCCCGCCCGGTCGGCGCCACGAGCAGAATTTTCGCCTTTTTGGCCGCAGCGAGTTCGACGATCGAACGGACGGTGAAGCTTTTACCGCAGCCGGGACCGCCAGTGAGTACGGCGACTTTCGACGTCAAAGCCAACCGCACGGCCTGCTCCTGTTCCTGCGCCAGATCAGTGCCGGTGCGTGCCTTCAACCAGGTCAGCGCTTTGCCCCAGTCGACGCCGGTGAACTGCGCCATCCGGTCCGTCCGGTCGCCGAGCAGCCGCAATACCGAACCGGCCAGGGACTGTTCAGCCCGGTGGAACGGCACCAGGTAGATCGCCGAGACCAGCCCATCCGCGCCGGGCAAGCTCTCGCGGACGACACCTTCCTCGCCAACAAGGTCGTCGAGGCAACGAATCATCAGCTCGGCCGGCACGTCGAGGATTTTCACCGCGTCGGCGACCAGTTGCGGGGTGGGGAGGTAGCAGTGGCCGTTGTCGGTGGCCTGCGACAACGTGTACTGCAACCCGGCCATGACCCGCTGCGGGCTGTCGTGCGGGATCCCGACGGCCTGCGCGATCGTGTCGGCGGTTTTGAACCCGATCCCCCACACATCGGCGGCCAGCCGGTACGGCTCATTTTTCACCACGCTGATCGAGGCGTCGCCGTATTTCTTATAGATGCGTACCGCGATCGACGTCGAAACCCCGACGCCCTGCAGGAACACCATCACCTCCTTGATGGCCTTCTGCTCCGCCCACGTCTCGGTGATCTTCGCCGTGCGTTTCGGGCCGAGACCCGGTACCTCGACCAGCCGGGCCGGCTCGTCCTCGATGATCTGCAGGGTGTCGAGGCCGAAATGTTCGACGATCCGCTCGGCGAACACCGGCCCGATGCCCTTGATCAGCCCGGAACCGAGATAGCGGCGAATGCCCTGGATCGTCGCGGGGAGCACGGTGGTGTACGAGGTGACCTCGAACTGGCGGCCATACTGCGGATGCGACGACCACCAACCCTGCAACCGCAGACTCTCCCCTGGTTGCGCCCCCAGCAGCGCGCCGACCACCGTCAGCAGGTCCGAACCACGGCCGGTCGCGACCCGGGCGATGGTGTACCCGGTCTCCTCGTTGACGTACGTCAGCCGTTCCAGCACCGCTTCGAGCACATGCGGGGACGGGCGGGACGAGACAGCCGCAGACACGCCCACCATCGTGCCGTTGGCGATGCCTCAACACCAAACCGCTCGCGACAACACCCGTCCGCTCGGCATCCTGACGACCTTGCTTCTACGCTCGTCTGCACTTGAGCAACGAGCTGAGTGACTGTCATTGATGCTTGCCGGGCCGGTGCGCGGCTGCCGAGGTGGGGGCTGCCCGTCAGAATGGCGGGTCGCCGGTGAAGAATGCGGGGACCGCAGTGGTGTTCCGGGCCGGTCGCGGTGTCCGCTCAGGTTGGGGGCCGGTTCCGGGGTCGACCGGGTTGCGCTGCCCAGCGCCGTTAACTTGATCTTTAACCCCTCCGTCGTGGCCTCGGGTTATGCGAAGCCTTCGTCTTCTTCGTGCCGCCTGTGGCCTTTGTGCTGGTGGCGGCGGTGACGAGGTGGACGTCGTGGCGGGCTGCCGGGTGGCGGTTGCGTAGTCCGGGTGGTCGGCCGGGTCCTGGCCGGGAGGGTTTCGGTGCGCAGGCGGGGTTGCCGGCTTTTGTGCGTAGGTGCCGAAAGCCTCGGCGGACGCGGGCGGGCGTGAGTCGTTCGGGTGGTGCTGGGCGTTCCCAGGGCCGGCGGAGGTCGCCGACGGCGCCTCTGGCGAGGCGTAGCTGGGTGTAGGCGGCCAGCACCAGCCAGGTCCAGCAGTCAGCGGCGTGCGGGTCTCGCAGTTTCGGGCTGGTCCAGCCCAGGGTTTGCTTGAGCATGCGGAAGGTGTGCTCGATGTCGAAGCGGCGCAGGAACGCCTGCCAGAGCAGGTCCGCCTTTGCGGCGTCGACAGACGCCCCTAATGTCGGGAAAGAGGTCCGGACCAACTCCCGACAACATCAACCGCTGTCGGGCCACCCGCGTGCATCAAGGAACGACCGCATGAGCACCGGCCAGCACCCCGCGCCGCGCCGCAACGCCCGCCCGTATTCCGTTGACGAGGGCACCATCCGCACGCGGTCCGCCAACCCGGACGCCGCCGAGTACACCCTCTACGTGCGCGGCCTGATTAACGACTACCTGGGCGTCGGCGGACAGGCAAAGATCCTCGAGCACGCCCATAATCGGGGCTTGCACTACCCGGGCCTCAACCGCCAGAAGCTCTCTGAGCAGCTCAGCCGCTACCGCTTGGGCCCGACCTGGGAGATGACCGAGCTGATCATCGCCTGTCTACCCAACGGCTGCCACACGGCTGGCATCCGCGCCCTGGCCGCCGGCTGGTACCAATGCGCCCGTGGTCATTTGCCCCACGGGTTACAACGGGCCAGTCAGCCGCCCTCCGGGCAAGCCCGGCCAGCGCAACGTCCCGGAAAGCGAACCTGCCATCCCGGTACTGCAACGCCAACTCGCCCGCCTGCAGGAACGCCTTCGCGCGGAGACCGAGCGCCACGTCAGCAACCTGCGGATCTCGGAGAACGCCCGGAACCACGCAGTCCGCCAAGCCAACCAGCTTGAGGTTCAGTTCCATGAGGTCAGGGAGGATCTGCTACGGGTTCGTACAATCGCCGCAGAGGTCGCGACGATCCGCGAGGAGTACGCGCGCCAGTGCGTCGCGCTGGAACTCGTCGCCGCGCCCGGCCTGCGCACGACCCATCATCGACTTGCCGGAGCTGCCCGCCACCCGCCGGCGGATCCGCTTCGGGCTCCTCGTTGCCACGATCGACGCGCAGGCACCACCCGCCCGCCGGGCGCTGGCGCGCTACCTATGCGTCTACGCCGAATTCGCCGGCATCTCCCCCGCCGAGCTGGCCACCCGGGCAGACATCGCAACCACCGTGACGATGGACATTCTCGCCGGGCGTCACGTGCCCACCGCCGCCCACGCCGTTCGCCTGGCCACCGTCCTCACCTGCGAATCGGACACCCTGCGCCACCTCATCGATGCCGCCAGCAGCAGCACCGCCCTCGATGAAGATTTTTGGAGCATCGCCCGCTCCGTCGACCCCCCCCCGTTACCTTTTTGATCGTCCCCAGCCGGGGACCCTCGGTCGCCCGGCCCGGTATGACTTCCTTCCCCTGTTGTTCGGATGATCCGG
>NZ_JBITGE010000071.1:0-7400 GCF_044456785.1 Micromonospora sp. NPDC050795 | reverse complement strand
TTGCCGGTGCGGATGCGGTCCTCGACGCGGGCGTGGGCGCGGTGACGGGCCTCCAGGAACTGCAGGGATCCTTGACCGGGCGGGGTGTCGGTGGCGATGACCTGGTGCCGCATGCCGTTGACGGTGTCGAACAGTGACAACTGGGCGCCGGGGTGTGGTCGTTCCCGGCGGGCGATCAGGCGGGTTCCGGCCGGGAAACCGCTGGTGTCGGCCAAGCCGGTGAGTTCGCAGATTTCGGCGCCGTCACGCAGGGCGCCGTCGGTGTTGATCGCGGGGATCCAGTCGTTGGCCTGTTCGATCGCGGCCCTGACTGCTGCGGTGATCGCGGCGCCCACACTGAATCGGGCGTCGAGGCCGTGCTCGCGTAGGCCTCGGATGTGGGCGAGGAAGCCGTGGGTGCTGCCGGCGCCGTCGGTGCGGATCAGCAGCGGTGTCCCGTGCCGGTGGGCGTCGGGGATCTGCGTGAGGGCCTCATCCAGGACGGTGATGTGGTCGGCGGTGGTGTTCGACCCGGCCCGTCCTTCGCGCAGCAGTCCGGCCAGGGCTTCGCCGGTGTTGTCGAGGAAGCACAGCAGCGGGTGGTAGCCGAATGTCTTCTTCCACGTCCGCGTCGCCGATTCCTTCTCGGAATGGCAGATGACCAGGGTGGCGTCCATGTCCAGGACCAGACCGGCGACCTCGCGGCCCGCCGCGACCGAGGCGGGCAACCGGCCGCGGGTCTCACAGGTCTGCGCCCACGCGACTTCCCGCGCTGCCGCGCGGGCCTGCCGCAACCGGGCCAACGCCGCCGTGTCGAGGCTGTCCAGGACCTGCCACCCGGTCGCGTCCGATGCGACCTGCCCAAACAGTTCGGGCTGATCGCGCAGCACACCAAGATCGCTGATGGCTTCGCCGCCGTCGGCGAGCATCACCGCCACATCGACGGCGACCCGGCCCGGCTCATGGACCGGGCGTCGCTGCCGCAACCCGGCCAACGCATCACCAAAACCGCTGGTCAACCCCGTCACCTCGGCGATGTCGGCCAGCAGGCGGGCACCGGCGTGACCGACCACGCCTCGACCTCCACCAGAGACCGCAAGCTTGGGACGCATGCCGATACGCTGCACCTTGAAAGTGCCTTCCGTGATGGATGGATGAGACCCTAGACAAGTCACATCGTTCCAGATCAGAAGGCACTTTCACGTCCCCGCGACCGCCACCACGCAGCCCTTAACGAAGGGCCGAGGCTAGAACCCGTGGCCGTGCGGTCCGCGTTCTTCCTGCCTTCCCGCTCTGCGCGGTCTTGCCTTGCGGACGGTCGCCCGGGCTGCGATGCGACCCGGATGATCGTCGTCGGCCTCACTGGGAGGAGGCCAGGAGAGAACGGGATTACCTGGGGCAGCGGTTCGCGACGCACAGCGGGCCGCCGGCCCTGACATCGGCGGTGGTGGACACAGGAGCGAAGCTGACCGTGAACGCCGCGATCAGTGAAACGGCGAGCAGAGCACGCCGTTTCTTTGTGAAGATCATGGTGGTTTCTCCAACCAGTGTTAAGGGTGTGGGTAGCGGGCCTGAACGTAATCACCTGTTAACCAGCCGGTCACGGTGAACGTGAGGCCCTTTGAACCATGCCGTTGCAGTATGCGGGCGGATCCGGTATTGAGCGAGGCCGGCAGCGTAAATTTTCGATGTTCTGACAGCTGCTGACGGCGGGTCACTCCTGGTGGTGGCGGTTGTCACCGAACGTAGACGGGTTTCATCGATCGCAGGGCGATCGTCCGGTAATTGGTGGGTCGGTGACCGCTGAGGACCCCGTGTGCCGGGTGCAGTGGCACCAACCTTCGAGCAATGTGAACGCGGGCCGGTTCTGATCCGCTGTAGAGGGCGACAGTCCGGCCGGACGGTCGTGGTTCAGGAAAGAGGAGGTATCGGTGCTGGCGAAGCGCCCGATTCTGGGACGCCTGCTCACGGCCGTGGCGGTGGCCTGCTGTCTGGCCGTGACGACGATCGTCACGCCAGCGGCGGCGGAACCGCCGGACTCGCAGGCTTACGTGAAGTATTACAAGGTCGCCCCGCAGCAGCCGGGCCGGCTGGAGAACCTCACCGAGATCGCGGTCCGGTTCCTCGGTAGCGGCGCGCGGTCGGCGGACATATACCACCTCAACGTGGGCCGGGCCCAGCCGGACGGCTCAAGTCTCACCGACCCGGCGAAGCTGAACGCCGGCTGGTACCTCGTGCTGCCCTGGGATGCGGCCGGTGCGGGCATGGAGTACGGCCAGATCCCTTCCGGTCCGGCGCCGACCGCCGCGCCCACTCCCCGGACCACGAAGCCCGGCAGCGCCTCCCCTCAGCCGACGGGCACCGCGATGGTGACCCGAACCCCCGCCCCCGGCCTCAACCCGACGACCGCCACGGCCGGCTGCACCACCACTGCCACTTCGAGCAGCCGATCCGACTGGGCACACCTGCGGCTGGCCGTCGAAGGCGCATGGGACATCAGCCGTGGCAACGGCGTGATGGTGGCCGTCGTCGACTCCGGTGTCGACGGTAAACTCGAGCAGCTCAGCGGCCGACTCGCGGTCGGGGCGGACGTCACCGTCGGCAACGGGCGCGGCGACATCGACTGCCTGGGCACCGGGACCGCGATGGCCAGCATCATCGCCGCCAATGCGACCGCCGCGAAGTCTCCGGTCGGTGTCGCGCCCGACGCCACCATTTTGCCCGTACGGATGGTAAGCACCGCACCCACGGGCAAATCCGCGGACTCGGCGAACGCCATCGAGGTGGCGGTGAGTGCCGGCGCGACCGTCGTGGCCCTCGGCTCGTATGTCGACCTGTCCTCACCGGAGGTCGTCGCCTCGCTCACCACCGCACTCCAACACGACGTGCTCGTCTTGGCCGGAGCGCCGGACCGGCCGGTCACGCTCCCGTCACTCAGCGCCCCCTCCGCCACCGGTGCTCTATTGCTGGTGGGTGGGGTCGACGCTGACAACAAGCTCGTCGAGCGTTACCAGCCGGGCACCGTCGAGGTGGTGGCACCGGGAGCGGACGTGGCGAGCGTCGGGCCCGGCGAGTCCGGCCCGCTGAGCTGGACCGGTACCCGGTTCGCGGTGGCCTTCGTGGCCGGGGAAGCGGCGCTGATCCGCCAGGCGTACCCGGACCTGACCGCCAATCAGGTCAAGCAGCGCATCACCGGCACCGCCGACCAGGTCAAGCCCGAGAGTGACGACAGCGGCCACGGCGCCGGGATGATCAATCCTGCTCGGGCGGTCGCCCGTGCCGATGACCGAGCCCAGCCTGCCACCGCAAGCGGCGGTGCGACCGGTGACACCGGGGGTAGCAGCGGTGTGGTCGCTTACCTCTGCCTCGGCGTCGTGCTGATCGCCGGTGGCGTCGCCGTCTTCGTCTGGCTGCGCCGGCGCGGCGGCTGACCCTTCCGACCCGTTCTTAGATGAGGCGACTGATGATGCAGGTGGGCATGCCGACAATCAGCTCCATGCAGGGACCGTTCGCCGGTGCCGGTACGTTCGAGAGTCCGTTCTTCGGACTGAAACGATCGGTCGTGACGGTCGTCCTCGCCGTGCAGACGGCATGGTTGTCCATGCGCGCGCGACCGGCCGGCGGGGCGTTCCGTGCATCGGGGAGGGAAGCTGTCCCGGCGGTGTCGCGTCCGGGCGAATCACCGCCGTCGGACGGCACCGAGTTAGAGCCGGACGCAGCCGAGACCCTCATGCGAGAAATCGTCGACCAACACCGCATACCCCTGCACCGCTTCTTAACCCGCCTGTTGCTCGGACAGGAGGAACTGGCGGAGGACTTGGTCCAGGAGACGCTGCTGCGCGCCTGGCGCAATCGGAGAATCCTTGCCCAGGATCAGGCCAGGATCGCCCCGTGGTTGTACACGGTCGCCCGGAATGCGGCGATCGACACAATGCGGGCGCGGCGGGTCCGGCCGCCCGAGGTAAGCCTGCCTGACCTCAATCGGGTCGCGGCTACGGGCGACGAGATGGACCGCGTGCTAAACGTCCACGCGGTACGCACAGCGCTGGCGAAGATCAGCCCGGAGCACCGTGCGGTGCTGCGGGAACTCTATTATCGCAACGCGTCGGTGGCCGAGGCGGCAGCACGACTGGGCATACCCGAGGGTACGGTGAAGTCTCGGGCCTTTTACGGAATGCGCTCGCTACACGCCGCTATCAACTCGCCGCATGATGCCGACTCGTGATGGAGAGCTCGATGCGCGCAGATGGGGATCACACCACCGAGGGCCACCAGAGACTGGCTCTGTACCTCCTCGGTGCCCTCCGCGACACCGAGCGGGAATCCTTCGAGGCGCACCTCGCCGAGTGCTGGTTCTGCCTCAAAGAGGCGGCCACGACAGGGCTCTCAGCCGCTGGCCTGGCCTGGTTGGACGAGGCTGACTGGACACCTGGTCCTGATGCCGGGACGGCCACCGGGCGCGGCGTCCCGACCCACCGACCCGGTCACGCCCCCGCCGGGCCGGCGGGCACCCGCCCTGGAACACGCCGCCGCCGGCTGGCAGCTCGACTGGGCACGGCGGTCGCAGCCGCCGTGTTCGCGCTGGCAGGCGCAACGATCGTCATCGACCAATGGTCCGCCCGCGATGATCTGACACTGACCGCCACGGGCGAGGCGCCGGCGTACGGAACGAGCCTGTCCGTCACCATAACCACCAACAACAGCGGCCACTGCACGATCCGTATCACGGTCACCGGCCTGCGCGCGGGCCTCCGCCACCGGCTGTACGCGGTGACCCGGGACGGCACCACCCACGTGATCCGTGACTGGACCGCCTCCGCCGGCCCCCAGCAGGTGACCGGCGAGACGTCACTAAGGGCCGGTGACCTGTCGTTCGTCACGGTCGGCCCGCCCGACGGCCCGGCGATCGTCACGGCTCCCCTCTCCCGCTGAACCGCCGCGGCGTAACCGTTGTCACGCTTATCACGGTGAACTGTGGCAGGGCACGGCTCGTAACGTGGTGGTACCGCAATCGAGGCCCACGGAGGTACCAAATGGTCGACCCGGACCCGCTCTCAGCGCACACTCCCGCGAGTCGAGGGAGCACCGATTACCGCCTGGCATACGACGCCGCCTTCGATGTTCTCCGACACGATCTCGGCCAGGAACGAGTCCGCGCCGACCCCGTCCTGCGCCAACACGCGGCGTACGTGCTCGGGAGGCTGGATGTCATCCACGAGCACTATCGCCACATGGCAGCGGTGGGGCGTGAATACGTTCCCGCCAACTACATCGACTGGACGCTCGCGGACGAGTTGAGGGTTCTTCGCCGCCTGGCGTTGATAATTCACAGCCGGCATTTGGCGAGAGTCGTCCTCGGTGACGAATGGCTCCTGCAACGGCTCTGGGCGTACGGTTGCTTCCCATCCGTGGAGAGCATGTTGCACGACGCTCGCCAGGACCTCGCCACCGTCCGGTCCGGCGACCTCAAACTGCTCATGGAGAGCTGGGCGCCCCGGCAAGCTTCCGAGGCTGCCGACCTCACCAGCCGCAGGTCCGTCCCGGGTCGCAGGCACCGCAAACGACCCGGGACGGAGCAGCCAAAGCCCACCGCCAAGAGGACGAGAGCCGCCACGTCGCGCGGCCAGGGGAGACGGCGCGGCCGCTGACGCCAAGGTCGTTTCGCTCGTCGGGGTAGGCGGCGTCCGGCGTCGCCAACGCGACACCGGAGGCCCGCCCCGGCAACAGCGGATCGGACGGTACGTCCGCGACCTCGGCTCCCCGCAGGCGGCGCGGCAATCTAGAGGCGGCATTGCTGAACCATGGGCCAGCGGCGACCGTTGAGCCTCCGTCAGTGAGTTCCGCAGACCACCGGAGGGTGGCTCCACATGCCGTCAGAAGAACCTCTGCAGTACGCGCCAGTGCCGCCCCTGCCGCCTTTTTCGTCGCTCTCACCGCCTGCGTCGTGGCGTAAGCAGCAACCGCTGACGGATCCTTCAGTCACCGCGGCCACCTCATCAACCCCACCCTCGAACATACCTTCCGCTTCGTGGATAAGGCTCGCGCGGATAACCGACGACAGGATCAGGCATGCCGTCATCGCTGTGGTCGAGCATGACCTGGCGAGGGTCAGCGATAAAAATGTTCAACACCTGGTGCCGGATGCCCAAAAAGTTCTGCATCACATGCGGAGATCGATCTTCAAGGATCGTCGCATTCAAGCTGAGCGGAGCCGCAAAAGCGGACCATTTGCGCGAGGCTTCAGAAGGTTGCGGGATTCTTTGCGGCCGGGAGTCACCGACGAACATCAAGCCATCGCCCGGCTTACTTCTCCAGGGGCCCAGGAGATTGCCCTGCCGCATGTCAAGGTCATTCGAGAAAGCCCGGAGTTCGCCGAACTCTTCATTCGGGGGCACTTGCCCAGTTTGGGGCGTTACTCCCCACCGCAACAGACCCTGGGGACGCCCGATCGGCAGCACGGCAGCCGAGTCCGACAGCCGTCGCAGCCGGGCGAGAATGCCTTTTACGGCGGTAGGATGGACCACGAGCCCAACCAGGCAATGCCCGAAGGGTGGCAGCGGGCGCAGCTCACCCACCAATCAATTCCGGTTTTTCGGCCTTCTCCTTCTACGTCCCAAACAGTTTCTCGATCGCCGTCTTTTGCGTCATCCGACGCCAACTGGAGTCCGGGACTGGGACTGGCAAAAAAATCGCCGGACAATCTGATCGGGTCCGCGGGAGCGGCACACTGGCCCTCCGCGTTCGGACAATCGGCCCACCCGCCAGCACAAAGCAACCCGCCGCTCTCGTCGGTGACCCATGCGGCCAGGTTGGTCACGCCAAACAGCCACCATGGGCCTGACCGCCCTGGGGCCGAAAAGGATATCAGCCGGGCCGAACCCCCGCATTCGCGGGCAATGGGGTTGATCCGGTAACGGGATTACGGGACGCTTGTTGAACTTGGCCTCGGCAGTAGCCAATCTGGTACGTGCGAATGTCAGTGGAACCGTAGAAGTCGCCACTCGATCGGGTCTGGTTACTCTACGCCCGTTCGGCGAAGCTGTCGATTATCGCGATGGTGGCCATGTCTGGTGCGACGGCGGAGGTTGTTAGCATGTTGCCGTAAGTCCTGTTGGTAACCGGTTGGGTTGAGCGAGTGCTGCGGGATGGACCTCGCTGGGTTTGCATGGAGTTGCCACACAACCGTGCAAACACCAGCGAGGCCACGATCAGTATGCGATCCGCACAGACGTACGCCGGGGCTGTCTCCCACTAAGAACTCCTAACTCTTTGAGCGCTGCAGCCGGTGCCAGCAGACAATGGCGCGGGCAAGGGTGAGGAACGCTTCGTGGATGTCGTCACGGATCTCCCAACGGATCCGCAGGCGACGGAACCAGTGCAGCAGAGCGATGGTTTGCTCCACGACTCAGCGTCGGGTCCCG
>NZ_JBITGE010000070.1:0-7902 GCF_044456785.1 Micromonospora sp. NPDC050795 | reverse complement strand
CCAGCACTGGAACAGCTGACCCACACCACCACCACACGGCAACAGCACACCGACCGCTGGCCGGCACCCGCAACCTTGGGGTGCCGGCCAGCGGCGTACCCCGGTCAGGTTTTGTGGTTGTGGCTCCGCCAGATGTCGATCAGCGCGGCGATCAACGCGAGGGCGATGATGCCGGTGGCGAGCATGAGGGACTGTTCGAAGGCGTTCGTCCAGTCCCCGCGGCTGTCGGCCAACGTGGAGAAGAACAGCGAGCCGACGGCGGCGATGCCGGCGGCGGCTCCGATCCGCTGGCCGGTCTGGAGCATGCCGGCGCCGCTGCCCGACTGCTCGACGGGCACCTCGGAGAGGGTGATCGTCTGGTTGGGGGCGATCACCAGCCCGCTGCCGATGCCGGCGACGAGCAGTGGGCCGGCGGTGACCCAGGGCGCGGGGGCGTCCGGGAAGAGGCGCAGTGCGATCACCGTGGCGGCCAGTCCGACCACCACGGTGAGCAGTCCGATGGCGACCAGTGGTCGGCCGAAGCGGTTGACGATGCGGCCACCGAGCACGGCGGCGGCCGCGGAGCCCAGGGCGAACGGGGTGATGGCCAGGCCGGCGACGAGGGCGCTGTAGCCGAGCCCCATCTGCAGGAACAGGGTGAAGATGAAGAAGATCGCGGTGAAGCCACCGAAGTAGACGAGCGCCAGGACCGAGCCCAGCGTGTACGACTGGAAGCTGAACAGTCGGAGGTCGAACAGGGGTTGATGGTGGCGTGCGTAGCGTCGTTCCCAGAGCCCGAAGGCGACCAGCACCGCCAGGCCAACCGGGATGAGGGCCCACTTCCACGGGGTCCGCCACTGCTGCTCCTGCACGAGTGGCAGGAGGACCAGGACGACGCCGACGCCGAGCAGCAGGACCCCGACGGGATCGAGTCGACGCCAGCCGGGTTGACCGGTGGGGCGGCCGGGCAGCAACCGCCAGCCGAGGATCACCGCGAGGACACCGACGGGCACGTTGACGAAGAAGACCCAGCGCCAGCCGTGCTCCTCACCGCCGACGGCGATGAGCAGCCCACCGAGCAGCGGCCCGACGGCGGTGGAGATGCCGATGGTGGCGCCGAGGATCCCGAACGGGCGGGCGCGTTCGGGCCCGCGGAACAGTTGCTGGATCAGCCCGATGACCTGCGGGTTGACGATGCCGGCGGCGGCGCCCTGCAGCAGTCGGGCGATGACCAGCCAGGTCGGCGAGGTGGCGAGGCCGGCGAGCGCGCTGGTGATGGTGAACAGCGCGATGCCGAAGACGAAGGCGTTGCGCCGGCCGCGGGCGTCGCCGAAGCGGCCGGCGGGCACCAGCGCCAGGCCGAAGGTGAGCGCGTACCCGGAGAGAATCCACTGCAGGTCGCTCGACGACGCGTGCAGCGCCCGGTCGATGGAGGGCACGGCCACGTTGACGATGCTCACGTCGAGCAGCGTCATGAAGGCGGCGACGAGTCCGACGCCGACGGCCTGCCAGCGCCGTCTGTTCTCGGCCGCGGTCACCGGCTGCGGCGTCTGGGCCGCGCTCATCGCGCCCCCCGTCGACCCTCGGTCACGCATGGTTGACCGCTACCCGGGTCTTCGGGGGGCGAACCGCGCCAGGTGGTTCCGCTGGTCACGCCATCTGGCGGGCGCAGAACCGGGGACCGAAGTCGAGGCCGGCCATCGGCGAGTCCTCGCGGTGCAGCAGGCCCTTCTCGGTGAGCAGGTGCAGAGGGCTGCCCACCTGCTCCCCGGTGAGCCCGGATTCCTCGGCGATCAGGTCCGGGTAGGGCACCTGCCCGCGTGCCTCGAGGGTGGTGACCGCCTGGTACACCCGTTGCTCGGCCTCCGACAGTTGCACCTGCTGCATGGTTCCTCCTCTGCTCGTCCGCCACTGCGGTGGCGGTTGCCGTGCGCCGGTTACCCCCTCGGTGCCCGAAGATGCACACCCGATCGGGCGGTCGTGCCGGTGGGCGGGTCCGGCGGGCGGGCCGGGGAGGTGCCCTAGGCTGCTTTCGTGATCGTTTGGGATCTCGTCGTCGTTGGCGCTGGCCCCGCGGGGCTGTCCGCGGCGTACGCCGCTGCCCGTGCTGGCGTCTCCACCCTTGTCGTCGAGCGAGCCGTACACCCGCGGTACAAGACCTGCGGCGGTGGTCTGATCGGCACATCGCTGGCGGCCGTCCAGGATCGGATCGAGGTGCCCGCGCACGACCGGGTGGACCGGGTTACGTTCACCCGCGACGGCCGTCGGGAGTTCACCCGCCGCAACGGCAGTCCGGTGGTGACGATGGTGCGCCGCGAGGAGTTCGACGACCGGCTGCGCGAGGCGGCGGTCGCCGCCGGCGCGCAGCTGCGGGAGCGGGTCGCGGTCCGCGCGATCGAGCAGGACCCTGAGGGGGTACGCCTGCGGCTGGCCGACGGTACGACGATCGCGGCTCGTGCCGTCATCGGGGCGGACGGCTCGTCGGGGGTGACCGGGCGGCACGTCGGGGTTCGGTACCGGCAGGTGGATCTGGGTCTGGAGTTGGAGATTGCGGTGCCGCCGGTCGAGCAGGAGCGGTGGCGGGGCCGGCTGCTGTTGGACTGGGGCGACATGCCGGGCTCGTACGCCTGGGTCTTTCCGAAGGGCGACCGGTTGACCGTCGGCGTGATCGCCGCGCGGGGGGCGGGGGAGGGGACCCGTGCGTACCTGCGGCGGTTCGTCGACCGGTTGGGTCTGACCGGGTTGCCGGCGGAGCACGACTCCGGTCACCTGACTCGTTGTCGGGCGGAGGATTCACCGTTGCGCAACGGCCGGGTGTTGGTCGTGGGGGATGCGGCGGGGTTGCTGGAGCCGTGGAGCCGGGAGGGCATTAGCTTCGCGTTGCGCTCAGGTGAGTTGGCCGGAGCCGCGGTCGCGGATGGCGACCTGGCCGGGTACGAGCGGACGGTGGCCGAGCGTCTGCTGCCGGAGATGCGGGCGGGTTTCCGGCTGCTCGACGTTTTCACCCGTCGCCCGGACGTGTTCCACGCCCTGTTGGCGACCCCGCCGGGCTGGCGCATGTTCGTGCAGTTCTGCCAGGGGCGGGCGAGCTTCGACGAGATGCTGAGCCGCCGGCCGATCCGGGCGGCGCTCGCGGTGCTCGACCGGTTGTCCCGTTCGTCGCGTCAGGTCACCACCGCTCGCCCAGGATCCTAGGATGCCTTAGAGGGTGTGCGCCCGGCTACTGGTGTCGACCGGCGTGGCCGCCGGACAATCACAACGGAGCAGGAGGAGGCGCTGATGACCGAGCAACCGTTCACCGACGACGAGTACGCGTTTCTGCGCCACGCGCGGTTCGGGGAGTTGCCGCCCGCCGTCCGTCCTGACGAGCGAGTGGCCCTGACCGAGACCGATCCCGGACGCGACCGGCCGGAGGAGTCCGAGGACCCGATCCGCTGGAACGTGCAGGGCTGAGAACGCGCGACGGGCCGCGGGTGTCGCCACCCACGGCCCGTTCGTCATGCGCTGCGGTCAGAAGACGGGCACGCCCTCGCGTACCAGACGCCAGTTGGGCTGGAAGAAGTCGGCCGGGTCGATCGTGCCCCTGGCCTGCGCCCAGTCGATGAGCAGCTGACGGATCTCCTGCTGCGCGTTGTAGACCTGGGTCTTCACGATGCCGGGGAAGTTGCCACCGCCGCTGCGCCGGTAGTTGTTCACCGCCACCACGAACTGCGCGTTGTCCGCGACCGGGGTGTCGCTGCCGGCCAGCACCAGGCGGGTGATCCGCTGCCCGACCGGCTTGGAGATGTCGATGTCGTAGTCCACGCCGGAGAAGACGTCGTAGTTGTAGTCCGGCACCGCCGGGTCACTGATCTGCTCCGGGTCGACCGGGGCGCCCGGCGCGACCGTCCGGAAGTACTTCGCCGAGTACTCCAGGTAGGCGCGCACCTCGGCGCCACTGAGCACGACCGCCTCAAGGGTGTTGTCGTACACGTACAGACCGGCCACGTCGCGGATCTTCACGTCGCCGGCGGGAAACACGGCGGTCCGGCTGAACGGCGCCGCGATCGACAGCACCGGCAGGTCCGCGTACGCCGTGCCGGCCAGCGCCGCGCCGACCACCTCGGTCTGCACATGGTTGATGAAGTCCAGGATCGGCGTGTCCTTGTACCGCGACTCCGCCGCCGACAACTCCACCGTGGACTGCGCGACGACCTGGTTGACGTACGCCACGGTCTTCTGGTGCTGGGCCCGCACGGCGGCGAGCACCTTCGGGTCCTCTACCACCGTGTTGGTGTTCAGCATGGTGGCGGCCTTCTTGGTGATCGCCCACCGGCCACGCTCGCGGGTGAGGGTGAAGTCCATCCGGGTGAGCCGCTGGCCCCACTTCGACGGCTCGGAGAGCAGCACCTGCGTGCCGGTGCGCTCGTTGGTCACGAACCGCTCGACCACCTCGTTGTGCGCGTGACCGAAGAGGATCGCGTCGATCCCCGGCACCTGCTGGGCGATCAGCGCCACCGGGTTCTCGTTCGGCAGCTCGGGGCCGTAGCTGGAGGTGCCGCTGTCACCGCCGTGCGCGGAGATCAGCACGAGGTCCGCGCCGCGGGCCCGCATGATCGGCACCCACTTGGCGGCGGTCGCGATCATGTCGTCGAAGCGCAGCTTGCCCTCGACGTTGCCCTTGTCCCAGATGGCCACGCCGGGGTTGGTCAACCCGAGGATGCCGACCCGCAGGGTCGGCGCGGCGAAACCGAGGGAGACCTTCTTGATGACGTACGGCAGGAAGGCCGGCTTGCCGGTCTTCGCGTTGACGGCGTTCGCGGCGAGCGCCGGGAAACCGAGCTGACGGATCCACAGGTCCAGCAACGGCAGACCGTAGTTGAACTCGTGGTTGCCCAGGGTCACCGCGTCGTAGTCGATGACGTTCATGGCCCGTGCCATCGGGTGCTTCTCCCCGGTGGCGGTGATCGGCTCCTGCTTGGCGTAGTACGTCGCGAGGGGCGTGCCCTGGATCGTGTCGCCGGCGTCGAGCACCAGCGTCGCCTTGCCGCGCCGCTCCCGACGAATTTGGTTGATCAGGGTCGCCAGCTTCGCCACGCCGATGTCGTTGTGCTTGCTGTCGTCGTACTCGGCGTCGCGGTAGTAGTCCCAGTTGTAGACGTTGCCGTGCGTGTCCGACGTGCCCAGGAGGGTGAGATCCCAGGTGCGCGGCCGGGCCGCGCCGGCCGCCTGCGCGGGCGCGGCGGCGATCAGCGGGGTGGTCGCCGCGGCCGCCGCGGCGACGAGCACCTGGCGACGCGACGGGCCGGAGGGAGAGGTCATGACGTGCCTTTCCATGGGGGTGGACGCGCCTCGTGAGCGCCTTGCGCACCCTAACCAGCAGCGGGCACCGCCGCACGACAGCCCCGGTCGTTGCAGCGGTTTCCGCAGGCCGACGCAGGGTAGGGCGGTCCGGGACGGCATTCGCGGGAGACGCCGCTTCCCGCGCGCAGCGAGGAGATCTTTCAGTGAGCGAGGACCAGCACACCCAGCAGGACCCGACCAGCCAGTACGGAGGGCAGTCCGGTCAGCCCGCGCAGCAGCAGTCAGCGCCCGGCGCGACGGCGGAGATGAACCCGCGGCCGGACCACGGGGAGGAGTCGTACCGGGGCAGCGGCAAGCTCGACGGCAAGCGGGCGCTCATCACCGGCGGTGACTCGGGGATCGGCCGGGCCGTCGCGATCGCCTTCGCCCGGGAGGGCGCGGACGTGCTCATCTCGTACCTCAGTAAGGAGGAGGACGCCGACGCCCGGGAGACCATCCGGCTGGTAGAGGCCGCCGGCCGGCGGGGCGTCGCGGTACGCGGCGACGTCACCGACGAGGCGCACTGCCAGGAACTGGTCGACCGGGCGGTGCGCGACCTGGGCGGTCTCGACATTCTGGTGAACAACGCGGCGTACCAGATGTCGCAGGACAAGGGGATCCTCGGGATCAGCACCGAGCAGTTCGACCGGGTGTTCAAGACCAACCTGTACGCGATGTTCTGGCTCTGCAAGGCAGCCATTCCGCACCTGGCCGAGGGGTCGGCGATCATCAACACGTCGTCGATCCAGGCGTTCGACCCGTCGCCGCAGTTGCTGGACTACGCCACCACCAAGGCGGGGATCGCCAACTTCACCAAGGCGCTCGCCGCCGACCTGGCCGAGCAGGGCATCCGCGTCAACGCTGTCGCACCGGGCCCGGTGTGGACACCGTTGATCCCGGCCACCATGCCGGAGGAGAAGGTGAAGCAGTTCGGCACCGACACCCCGGAGGGGCGTCCCGGGCAGCCGGCGGAGCTGGCACCCGCGTACGTCTTCTTCGCCTCGCAGGAGTCCAGCTACGTGACCGGCGAGATCCTGGGCGTCACGGGCGGTCGACCGACCAAGTGAACCGCCGTCGGGTGGGCGTCCGCTCGGGATGCCCACCCGACGCTTGTGGCTCGCTCGCGTCGCTTGTTCGCGTGGCCCGGTGGTGGTGCGGCCCGTTCGCGTGGCTCGGTGGTGGTGCGGCTTGTTCTTGTGGCTCGCTGGTCAGCGTGGCCAGGCGGCGAAGCGTTGCCGGATCTCGGCGACGTCGACGGCGCCCAGGCCGTACCGGCCGAAACGCTGGTCGGAGAGCCGGTCCAGATAACGGCCGGCGGCGCGCACGTCGTCCGGGTCCAGCGCGGGGTCGACCTGCCGTGCCAGCACCAACAGTTCGGTCACGTCGTAGTGGTCGAGGGCTGCGGCCACGTCGATGAAGTCGCGAACCTCCCGCCGGTTGACCAACGCCGCGATCTTGTTCGCCACCAGGTCACGAACGTCCATCACCGGGCCGAGGTCCATCACCACCGGACTCTGCTGGCGGTCCAACCGGGCGAGGCTGAGCCGGATCTGCCGTCCGTCGCGGCTCACCACGAAGTCCTTCATGTCCTGCTCGTACCCGTCGAACAGTTCGGCCAGCTCACTGTCCGGGTCGGCGTCACTGACGATGAACCCGGCCCGCTCCAGGGCCACCCGCACCCCGGCGGACGCCGCAGCCGCGGCACCCTCCACGTCCGCGAAGAGGTCCACGTCCTCCGTCGGTCGGGCGACCAGCCCGTGCGCCGCCCACGCCACCCCACCACCCAGAACGAACCGGTACGGCCCGGCGGCGGCCAGCGCCACCCGGGCCACCTCCCGGTAGAACTCGTGCAGATGAGGTTCGATCACGCCGCGCGCAGGCCGCGGTGCCGGCTCTCCCACGCCTGGCGTACGCCCCGAGGCAGGTTGAGCAGTCGCCACACCCGACGCAGCGTCCGCCCGTTGATCAGGGCGCGCAGATCCTCGGCGCGAGTAGTCTCGCGAAGCACGTTCTCGTACATCCAGAGCAGCTGGTCCGGGTCGCCGAGGTCGAAGGTGCGCTCGGCGTTCCACATCAGCCGTACCGGCAGTTCCACCACACCTCGGGTGGGGCCGGCAAGCTCGGCGAGGGTCCGTGCCACCACAGCGGGGCGACCCGGGCGGGCCAGATAGGCCACGCCGGTCGCGGTGGGGGAGACGGCCTGCATGGTGTCAGGGTAACGCCCGCCAGAGCCGGTGTCGCTCAGGTCGAGTCGAGCGCGCTGCTCATGCGCGCCGACCGGACCGTGCCCGGCTGCGAAGTCTGCCCGGTTTGCGTGCTCTCGGCGTGGTCGGTGCGCCCCTGATCGACTCGGGTTTCCTGAAGTCGGGGTGTCCGGGCGTCCGGGATGCCCCGACTTCAGGAAACCCGAGTGGATCACCCCGGTGAGGGCTGGTTCGACGGCGTGGAGCCCCGCGTCGTGTGGGCGGTTTGTCTGTATGTGGGGTGTGACCGGCTGCACTCGTGGGCTGGAATCATGGCCGGGCCGGGGTCGTTACACACCCTGACGATCGCAGTACCACCGACCCGCCGCCCGAGCCTTGAGGGCGGGTCGCGCAGGTC
>NZ_JBITGE010000069.1:0-8318 GCF_044456785.1 Micromonospora sp. NPDC050795 | reverse complement strand
CCGCATCCGCAGCGAACCACAACGACGCTGGGACCAACCCGCCACCCGAGCAGCCTGACCCCAACACCCTCAACGTTCGTGGTCACGGCACTAGCAGCAGGCTCGCTCGGGACCGCAAATCAGGTCACTCAGCCGGGCGGTCCATGGCGGTCCGAACCCAGAACCAGCCGTGCTGCTCCCAATCTGCTCCCAATGTAAGTGGCACATACGGCGAAGCCCGTTACCGGCTACTCCGGCAACGGGCTTCTGACCTGCACAAACTGAGAGTGGGCGACGCTGGTATCGAACCAGCGACCTCTTCGGTGTGAAGAGAGTGCTCTTCCCAGCAAGTTGGTCCATCCGGACGCCCAGCAAGCCGCGCCGTCAGGCGCTTGCCCCCATCTCAACGGCCGCCAACCACCCTGACAACCGGACACACGTAACGCCCTAACTGCTCAACGAGCGGCCGGTGCCTGACGGCACCGGCCGCTTCTTCATGCCCGCCGGAGCAACCGGCACCGACCAACCCGAAGGACGTCTCCCATGACAACCCACTCATCTGCCACGACACGAGTGACCAGCGTTACGAGCTACAGCGCCACGATCCCGCCCAACCACACGGCCGATGCTGGCATCGCCCTTCAAGCCGCCGCCTCTCACCGCGAAATGACGGAGGCCAAGGAGCGAACGGCACACGCCCACCGCCGCGCGTCCCGGCCGGGGCGACCGCCGGACGGAGGCGCATGACACTGCCGCCCGACCACCAATCTGAACATCACAAAGAGCCGGATTCGCCCGCACCGGCCGACGAGCGACTTGACCAGCCTAACGAAGACAACGGTTCATGGACGGTCGGGACCATCAACGGCAGCGCACCGCACAGCGTTACCAGCGTGGTGGTACCCAGGCAGCCACCCGAGCTGCACCCCGGCGCCGCTGCCGCCCTCCTGAAGCTACTCAGACACGTGAACGACCACCGCACCGACAACTCGAACCAGGAGAACCGATGACCGCCCCTCAACCGAAACCCTTCGCGTTCTACGGCCGCGTGTCGACCGAGGACAACCAAGACCCGGAGTCCTCCCGCAGCTGGCAACTCAGCCGGCGACAACCCTCATCCAGCCGCGCGACGGCCAGATCACCGCCGAGTACTTCGACATCGGCCAGAGCCGTTCGCTGCCGTGGCAGCGCCGCCCGCACGCCAGCCGACTTCTCGCCGCGCTCCGCGACCCCAAACACGGATTCTCCGCCGTCGTCGTCGGAGAACCCCACCGCGCGTTCTACGGCAACCAGTTCGGTCTCACCGTGCCGCTGTTCGTCCACTACGGCGTCGAACTGTGGGTACCGGAGATCGGCGGTCCGATCGACACGGACAACGAAGCCCACGAACTGGTCATGTCCGTCTTCGGCGGCATGAGCAAAGGCGAACGCAACCGCATCAAGCTGCGCGTCCGTACCGCCATGGCCGCTCAGACCCTGCTCGAAGGCCGCTACCTCGGCGGGCGTCCCCCATACGGCTACACCCTGCAGGACCTCGGCCCCCACCCAACCCGGCGAAGGCAGCCGACGGCAAACACCTACGCGGCCTCACCCCCGACCCGCGGACCGCCCCGATCGTCCGCCAGATCTTCCACAAGTTCCTCACCGGCAGCGGCCTCTACGCCATCGCCGAAGCACTCACCAGTAACCACGTGCCCTGCCCCTCCGCACACGACCGGGCCCGTAACCCCCACCGCAGCGGCATCGCCTGGTCCAAGAGCGCCGTCCGCGTCATCCTCACCAACCCCCGGTACACCGGCCGGCAGGTCTGGAACAAGCAACGCACCGACGAGGTCCTTCTCGACGTCGACGACGTCGCGCTCGGTCACACCGGTGTCATGCGCTGGAACCCGCGGGACAAGTGGGTCATCTCCAAAGAGATCACCCACCTACCGACCATCGATGAGGCCACCTTCGAACAGGCGCAGACACTGCTCGCACGACACCGGTTGGGCCTGGACATCCCGCAAAGACAACGCCGCGCCCGCAACCCGTACGTCTTCCGCGGCCTGATCTACTGCGCCGCCTGCAACCGGCGCATGCAGGGCCAGTACAACCACGGCGCCGCCTACTACCGCTGCCGCTTCCCCCAGGAATGAGGGCGTCTTGCCACGACAGGCTTCGCACTACCCCACGAGGTATGTCAAGTACGCCGAGAGGCCGTCCCTCTTGAGCGCGCCAGATGTAGAGCATGTAGTCATCGCTGATGGTCGCGAGACGGTGCCCGTCGGTTGCCCAGGTAAGGGTTTCGACGTTGCCCGTATGGCCGAGACAGCGTGAGCCGACTTGCTTCTGCGCTACGTTCCAGATTTCGACGTGGTTGCCGACGGCGGCGGCGAGTCTGGTGGAGTCATCCGACCAGGCCAGGGCTGCTACCTCGTCGGGCCCTTCGGTTCGCCATTGGTGGACGAGGGTGTAGTCGTCTCCTCGCCACAAGCTCACGTTGTGCTTGCCGGCGACTGCAGCTATGAGACTTGAATCCGGGGACCAGGCAATCGTTCCTGTGCTGTCTTCGCCTCCGTCGAGAACTGCTAGGCGCTGCGCTTTCGCCACGTCCCAGACCGAGAGAGCGGGTGGTGTTCTGCCGAAGAAGCAATGAGTATGGACAGCCAGCCGTGAGCCGTCGCCGGACCAGGCGAGTCCATAAACCCATGGAAGTGACGTCGATGTCGCTACGTGTCTCGGAGTTTGTCGCGGTTGCGCGCCCCACTGCATCCGCGAGACACCGGACCGCGCGTCCCACACGGTGACCTGCTCTTGCATCGCGGTGGCAACCAGGTCACCTAGTGGTGAAAACGCGATCGACAGGCAATCGTCGTCCCCGAGCCGCAGCGGCGGCGTCACCTCGTCCACTTCGATGATTTCTGGCGTCGTTCCGAGCCGCTTTACAGTGACGCGCCTGAGGTCCGGCGACCAAGAAATCTCTCGTAGGCTTCCGGTGGGCAGGCGGCGGAAGCTTCGGCCGATGACGTCCCACATCTCGACATTGTGAAATGAGGTTCCCAAGCCGATTCGTTTACCATCGGAGGACCAGGCAATCGTGCTGATCTGGTGAGGGCGCGCCCGCCGCTCAACGGTCCTGCCGCTTCCGACGTCGAACAGAGCCACACGATCATGGTCTCGCGTTCGACGCAAGGCGTAGGCGATGACATCCTCGACAGGTGACCATGCCATGGTTTCGGTCATGCCCGGCGGTGCGCTTTCGGCGGCCTGGCCCGTGTCGGTGTTGTAAATCCACAGCGTGCGGCGCGTCGATGCGACGATCTCAGTGCGGCGCATTGTGAATGCCGGAGCGGCTGAGACGGCGAGTCGGATTCCGTCGGGTGCCCAGCACAAAACCGGGTCTGACCACGCTACCTGCTGTCGCAGGACTTCCGACGCCTGCTCGCCGATGCTGACCACGAGCAGCAGGTCGTCTGAGGCGATGGCCAGCCGGTCACCCTGCGGGGACCATGCTGTGGCGCGAACGTGTGCGGCCGGGATGCTGGTGACCAACTGTGGGACGTCGTCGTCCAAACGGCAGACGTCAACGGTCCGGTAGTCGAACTGGCCCGCGAAACAGACATCGTCGCGCCACGAGAATGAGTCGAGCGATGCTGCAAAACTCCCCCTTCGGCTGCCCAGGGTGTAGCCATCCGCGACGCGCCAGAGCGTGGCACCTCGATCGTGCTGGGTGAGGGCGAGGGTGCCGCTGGCACTCAGCAGTGTGTGCCCGTACCCATCCCCGTCAGCGGCAAAGGTGACCTCGGCAAGGCGACCGGCGTCGTCCCAGGTGCAGACGCGCCCCGTCTTGTCGGCGGTGCGCAGGGCCTCCCTGTCGGGCAGCCAGACTGCGGAGGTGATGCCGGTGGTGTGCCCGATGGTGAGGTGCCGTGTTCGTGACGTGGCGGTTAGGGCCCAGCGCGTCGTCGTCGCTGCCGGGGTGGGTGGTAACTCGTGTAGCGCGGTGTGGGCCAGTGCCACGGCCAGTTCGGGGTCCTGCCTGCGCACCTGTTGTGCCAACTCGGCAATCCGCTCGGACTGTCGGACACGGTCCTGGTGATCGAACTCTTGGGAGGCGTCGAGCAGGCGTCGGGCTGCGCTGGAGAGGGGTGCCTCGGCTGCGAGCGCGAGGGCATCGGCGAGCGTTCGGCCGCGCAAGAGGTCGTCTGTGTGTGGGTCCGCTTGCCATGCTGCCGCGCGGTGCTCAAGCCTGGTGATGCGGTGCAGTCGCTCCTCGTTGGCGCTGATCAGAGAGGCGAGTCGTCGCCACTGGCGGAACAGGGCGTCGTGGGTCAATTCGAGGCAGGTGCCGTCCTCGACGTCGATGATCAGACGGGCTGCCCTGAACTCCTCAAGGATGCTCGCTGCGGTGGTATCGAGGTCAGATCGTTCGATCGTCTTTCGTACGGTTTCCTTACCTTCCATAGCGATGCCGCGCAGCAGAGCAGAGTCGACGGCGCGCTGGGGGTACCGCTCGGTGAGGGATTCGTAGATCTGCTCGGCGTGAGCTGCGATGGCACCACCCACCTCCCCCGCCTGTTCGTATTGGGCCACCGTGATGTGTTGGCGGTCGGACTGTAGGTGCAGACGTTGCAGCAGGTGGCTGAGCAGGGGAAGCGCGTCACCGACCGTGGCATCGGCGGTCATGCGGTCGATGAGGTCGTCCTCGAACGTGAGTCCGGCAGCCCGGGCGGGCCCCGCGATGGCCTGTCGGATGCGGGCCGGATCCAGCAGACCGATGGCTACCGGTCGGGTGATGAAGCCGGCCTGCTGATCGGTGAGCCGGCGGCGGAATTCGGGCCGGATCGCCACCAGCAGGCGCAGGTCCGGCAGCACCGTCAGCGTTCGGGTCAGCAGGCTCCACCACTGGGCCCGGTCATGCTCGCCGGTCATCGTGTACAGGTCTTCGGCCTGGTCGACAACGAGCAGTACAGGGCCGCGGGCGGCGGCGAGGAAGCTTGGCACAACCCCGAGTGGGGCTTCCGGAGAGGCTGCTTCTTCCCGCAGCAGTCGCGCCGTCTCCAGTACAGCCTTTGGGCCATCCTCTAGAGCCGCGGCGAGGCTCATGAACGGATCGGTGGCCGGACGTAGCGGACCCACTACGGTCCAACGCCGTGGTAGTCGAGCGAGGACACCCGCGCGGATCAGCGAGGATTTACCCACTCCCGACGGGCCGACGACCGTAACTATCCGGGTCGCCGGCGCCGGCCCCGAGCGCTCCAGTCGGTTCAGTACGTCCCTTGCCTCGCGGTCGCGCCCAAAGAAGACGCCCGCGCGCTCCGCCGTGAACGGGGCGAGGCCGGGGTATGGGCTTTCCGTGCCGCGCCACGTGACCGCTGTGCGGCGATGGACGAAGTAGCGCCAGCTGAGCCACAGGACGACGCAGAGTGGGAGCCAGAGGTAGGCGTAGTCAAGGACAGACCGCCACGGCCCACGCCAGCTGTCCGTGCGCGCCGTCACGACGTTGATAGCCAGACCGACGGCGATCGTGCCCAGCAGGGCACCGGACTCGCGACGGTACTCCCTTAGTGCCCGCCCCACATGGTCATCGCACTACGAGAAGGCACTGCTCGCCAGCGCGTGGCGGATAGCCGACAGAGACACCAACCATGGACGGGACTGGACTCACACCCCCTGACGTGGCTAAGCCCGGATCTCGATCAGCGGCACCGCGAAACCGATGGATTGCACTGCGGCGTGCTGCTCTCCCTGTGGCTGACCGAGACACCCACCGTCGCAGCCTCCTCATGTCGTGATGAGGTGCCATGGCTTGCCGAAGGCGACGCGACGGAAGGCGTCGATCTCGCGCAGGTGGGCGTCGTGCACGTAAGGGACGAGAGCGGCCTCGCTGGCGTGCAGGCAGGCCCGGTAGCCGATCTCGCGCAGCGGGTGTCCGTCGGGCGGTGCCGGGCTCTCGGGATCCCAGCCAACGATGGCGCAGATGCTCTGCGCGGTGCGCCGGGCGTGGGGACGGGCGATGGCCCAGGCCGGCTCGGGATACATACCGCGCAGGCTCCACAGGTCGCTGCGGTCAGGGATGGTGGGAATCTGCTCGTGGTCGGTGGTGCTACCGGCCAGCTTGTCGAGCCGGTTGCGCAGGCTCTCACGGCGCCCGGCGATCGCGATGTTGTCCGTCAGGGCCGACTCGGTGAGCCACGAGACCGCGTCATTGTGCTCGGACGGGCCGAGCCCGGCGCCGGCGACGGCCTGCGCCGCGGCGGCGTCGAAGTCCTGCCAGAACTCGTGCGAGCCGACGCCACACGGCCACCAGTCGAGGTAACTGTCCTGGTCGGTGATCGGCTGCCGCCCACTGATGAGCGCAGCTACTTCAGGGAAGCCGGTCGAGGTGTACCAGTCGGCCAGCTCGACGCGCCCGAGCCAGTCAGTCAGTCGCCACCACGCGTCCCGCTTCGGGCGGGCGCACGCCGCCGCGAGGGCCAGCTGCAGCACCACGGGACGCAAGTCGTCGGCGACCGTGTCGTACAGGTCCACACCCCAAGCCTCGAGGACCGGCGAGTGGTGCAGGTCGCCGGAGTGCACGCCGACGGGCAGGCTCAGCGCCTCGGCGTAGGCGGCCACGAACGGATGGGCATCACCGGGTGTCTCGTCGTCGTCGAGCACGACCAGGCGGCCGGTGAGGGTGCGATGGATCGGCACGTTGAGCTTGCCGTTCTTGGCCCAGTTGTAGGCGGTACGGCGCGGCACGCCGTTCTGGTCGGCCCATTGGGACAGCGGGATCGGAGTCATGAACTGACGATGGCACAGATGGCACAGTGCCATCCAGGAGAGCTGTGCCATTTGTGCCATCCGCAGCAATGGGCATATCCGACAGTCGAGGCTGCAGGAGGGCTCGCCGCGTGCGGTGACCCCGGAGCCGCCACCCGGAGCACCGCACGCGGCTCCCCGCCCCTTACTCGGTCGTAGGTGAAACGGCGCAGTTCGCCTGCGACCACCGGTCGGCGCGATCCGTCACAAGGGCTAGCGGATGGGGCTGGCCGGTCATGGCCGACAGCGCGTTGGCCACGTCGTGAAGGTCAGCCTTGATATAGGTGGTGGTGGAGGATCCGGGGCTGTCGGTGTGCCCGGCGTAGGCGCGGGCGATGCCGTAGCCGAAATGCCGTTCCACCCAGGTAAGCGTGGTGTGGCGTAGCCAGTGTGTGGATAAGCCGTGCATGGCGACCCACGGCAGGCGCTCGCCGAGGCGTTTCCACAGGTGGTCGTAGCGGCGGCTCGTGATCGGCTGACCGGCACGATTGCGCAGGAGTGCATCGGTGAGCAGGACCGCGCCGCGGGCGCGGGCGTGCTCGTGTAGATGTTCGGCGAGGTCGAGGGTGATCGGTTGCCACCGTACGGTGGCACCTTTCTCGGTCAGGCGGACGAGTCCGTTGATGGTGTCCAGGTCGACCAGCCGCAGGGCCAGGGCACCGCCGCGGCGGCAGGCGGTTTCGGTGTGCAGGCGCAGGACCAGTGCGTCGAGGATCACGTCGTTGCCGCTGGTACGGGCCTCGGCGTTGATCTCTTCCAGCTCGTTCGTGGTCAACGCTCGGCGGGTGCTGGGCAGACGTCGGGGTTTCGCGACCCGGTGGGCAGGGCTGGCCGAGGCGTCGATCAGACCATCGGCGATCGCCCGGGTATAGAAGGCGCGGGCGGCGGCCACGACATGCTCACCGGCATGCCGGCCGCTGCGGCTGTTACGCCGCGACACCGCGCTGGCAATCATCACCTGCTTCAAAGCCTCATTGTCGCTGGCAGCGACGCTGTCTAACGGTCGGTCGGGCCAGGCGGAGGCCATCCGGTCCCAGTAGGTGCCGTACGTGCGACGTGCACCGGGCCCGGCAGCGGCGACCACGCGCGGCAGATACTCCGCGACCGTGGGCAGGGCGAGCCGGGCGCCCGGGTGGGCTTGGAGGTCGGCCACGGTGACGCCCAGGTGGGCCAGAACCTGGTGTGCGGCGGCGACAGCAGACGGGTCAGCGGTCACTGTCGCCTCCTGACAGCTGGTGGTGCAGGTCGCTCAGGAGCCGGGCGACGGTGCCGACGGGATGCACGACGAGCAGGTCATGCGTGATGAAGGCGGCCAGGAGCACAGGTTGACCGGGCTCGACCCGGCACATCTGCCGGGCACTCGCCGGCAAGGGCAGCTCGCCTCGGCTGCCCACCTGATGCCGGCCGTCATCAGCTGGGGTGACGATGATCATTGCCTGGTGGGACTGAATGTCGAGGGGGTCTGCTGCACCGATAGGTGACAGTTTCAGTCACGCGGCCTGACTGGCCGGTGGGGTCATGATGGTCTCGTACTCGATAGGGGTCAACCGGGA
>NZ_JBITGE010000068.1:0-8378 GCF_044456785.1 Micromonospora sp. NPDC050795 | reverse complement strand
CCGCGATCTGGCACAACCGGACCACCGGCCAGCCCGTGACGAGATCCCTGATCGCCTACGACCACTGAACCAACTTCGGACTTACTCGTCTAGGCCGGGTCCGGCCGGCTGGACACCGACCGGGGAGCGCTGGCGGAGTTGGTGACGGAGCCGGTCCAGGATGAACGCAAGCCGACTCTCGGCCTCGAACTCGTCGCCGGGTGTGGCGAGCACCTGGTGCAGGTGGTGGACCCGGGCGCGCAGACGTGGATCGGCCAGGTCCGGCTCGTCGACGGCCCGCCCGACCAGCTCGGCGTCGAGCGCCGAGGTGTCGAGGTACAGGACCCGCTTACGGAAGCCGTCGGGTGTGGCGGCTCTGCCGTCGTGCGGCACGTACGGCGGCAGGAGGGTGACCGACGTACGCAGCGCGCCGTGCCGGTGCCGGTCCAGGTCGAAGCGGACCGCGCCGTCGTCGACGATCAACAGCGTCCACACCTCGTGGATGTGCCGGGGGTAGGCGTGGTCGACGAAATGGGCGTGGAAGACCTCGGCGACCCCGGCTACCGCGGGTCGCCACGCGCTGACGTGCGAGCCCGCCGGGCGGGTGGCCACGCTAAGAACGTACAAGACCGGTAGGTGTTCGGGCGGGCAGGCTCGACGCCATGACCGAACCGATCCGCTTTCCCACCAAGATCGCCGTGCTGCTCCGCAACGACCTGGCGGGCTGGCAACGGCTGAACGTCACCGCCTTCCTGGTCAGCGGCATCGCGAGCACGCTGCCGGAGCTGGTCGGCGAGGAGTACCGCGACGCGGACGGCACCGGCTACCTGCCGATGTTCGGTCAGCCGGTGCTGGTCTTCGCCGGGGACCGGGCGACGTTGGTCGGCGCGCACTCGCGCGGCCTCGCTCGTGGCCTGCGGCTGGCGATCTTCACCGCCGAGCTGTTCGCCACCGGCAACGACCGGGACAACCGGGCCGCCGTCCAGGCGGTCGGACGGGAGAAGCTCGACCTGGTGGGCCTGGCGTTGCACGCGCCGCGCAACGTGGTGGACAAGGTGCTCAAGGGTGCGTCCATGCACCCGTAACGGCATCCGTGGCGACGAAGGCATTGATATCGGCCTGTATGACTGTAATGATTAACACACTTTACAGTTGTTTCGCCGCCCCGGAAGGACCCCCACATGGCGCGACGATCGGCCGGGCTCACCCCCCGCCACCCCCGCATCAGACTGATCTCCGCGCTCGCCGCGGCCCTGCTCGCCGTACCGACCGGTCTGGTCGTCGGCGCATCGCCCGCCGTGGCCGCCGCGACGGGCAGCATCACCGGCTACGGCGGCAAGTGCGTCGACGTGGCCGCCGCGAGCTCGGCCAACAACACCGCAGTCCAGCTCTTCACCTGCAACGGCTCCACCGCGCAACAGTGGACGGTCGGCGACGACGGCACGATCCGGGCGCTGGGCAAGTGCCTGGACATCGCCGCGGCCAGCACCGCCAACGGCGCCCGGGTGCAGATCTACGACTGCAACGGCACCGGGGCGCAGCAGTGGTCGGCCAACGCCGGGCAACTGGTCAACCCGACCTCCGGAAAGTGCCTCGACGCGACCGGCCAGAGCTCGGCGGACGGCACCCCGCTGCAGATCTGGAGCTGCACCGGCACCGCCAACCAGACCTGGACGCTGCCCACCGGCGGCGGCACCACACCACCCCCGTCCGGTGGTTTCACGCACCCTGGCGTGCTGGTCAGCTGGGGTCAGCTCGACTTCGTCCGCGGCCGGGTGCAGGCCGGCGCGCAGCCGTGGGCGTCGGCCTACAGCCAGATGATGGGCAGCCGTTACGCCTCCCTGTCGCGCACCCCGGCGCCCCGTTCGGTGGTCGAGTGTGGTTCCTACTCCAACCCGAACAACGGCTGCACCGACGAGCGGGAGGACGCGATCGCGGCGTACACCGACGCGCTCGCCTGGTACGTCACCGGGGACGCCCGGTACGCGCAGAAGTCGATCCAGATCATGGATGCCTGGTCGGCGACGATCACCGCACACACCGGCAGCAACGGCCCGTTGCAGACCGGCTGGGCCGCTTCGGTCTGGCCCCGGGCGGCCGAGATCATCAAGTACACGTACACGAGTTGGCCCAACGCCAACCGCTTCGCCACCATGCTGCGCAACGTCTACCTGCCGGTGGTGCGCAACGGCTCGAACAGCAACGGCAACTGGGAATTGACCATGATGGAGGCCGCAGTCGGCATCGCCGTCTTCCTGGACGACCGGAGCGCCTACGACGCGGCGGTCACCCGTTTCCTCAACCGCACCCGGGCCTTCATCTACCTGCCCAGCGACGGCGCGTTGCCGTACACGATGCCCGGCAGCGGCCTGGACACCAGCGCCGAGATCATCGGCTACTGGCAGGGCCAGTCCACCTTCGTCGCCGGCCTCGCCCAGGAGACCTGCCGCGACTTCGTCCACACCGGGTACGGGATCTCCGCCATCTCGCACGTCGCGGAGACCTCCCGGATCCAGGGACGGGACCTGTACCCGCAGGTCGGTGAGCGGCTGCGCCAGGCACTGGGCCTCCACTCGCGCTACCAGCTCGGCGAGGCGGCACCCTCCTGGCTCTGCGGTGGCAGCCTCACCCGGGGCCTCGGGCCGATCACCGAGGTCGGTTTCAACGCGATGAGCACCCGGTTGGGCAACGTCATGACCAACACCCAGACCCTCACGTTGCAACAACGTCCGGCCGGGACGAACAACCTCTTCGTCGCCTGGGAGACGCTGACCCACGCCAACAACCCCAACTGACCAGGTCGCCGTGGGGGGGGGGGGGGGGCGGCGGGGCGCCCCCCCCCCCCCCGGGGGGGGTTGGGCCCCCCCCCCCCCCCCCCCCCCCCCCCCCCCCCCCCCCCCCCCCCCCCCCCCCGCACGNNNNCACGGCGGGGCCCGCCCACCACACCGTCGCGGGCGCGTGCCCGCCGCCCCCCCCCCCAAACACCCCCCCCCCCCCGGGCCGCGGGGGGGGCGCCCCCCGGCCCCCCCCCCCCCCCACGACGGTGTTCAGTTCTCGGCCCCCAGCGCCTCCACCGGGCTGACCCGCGACGCCCGACGGGCCGGCAGCACCCCGGCCAGCGCGGTCAGCCCGACCAGCACCACGAAGAGCCCGGCCAGCGGCAGCAGCGGCGCGGTCAGCGGTGCCTCGATCCCGAGGGCCTGGACGGCCAACCAGGCGTACGGAATGCCGAGCACCAGGCCGATGGTCGCGCCGATCACCCCGTACAGGCCCGACTCGACGGTCAGCATGGTGCGCAGACCGGTCCGGGACAGCCCGATCGCCCTGAGCAGACCGGACTCGCGTACCCGCTCCACCACCGACAGCGCGGTCGTGGAGCCCACGCCGACGACCGCGATCAGCACGGTCAGGCTGACCAGACCCACCGCGATCCAGACCAGGGTGCGCAGCAGCGCGTCGTTGCGGTCCCGATCGTCGGCGAGCACCGCGAGGCCCACCCCGTCGCTGCCCCCGATGGCCTGCCGCAGCGCCCGCACGCCGGCGGTGCGAGCATCCTCGCCGGCCCCGGCCGCGTCGGCCAGCAGACCGGTGTACGCGGCCGGCACGCCGAGCCGGTCCAGGTCCGCCGGGTCGGCGAGGATGCCCGTGTGCAGCGGGCCGTCACCGGGCAGGACCGCTGCCACCCGCACGTCGACCCGGCCGGTGGGAACGGCGAGGGTGACGGTGTCGCCGACCCGCAGGCCCGCGTCCCACGCGACCCAGTTGTTGATCACGATCCGTCCCGGGCCACGATCGGCCAGGGCGCCCTGGGCCACGTCCAGGGCCTTGGTGCTCGGCAACGCGGCCAGGTCCAGGTCGCTGGTCGGATAACCGGACTCGGCGTTGCCGAGCTTGTCGGCGCCGCGCAGCAGTGTCGCGTCGTCGACCCTCCGGTACGGCACCACCCGGGCCAGTGCACCGCGCGCCGCCTCGGCCCGGGTCACCACGGCCGGCGGCAGGGTCCCAGCGTTGGTCGTGACCTCGAAGTCGGTCGGAGCGGAGAGCGCCATCTCGCGGTCGGCGAGGATCTGCAACGACGCGCCGCCGATGACCACCCCGGAGATCAGGGTCACGCCGAGGGCGACCACGACGGAGACCGCAGCCGCCCGGCGTGGGGCTCCCCCGATCCCGCCGACCGACATCCGCCCGAGTGGCCCCAGCTGGCGCAGCGGCCAACCCACCACGGCCAGCACCGGGCGTACCAGCAGCGGACCGAGGGCCACCAGCGCGAAGAACGCCAACGCGCCGGACCCGATCAGCAGGAGCAGTGGCATCGTCGCGTCGTAGTTCGACTGGTCCGGCTTCGGCAACCGACTGATCGTCCCGACCGCCGCCAGGATCGCGCCGACGGCCAGGAGAAGCCCGAAGGCCAGACGCAGCACGCCGATGCCGCGGCGGCCGGCGGTGGTACTCGCCGACCGTAGGGCCTCCAGCGGGGAGACCCGGGCGGCGGAGAGCGCCGGTGCCAGCACGGCCAGCACGGTGATCACGACAGCGCCGATCACCACCGCGACCGCTGCCGCCAGCGGCAGGCCCGGCGAGGAGACCTGGTGGCCGGTGGCGCGCAGGACCGGCGGCAGCGCGTACCCGAGGGTGAGTGCGGCGGCGACCCCGACGACGCCGGCGACCAGCCCGGTCAGGGCGCCCTCGGCGGTCAGGGCCCCCACCAGGGTGGCCCGACTCGCGCCGACCGCCCGCAGCAGCGCGAGCTGCCGCATCCGCTGGGCGAAGACGATGCGGAAGGTCGAGGTGACCACCAGCGCGGCGGCGGCGACCGCGATGGAGACGAACATGCCGACCAGGATGAAGAGTTTCCCGACCTGCTCGGCCGCCGCGTTGGCCTCGGCGTCGCGTACCTCGGCACCGGAGCGGATCGGCTGGGCGGCGACCACGGCGGTCAGCCGTTGGCGGACCGCGTCGGGTGCGGTGCCGGGCGTCACCCGCACGTCCACGCGTTCCACGGCTGTCAGTCGCGCCCAGCCGATCACGGCGCTCTCCGGGGCGTACGCGTCGTAGCCGGCGTCGGCGGTGGTCTCCACCATGGCGGTCACGGTGAGCGGAGCGGGCGCGCTGAGGTCGCCGCCGGTACCGCTGGTGGTGGTGCCGACCGACAGCCCGAGCCGCTCGGCGGTGCGCGGGGTGATCGCGATCTGGCCCGGGGCATCGGGGTACCTGCCCTCGACGACCCGGACCGTGCTGAGTGGGCCGGTACCCGGATCGGACTGCAGGTTGAGGTATCCCTCGCCGATCGAGACGCCGGTGGCGACCCGGGCGACCGCCTCGGCCACCCCGGGCACGGCCCGGATCTGCTGCACGTCGCGCACTGTGGGTGGCGGCACGTCGACGCTGCCGATCACCAGGTCGGTGACGGCCGGGGTGCCGCTGAGGTTGTCCCGCACGGTCCGTTCGGTGACCTGTTGCACCAGCACGGCGCCGAAGACGACGAACGACGCGACCAGGATCGCCAGGCCGGTCAGGATCAGCCGGCCGGGCCGCCGGAGCGCGGCGGTCGTCTGGGTACGCAGCACTGTCGCCCTCATCGGCGGGCCGCCAGGTCACGCAGGGCGTCGGTGACCGACACCTGGTTCGGCTTGTCGATCTCGCCGGCCAGCCGCCCGTCGGCGAGCAGCACCACCCGGTCGGCGTACGCGGCGGCGATCGGGTCGTGGGTGACCATCACGACAGTCTGGCCGAGGTCGCGTACCGAGTCGCGCAGGATGGTGAGCACCTCCGCGCCGGAGCGGGAGTCGAGGTTGCCGGTCGGTTCGTCGGCGAAGACCACCTCGGGGCGCGCCACGAGCGCCCGGGCGAGCGCGACCCGCTGCTGCTGACCGCCGGACAGCTCGCTGGGCCGGTGGTTCAGGCGGTCGCCGAGGCCCAGCATCCGCACCAGGTGCGCGAGGAGTTCGGCGTCGGGCTGCCGACCGGCGAGGTCCAGCGGCAGGGTGATGTTCCGCGCGGCGGTGAGCTGTGGCAGCAGGTTGAAGGACTGGAAGACGAAGCCGATCCGTTCCCGGCGTACCCGGGTCAGCGTCCGGTCCGACTGGCCGGTCAGCTCCGTGCCGCCGAGCAGGACGCGACCGGAGGTGGCCGTGTCGAGGCCGGCGAGGCAGTGCATCAGGGTCGACTTGCCGGATCCGGACGAGCCCATGATGGCGGTGAACTCGGCCCGGCCGAAGCCGACCGAGACCCCGTCCAGGGCACGGACGGCGGTGTCGCCGCTGCCGTACACCTTCACCAGGTCGACCGCGGCTACCGCGGCGTGGCTGGTCTCCGGCGGGGCGTGGGTTGTCATCGTTCCTCCAGTGGCTGCGTGGTGACCGGGAAAGCCTCGCTGCGACCGGCGGGCGGACGCATCGGCCCGGGGCCGGGTATCGCCGGTGCGGGGTCTGCCTTTTGGCCGATCCGGCATCTCCGTCCGGCTGGCTACGCTGGGTCACCATGAGCACGCCGGATCTTCGACGATGGTGGGTACGCCTGGCCCAGACCGCCGGGCTGATGGCCATGGGGCTGCTCGCCCTCTTCGACCTGCGGTACAGCTCGCCCACGAGCCTGGCCGCCCTGCTGCTCCTGCTGGTACGGGTGGGGCTGGCGGTGGCGACGGTCCCGCTCTGGCTGCCGGTGCCTCGACCGGGCTCCCGCCGGCTGCCGTTGGCCGCGCTGATACTCGCCTCGGCGTCACTGGTCGTGACGGCGGCGATCGTGATCATTCCCGACGGCCGCTACGGGCTCGGTGGCGGCAGCTGGGGGCTCGCCGAGTCGGCCGGGCTGATCGGGGTGGTCTTCGTGGTGACGCGCTGGGGCGCGCCCCGATTCGCCCCGGCGGCGGCGGTGGTCGCCGGGCTCGCCGTCGCCGCGCTGCCGCTGCGTTCCGGCGCCGAAAGCCTCCTGGTGATCTTCGGTCTGCTTCAGGTGATCGCCGCTGCCGGCGCCGCCGGGGTGGGGCTCTACCTGCGCGTCGTGGCCGCCGGTCGGGAGCGGGCCATTGCCCTGGTACGGGCCGAGCAGCGTGCGGAGTTCGCCCGGGACCTGCACGACTTCATCGCCCACCACGTCACCGGCATCGTGGTGCAGGCACAGGGCGCCCGGTTCGTCGCCGAGCAGGACCCGCAGCGGGTGATCGTCGCCCTGGAGCAGATCGAGCGGGCCGGCGCGGAGACGATGGCCTCGATGCGGCGGATGGTCGGCATCCTGCGCGACCCGGACGCCCCGCCGGACGCGCCGCTGGCGCCACTGGCCGGGGTGACCGAGCTGGAACCGCTGCTGAGCGGGTTCAACGGCGCGGCGAACGCGCCGGCACGACTGCACGTCGACGGCGACCTGAACGGACTGCCGGTGGAGGTCTCGACGTCGGCGTACCGGGTGGTGATGGAGGGGCTGACCAACACCCGCCAGCACGCGCCGGACGCAAGGTCCGTGGCCGTGGCCGTGCGGCGTACCCCGGACTGGTTGCTGGTCCGGGTCGCCGACGACGGCGCGTCGCCGCGAACCGCGCCGGCCCGGGGGCACGGCTTCGGCCTGATCGGCCTCACCGAGCGGGTACGCGCCCTCGGCGGCACGATCACCGCCGGGCCCGGCGTCGCCGGTGGCTGGGTGCTCGACGCGGCGTTCCCGCTCCACGTGGCGGTGGCCCGGTGATCCGGGTGCTGATCGCCGATGACCAGGCCATGGTCCGGACTGGCTTCGGCATGATCATTGGCGCCCAGTCGGACCTGGAGGTGGTCGGCGAGGCCGCAGACGGCGTCCAGGCCGTCGAGCTGGCCCGACGACTGCGCCCGGACGTGGTGCTGCTGGACATCCGGATGCCCCGCCTCGACGGTCTGGAGGCACTGCGGCTGCTCGCGGGGCCGGGCGTCGCCGACCCGATCCGGGTGGTCGTCGTGACGACCTTCGACCTCGACGAGTACGTGCACACGGCGCTCTCCAACGGCGCGTGCGGCTTCCTGCTCAAGGACTCCGGCCCGGCCCTGCTGGTGGAGGCCGTCCGCGCGGCCGTGTCCGGAGACGCGCTGATCAGCCCCTCGATCACGGTACGGCTGTTGGAGCACCTCAGCTCGCCGGCCCCGGCGCGCGACGACGGCGGCCTGTCGCCACGGGAACTCGACGTCGTGAAGCTCGTCGCCCGGGGCCTGACCAACGCCGAGATCGCCACCCAGCTCTTCATCGCCGTGGGCACGGTCAAGACCCACCTGGCGAGCGTGCAGATGAAACTCAAGGCCCGCAACCGGGTCGAGATCGCCGCCTGGGCCTGGGAACGCCGCCTCGTCGGCTAAGGCGTGTTTCATAAGCCCGGTCAGAGCCATTCGCAGATGATGGTGATGGTCAGGACGGCCTGGAACCGGACGGCCAACTTGTCGTAG
>NZ_JBITGE010000067.1:0-9514 GCF_044456785.1 Micromonospora sp. NPDC050795 | reverse complement strand
CACACCCGGATCACGGTCACGGGCCACCCGGACAACATCATCACGGAACTCACGAGGGTAAGGCTTGGGCACAGCAACATCCTTCCAGCCCGCCATCAGGGCAAGCCATCTCAGATGTCACCTATCGGTGCAGCAGACCCAGGCGGTGCTCCGGGTCCCAGTTGAGTGCACGTAGGAGGTGCTGCGCGGTCACCCGGCCGCAGCGTGCGGGAAGAGCCATCCACAGCAGCAACTCGGAGGGGCCGGTGGGTGCCGACGGGACGACCCGGGCAGGTAGCGCGGGCATCGGCACCGGGAATGGGCTTGGGCTGGCGGGCAAGGCCTCAGGGACCAGCGGACGGACGAGTTGCTCAACTACTTGGGTAAGGCGTGTCATGACGGGACAACCGCAGGCCTACCCGACCCACTGGTGGCTTTGCACAAGTTGCTCCTTGCCTACACTCCGCCGTCCGGGAAGCCGAGCTCGCCAGCGAAGTGGGCGAGGGACGCGGCGATGGCCTCGGGGTCGGTGCCCTCGACGGTCATACCCTTGCCTTCGTGTACCTGTCGTTCCCCTAGCGCCGCAACGACGCCGTAGGTCTACTGGCGTACCAGCTCGCATCGACCAAGATGTGGTTCCAAATCGGTGTATCAAAGTCCGGTCGGAAAGAACCGGTCTACAACGGCGCTACGGTGCTCGGAAGGGCACCGGTCCCGGGCGTGGACTGTGGTGGTGTCACAGCAACTGGAGGCCCTCGCGGCCTGAGGTGCGACCCGCCCGGACCGAGGAATCACGGCCCGCCCTGGCCGATCACCCGCGCGGACGGTCACGGTCCGAACCTAGTTGGTTGCCTGGTGTAGATTGCAGTGTCGTGCTTCTCCTGGCAGCGAACTCGGAGCCCGTCGCGCAGCCCACCTTCTGGGAGAACGTCGTCTGCATCCTGTTCTGCTCGGCGGGTCTCTTTCTGTACGTGTGCTACTACTTCGGCTTCAGGATCGAAGCCAAGTGCCTCGTCCTGACCAAGACCACCAGGAAGCCGTGCACGAAGGACGGCATGATTCTCGTCGGCTGCCGGAAACACAAGCGGCAGAAGTTGGTGGCATGGGTTCGCCACCTGGGTGCGGCTAGCTGGCTCGATCCGTGGCTCTACCGGTTGCACATCGTCCCGCCGTCGTTCGCGCCCCTGCCGCTGTACCCGGCGCAGGCAGCTGCTCACAGCGTCGCGCTACCAGTGGTAGCTGAGACGCCTGGCAAGCGCATGACGCTTGAAGCCCGGATCGCCTTGTGTGCGTTGGCCCTCGCCATCCTCCAAACAATCACAGCCCTCCTCGCCCTCGCCGTTGACATCGCCGCTGGCACGTAAGGCCGGCTCAACCCCGAGGACCCCCCGCCCTCGCGCAATGCCCCTCCCTGCGCGGCCGAAGAAGACCGGTCGCCTGCCAAACGTTGATCGACGCACGCTCGTCCGCGGGCTTACCCCAGGCGACACTCGGCCCGCTACCGCCCAGAGCATCGGCAAGCGTCGCCACGAGCGCCTCACCCCCACGTTGGTGCGCTCCCTACGCCACTTGTGCAATGCTGCGGAGGGCGAATCCATGACGCAGGGAAAGGGGGAGAAATGGGCGATGTCCGCTTTACGGAAGGAATTCTCAATCTCGCCCAAGCCGGGCGTCATCTCCGGGTTCCGCAACAGACTTTCCACCGGTGGGCGCGCGGCTACCAGCGCGGCGGTCCGCTGTTGCACGTCACCGATGGTCATCCAGACGTCCTGCCGGTCACGTTCATCGCTCTAGCCGAGGCACACGTGCTGGAGGCACTGCGGAACGCCGGCGTGCGTCCGCAGAAGATCCGCCCAGCCCTGACGGAACTCCAGCGGCAGTTCGGCCGTGAGTACGTCCTGATCGCACCCGAGCTGGCCACTGACGGCATCGACGTGCTGTGGGACTTCAGCAAAACCCGCCCCGGGGAGGGCCTGATCGTCGGTGGCACCAACCAACATGTGATCAAGGAGATTGTGGCCGATCACATGGAGTACATCGCCTTCGACAGCGAAGGGATCCCCGAGCAGCTGACGCTGTCCAACTGGCAGCCAGCCAAGGTGATCGTCAACATGCGGCGCTCGTTCGGGCAGCCGATCTTTGCCGCCACGGGAACCCGGGTGGCGGATGTCGCCGGCATGATGAAGGCGGGTGAGAGCGCTGAAACAGTCGCGGACGAGTTCGGAATCGACATCCACGACGCCCGAGCCGCCGCACGCGTCCTCCTGGGCCGCGCCGCCTGAGTTTTACATCGACGAGAACATGCACGGCCGGTCATTGCGCCGGTGCATCACCGACCTCGGCTACCAGGTGCACAGCCCCGCCTCCGTCTTCACCCGGGAACGCCTGGAGCAGGGCGTCAGAGACGAGGACTGGCTGCCGGTGATCGGCGAAAGGGGCTGGGTCGTGTTCGGCCGCGACCAGTACATCCTCAAGCGGGAACTGGAGTTACAAGCGTTCCTCAAGGCCAAGGTGCACATGTTCCTGTTCCCCGGCGACGCGGCACGCGCGCACATCATCGAGCTGGTGCGGCTGAACCTGGCCCGGATCTGCACACTGGCGTCGGCCCGCCAGCCAAACGTCTACTGGCTCAGACGAGACAGCGTGATGAGCTACGAACAGCGCCTAGCCGAGATCCGCCGCCGCCCCTTGAGAACCTAACCGTTATCAAGTAAGGCGACGACGACATGCCCGCCTTCCTGTCGACCGGCAGTGCGCCAAGTTGCGAGCCGGCCAACCGTTGGGCTTGCATCCGGTACCCGGGTACAGGCTTACCGTCATCGGTATGACCACCGATGACCAGACGTGGGCACCCGAGGCGTGCACCTTGCCGAGCGTGCAACGGCCACTGCGGCGGGCCGAATTCGACGACCTGTTCGCCACCGCCCTGTTAGAGCAGCAACGGCTGTCCCCCACCCACCTGCGGTGGCGCCTTGACCCGGCAGCCGAGACGACCGCCCGGGACCTGACTGACCGGGAAAGCTCCTGCTGCTCGTTCTTCACCTACACCATCACCCGCGTCACAGGCGCACTGCGCCTCGACGTGCAGGTACCGGCCGCACGCGTCGACGTCCTCGACGCACTCAGACAGCGAGCCGCCTCCACCGCCTCGTGATGCACACCAAGCTGCTCAGCCAACCGCCGGATCACGGGCTTCGGGATCGACTCGCGGAGCATACGCACAGCGCTGACGCAACTCATCGGGGTACTTCTTCGGTGCCGCCACAGAAACTTCCTCCCACGGCCATCAGACCATGATTACGAACCTCCATGAAAACGGGGTTAGCTCAGGTCGTCGGAGCATCTGCGGCGATGAACGAATCGCCCGTCGGTCTGACCTGCCCGTGGTATGACTCTTCCGGGAGCCGGTAGTCCGGACGGGTGAAGAAACGGGTTGGAATGAAGACGGAGAAGCGCCCCGGGCTGGTCCGCGATCTTGACCAGCCGAAGCAGGCCACCTACGTCGAATTGTTCTTCGATGTGATTTACATCTTCATCCTTTTCCGGCTCTCTCAGACCCTATTCAACCAGCTGGACTGGACCGGCGCTTACCAGACACTGATCCTGCTGTTGGCAGTGTGGTGGGTCTGGTCGTACACCAACCTGGTGACCGACACTTTGGACTCACGGCTCATCCATATCCAGTTGCTGGTAATCGCCACCATGTTCGGTGGCCTACTAATCTCCACGACCATCCCGGAGGCGTTCGAACAGCGCGGACTACTCTTCGCGATCGCATACGTCGCGATCAACCTGGGCCGCAGTTCCCTGCTCGCCATCGCTCTGCGCCGGGATCCACTCGGCCGTCGACCGCTGCGCGCAGTTCCCTGGTTCGTGATCTCGGCGGTGCCCTGGCTCGCCGGCGCACTGGTCGATGAGACAGCCCGGGTGGCGCTATGGAGCCTGGCCATCGCAATCGACTACCTGGCCGCGCTCTCCGGATGGCCGACGCCGAAGCTCGGTCGCACGACCCCCTCAGAGTGGAATCTGGCCAGCGAACATCTCGCCGAGCGCTACCGGCAGTTCATCATCATCGCGCTCGGTGAGACGGTCATCACCACCGGGCGAACATTCCACGCCAGCGAATTCAGCCTCCACCGAGGTATGGCGTTCACGGTGGCTTTCGGTACCACCGTGCTGCTCTACTTCACCTACTTCTACCGCACCAGGGAAAAGCTCGGCACGGCCTTCTCCCATCCGCACGAGCCGGGCTCTCGAAACAGGGAATCCGCCTTCGCCCATCTGCTCATGGTGGCCGGCATCGTCGCCATCACCGTCTCCGACGAGATGACGATCACGCACGCGACCGCAGCGGCCCCGGCGTCCTGGCTGGTCATCATCCTGAGCGGACCGGCGCTCTTCCTCGCCGGACACGCACTACTCGGACGGCACGTGTTCACCCGCGTGTCCACGCCTCGGCTGATCGGGCTAGGCGTGCTCATCGCCATCGGCCCGCCCCTGGTCGGGCAACCCGTACTGGTGCCCGCTGCAGCAGCCGCCGTCGTGCTCGCAGGGGTCGTCGGGTTCGACCTACTGCGCGGTGGCCGGGAGGTGGGCGATCAATCCTTGCCCCCGCGGCTCTGAACCCGCCCAACCCAGCTTGGCCGCAAGCCGTGGTGACCGAGCCGAGGGTCTCTATCGCCGGGAGCCGGCGTATGACCGCGTGACGTGCCGTCGATTGCTGGCTCCCGTTTTGGGGTGGCAGCACGGCGACACAACGACCGGGGTCGGGGTCTCGTCCAGTCCGGAGTTCAGATGACTCGGTTGGACTGTCGATCCCCGATGGTGATGGTGAGGATGATAGGCAGGTCTGGCCGTTCGAGGGCCTGGCGAACGTGAGCGAGGGCGTCGCCCTCGATACGGTCACGTACAGCGGCGATGTTCGCGGAGTCCTCGGTGCGCACCGAGATCGTGAGTCGGGGGTCAGTCGGGCTCCCAAAGACCTTCGCGCGACTGGTGTCGACGCCTCTGTAGGAATTGATCTCGGTGGTGACAGCGTCGGTGAGGGCGTTGGCGTCCAGCGACGTGCGGCCGGCGGATGAGCCGGAGGCGATGACGATGTCGCCAGCGCGCGAACGTGGGGTCAGGACGGCGATGAGCCAGCGCAGGGCGAGTATGGCCACCGCCAGGCCGACGACAGCGGCTACCGGCCAGAGCCAGACGCTGTTGTCGCCGAGGTACCGGGCGATCGGGTTGTCGGTCAGGTGCCGGCCGGCGAGATGGTTGCCGAGGACGTCGGTGCCGGCCAGGATCCCCGCGGTGCCGGCGGCCAGCAGTGCCAGCCCGAGGAGACTGAGCAGGGCGCGGGTGGTGCGGTCGGCGTGCATCAGCGCTCCCGGGTGGTGACCCGGACCGACAGTGTCGGCGGGCGGCTCAGGTGCAGGGCGTCGAGCTGTTGTCGGGCAGCTTCGGTCAGGGTTGCCCGCAGCGAGCTCGTATCGGAGTCGCCGGTGGCGCGGGTGGTAGCGCTGACGCGGGCGCGGTGTCGCCGGACGGTGACGTGGGCGTGGCTGACGCCGTCGATGCCGGTGACGGTCCGGCGCAGGGTGTGCGCGAGGCCGCGGCGGGTGATCGCGGCGTCGGTGGCCACGTTGACGGCGGCGATCGGCAGCCGGGCCGGACGTCGTGGTGTGAGCTGCGCGATAAGCAGCAGCAGCCCGACTGCCACCAGACCGACGCTGAGTAGCAGGACAGGCGCCGCGCCCCAGGAGGTGCGGGCAGCCCAGTCGTAGACGCCGGGCCAGTTGAGAAGCACTGGGCGGTGGTGGGCGCGTTGCGCGATCACCTCGATCACACCGACGGTCGCGGCCAGAACAACGCCGACAGCGAGGAGCAGTGCCAGCAGGCGGTTGAGGACTCTCACGGCCGATCACGATCGGTGGGGTTCGACCCGGTGATCAGTCCGGTGACGCTGATCCGGATCTCGGCGACGGTCAGACCGGTCAGGTCCTGCACCCGGTTCTGGACATGCTCGCGTACCTGGGTGCTGACGTGGACGATGGAAGCGGGCCACCGGGTACTGATGGCCAGGTCCAGGTAGACGGTCCGGCCGTCGACGTCCGCGGCGGCCTTCGGTACCTGACGCAGGCCGGTGCGGCGGATGCCGAGGTGTCCGGCGCCGGGCATCGCGTGGCCGAACACCCGCGGTGCGGCGCCGCCCGCGTCGGGGATCTCGAGGACGGCCTGTGCGGCGATCTTCTCGACAACCCGGTCGGCAATAGTGAGCTGTCCGAGTTCGGCACCACTGGCCAGGGGCAGACTGCCGCTGACACGGTCCAGTTCGGCGGTCAGGGTCATCGAGGGCTCCGCCGGCCCTGCAGGTAGCCGCTGAGGTCGAGGTCGCCGGAGAGGACCCGGGCGACCGCGAGGCCGAGACCGCCGAACAGGGCGACGATGAGCATCTGTCCGAAGCCGCCGAAGGCAAGGGCGAAGCCCAGCGCCAGGCCGACGATGGTCCCCAGGAACATGCGGTTCATGGCGTTCTCTCTCTCCCAGTCTGTGCCGTCATCGGGTGATCCGGATCGGCGGTGGGTCTTCGATGTCGGCGACGATCACATCGACGCGGTGCAGCGGTGCCACCGCGCCAACTGCGCGGCGGATCTGCTCGGCGAGTTCAGTGGCCGGTTGCCAGCGGCTGCGGACCTGTATCCGTACCGTGCCGGCGGTGACGGTGATCCCGTCGATCCGCCGGCCGGGGAGATAGGTGGCCGCGCCGGAAGGTGCTCCGGCCATCAGATCCGCCACGGCCGGGCAGCCGCGCACTGCGGCGGCTACGAGGTCGACGTTGACCCCGTCGACGATCGCGGTGAACGGCCCCCCGGCCAGGACGGTGACGGTCATGCGACGCGGGACTCGGTACGGTCCTCGGGTGCTTCGGGCATGTGTACGTCGTCCACGCTGATGTTGACCTCTACCACGTTCAGGCCGGTCATCCGCTCGATCGCGGTCTTGACGTTGCGCTGGATACTGCGGCCGAGTTCGGCGATGCTGATGCCGTACTCGACGACGATGTCCAGATCGATCGCTGCCTCGGTCTCGCCGACCTCGACGCCGACGCCTTGGGCGACGTTCGGGCCGTTACTGCCCGGGATTCGCTCACGGAGCGTGCCAAACGCGCGAGTGCTGCCGCTGCCCATCGCATTTACCCCGGACACCTCGCGGCAAGCGATCCCGGCGATCTTCTGGACGACGTTCTCGGCGACGGTGATCTTGCCCTCGGCGGTGTTTAGTCGGCTCTGCCGCGACCGCGGCGGAGCGACCGTGCTGTTTGCTGACGCTGTCGGTGTGGCTTGCTCGTTGTTGGTCAGTGTCGTTGTCATCAGAACACGTACTCCTTCATGATGAGGCGCTCTTGAACGCCTGCGGGGTGGGTGGGGCGTCGATCGCCGTAGTGGCATTGGGTTGCTCGCCGGAGGAAGCGTGGCGAGCGTGCGATTGCCGTGCAGTCACTGGCGTTGTCGGGTCCGCGGGGATCATGATGCCCAGGGGACGGCCATCGTAGGTAAAGGCGATTAGCTGTTGATCGGCGATATCAACCATCACACCCATCTTTCCTATTATTTGCCGTGAAACAGACGCCGCTGATCGGCGGTCTCCGGCAGGTGGGGTGGAGGGTGGAACGTGTCAGCCCGCGGTCCGGACCAGCCGGACGGGTCTGGTGCCTGGCCGGTCGTTCGCCTCGTGGTGGTCGCGGGTGGTGTCCTTGCCTGTGCCCACGTCGATGCGGCGCGGCTGTGCCTGCTCAGCGACGGGGATGGTCAACGTGAGTACGCCATCCTGGTAGTTCGCCGCGATCGCGTCGAGGCTTAGGCCGTCACCGACGATGAGTTGACGGGCGTAGGACGTGCCGGGGCGCTCGTCGATCAGGAAAGTGGCGTCCTCGGGTGCGGTGGCGTCGCGGACAGCCCGCACGGTCAGGGTGTTGCCTTCCTGGGTGACTTCGAGAGTTTCCACGTCGATGCCCGGTAGCTCGAAATGTAGGTAGAGCGCGTCACCGTGGCGGTAGCAGTCCATCGGCATCGTCCGCGGGACCCGCCGTGACCCGAGGATTTCGCCGGCCAGCTGGTTGAGGTCGTGGAATGGGTCGAATCGAAGCAGCATCGCTGACTCACGTCCTTAAGAGACACCACTCGGTGATTAAGACGGTGAGCCCAGCCGAAGTAGAGGTCTGCGCGGACTCTCGATGGTTGACCGGCGCGTAGACCGCCAGGATCAATGCGCAATGCGGTACCCATTGGGCAGGGCGCTGCCATGCCGTGGCGAACAGGGCTGCACATTGCGTGATCAGGGGTCGAATCGGTGGACGCCCCTGCTGCTAGCAGAATCAGGGGCACTCTACGGCTCTGGGCTGTTTGCCACCGGGGACCTGAGCGACAACCTCATCCTACGCCCTACCACGTCAAACCGCGACGCGAGCGATAGCCTTTTATCGTGGTGTCGGCACCCCGGGCCGGTCGGCGACCATCGTCGGGGAAATCTCCTCCGAGCCGTCGACGATTGCCTGGGCGAAATCCGACAACCTTCGGTTGTGGTTGCGAGCGCCGCTGCGCATTAGGGCGAACGCCTCATCCACATCGACCTGGAGACGTTCGGCGAGGACGCCCTTTGCCTGTTCGATCAGCACGCGGCTGTTGAGCGCGGTCTGGAGTTGCTCGGTGAGGATCGCACCGCGGTGGATGGCGCGTTGCTGGAGCAGCCCGATGGTGGCCACGTCGGCGAGTGCCTTGCCGATACGCAGCTGGCTCTTGTCGAGGGTGCGCGGGTGGACGTCGAACAGGTTCAGCGCCCCGATCACCTCAGAGCGCAGGCGCATGGGCATGGCGTGAACGGCAGCGAAGCCAACCTCGGCTGCAGCAGCGGCGAATATCGGCCACCGGTCCGCAGTTGGCAGGTCAGCCACCGACACGGGCCCGCCGGTGCGGAAGCAATCAAGACAGGGGCCCTGGTCAGTCTGCAGCTGGAACAGCTCCAGCAGTCTGGTGCGCTCGGAGGAGGCGGCCACCACCTGAAGCGCGCCCTGCTGATCGGTCAGCAGCAGCCCCGCCGCGGAGACGCCCAGTAACTCGACGCACCGTTTGGTGAGGACATGCAGGAAGTCGAGCACATCGAAATCGTCGACGAGCGTGTCGGCCATCTCCACGAGGACGTCCGTCAACTGGCTCTCGCTCATGTCACCCACCTTCGGTCAGACCATAGCCCAGCCCGATCCTCGGCGACACCGCAGGAGCGCGGACGGCCCGTGATCGACTCCACCGTCTTCGTGCTCGTCACGGGCCGCTCTCCGTAGGTTCGGGGTCAAAGCGAAGTCGTCGGGCGACCACGTCGCCCGCGACGTCCCGCAGGCGCCGATCGTGGGCGTAGGCGAAGGCGCGTAGCCGGACGAGCGCCACCGTCAGCGGCACCCCTAGGTTCTGTCTCGTAGATCTTGGTGGTCGGGGACGGCGCGTAGCCAGTCAAGGGTTTCGACCAGGTCGAGGGTGGCCTGGAAATGGGTGGC
>NZ_JBITGE010000066.1:0-9856 GCF_044456785.1 Micromonospora sp. NPDC050795 | reverse complement strand
AGCGCGTTACGCGTCGCGGCGGGCCCGCAGTAGTAGAAGTTCGGCTGCGCCTCGTAGCGCACACCGAGCTCCCGCTCGCCGTGACCCTTACGGTCAGTCTGCGTCTGCGTGGCCGGCTTGGCATCGGACATGGCGTAAGCGGCGGTCACTGGCCCGGCGATGGCACCGCCGGTGAACGCGAGGCCGGCGGCGGTCAGGGCGGTCTTACGGATCAGATCGGTACGCATGATGGCGTGCTCCTCTGCCTCAGGGGGATACCCACACCACACCAGGGGGGTGGTGGATGGTGGCGCGGGAAAGTTCGTCTGCCCGGCGACCCACAACGGGGGCCGGCATCGGGACAGGGTGCAACGGGTGGCGGATCATTCCGCCTACCCGCAGGGGGTCGGCCGTTGTGGTGCTCGGCCGTTCGGGGGGTGTAACCGAGGCGGCCTGCCGGGTGTTCCCGGCGGCGGCCCGGCCATTGTGGTGCTCGGCCGTTCGGGGATGTAACCGGGGCGGCCTGCCGGGTGTTCCCGGGGGCCTGCGCCCTGCGACTCGACGGGCGCGGTGGCCTGCCAGGCATAACGACCCCGGCCGGCCGCCGATTCCGCCGCCGGGGTGGCCCCGACCACCCGACACGCGAGGCCGAACCCGACAAACCACCCGACCTGTCACCCCGCCGAACCCGACATCGCGGCCACCGCAGCATGATCCACTCGGGTTCCTGGAAGTCGCGGTGTCCCGCTGCCCGGGATGCCCCGACATCATGAAACCCGAGTCGATCATGCCCGCCTGCACCTCCGCCCCGCCCGGCCCGACCCGGGGGGCGGGGCGGGGCGGGACCGGGGCAGTCCGGGGGCGGGGGCGGGCGTGCCCGGGGGCCGGGAGGGCCGGGCGGGCGGGGCAAACCGAGCGGGGCGGGCGGGCCGGGCGGGGCGGGGTTCGGCCCGACACACGGGCAGAGGGCCGGGCGGGCCAGCCCGGCCCCAGGGACAGCCCGGTGCGCGCAACCCCCGCTAGATCATGCTCGATCCAGGAAAGAGGCCCCTCCCAGCGCAACGAGGCCACTACATCCAGGAACGAGCACGATCATGGGAGCGACCCCCATCACCAAAGCGAGCGAGGACAGCCAACGCGCCCTGGGTGCCCGCCTCCGGCCCGGCAGCGACCGAGCGACGGCGCTCAGGTGCTGGGCTTCGCTCCCGCGCCGTCGCCGGCCTTCGTGTCCTTGTCCAGGGCGGCCAGGATCGCCTCGGCGGTGCGCCGCCCCACTCCAGGCACCTCGGTGATCTCGTCGACCGTTGCTGCCGAGAGTCGCTTGAGTGAGCCGAAGTGCCGCAGCAGCGCCTTGCGACGTACCTCGCCCAGGCCGGGTACGTGGTCCAGCGCTGATTCGGTCATCCGCTTGGACCGGCGCTGCCGGTGGAAGGTGATGGCGAACCGGTGGGCCTCGTCACGCACCCGTTGCAGCAGGTACAGCCCTTCCGAGGTACGCGGGAGGATGACCGGGAACTCGTCGTCCGGGAGCCACACCTCTTCCAGCCGCTTGGCCAGCCCGCACAGGGCCACGTCGTCGATGCCGAGGTCGGCGAGGGCCTGCGCGGCGGCGGCGACCTGTGGGGCGCCGCCGTCGACGACCACCAGCTGTGGCGGGTACGCGAATTTTCGGGGCCGGCCGGTGGTCGGGTCGATCAGGATGCCGACCTGTGGATCCGTGGCGCCTCCGGGCGCGGCCGGATCGTCGGCCGACTCCACGCCCACCTCACCCGTCTCGGCCCTGGCGTCCAGGTAGCGGGCGAAGCGGCGACGGAGCACCTCGGACATCGCGGAGAGGTCGTCGGTGGCGCCCCGGACGATGAACCGCCGGTACTCGCTCTTGCGGGGCAACCCGTCCTCGAAGACCACCATGCTGGCGACCACGTCGGTGCCCTGGATCTGGGAGATGTCGAAGCACTCGATGCGCAGCGGCGAGGTGCTCATGCCCAGCGCGTCGCTGATCTCGTCCAGTGCCTTGCCCCGGGTGGTCAGGTCACCGGAGCGCTTGAGCTTGTGCCGGGCCAGCGCGTCCTTGGCGTTGCGCTCCACCGTCTCCATCAGTGAGCGTTTGTCGCCACGCTGCGGCACCCGCAGCGATACCCGACTGCCCCGGTGGTTGGAGAGCCACTCGGCCAGCGCGTCGGCGTCCGCGGGCAGCTCGGGGACCAGTAGTTCCCGAGGCACGTCGGCCTCGCCGTGCTCACCGCCGTACACCTGGGTGCAGAAGTGGTGCACCAGGTCCGCGGTGGTCAGCTCCTCGGTCTTCTCCACCACCCAACCGCGCTGGCCGCGGACCCGGCCGTCGCGGACGTGGAAGACCTGCACAGCCGCCTCGAGCGGGTCGTCGGCGAACGCGACGACGTCCGCGTCGGTGCCGTCGCCGAGCACCACGGTCTGCTTCTCCATGGCCCGGCGCAGCGCGGCCACGTCGTCGCGCAGTCGGGCGGCCCGCTCGAACTCCAACTGCTCGCTCGCCTCGGTCATCTCACGTTCGATCTTGCGGACCATGGTGTCGGTGCGCCCGGCCATGAAGTCGCAGAACCCGTCGACGATGGCCCGGTGTTCGTCGGCGGAGACGGTGCCCACGCACGGCGCCGAGCACTTGCCGATGTAGCCCAGCAGGCAGGGGCGACCGACCTGGCCGGCCCGCTTGAACACCCCGGCGGAACACGTGCGCGCGGGGAACACCCGCAGCAGCAGGTCGAGGGTCTCCCGGATGGCCCAGGCATGCGAGTAGGGACCGAAGTAACGCACGCCCTTGCGCTTGGCGCCGCGCATCACCTGCAGCCGGGGGTACTCCTCGTCGAGGGTGACAGCGAGATAGGGGTACGACTTGTCGTCGCGGTAGCGGACGTTGAACCTCGGGTCGTACTGCTTGATCCAGGTGAACTCCTGCTGGAGCGCCTCGACCTCGGTGCCGACGGTGATCCAGTCCACCGACTCGGCGGTGGTGACCATCTGCCGGGTGCGCTCGTGCAGGTTCCAGACGTCGCCGAAGTAGGAGTTGAGTCGGCTGCGCAGATTTCGCGCCTTGCCGACGTAGATCACCCGGCCGGTGCCGTCGCGAAAGCGGTAGACCCCTGGTAGCTCCGGGATGGTGCCGGGTGCGGGGCGGTAGGTCGAGGGGTCAGCCACGCCAACAAGCCTAGTCCGCAGCACCGACAGCCCACCGCAGGCGTGATCCACTCGGCGCCCCGGAAGTCGGGGTGTCGGCACACCGCTGACACCCCGACTTCCCGAACGCGAATCGATCCTGTGCCGCCGGGCGACCGGCCGGTCGACGTACGGCCCGGGCCGGCCCGCCGGCCCCGCGTCGGGTCAGGCCAGCGAGATCTGGTCGCCGGTGACCTTGATCTCCTTGGGCGGCAGCGGCTTGGTGGCCGGGCCGGCCTTCACCGAGCCGTCCTCGATCGAGAACTTGCTGTTGTGGCAGGTGCAGTTGATGGTGCCGCCGTCGACGTTCGTCACCGGGCAGTTCTGGTGCGTACAGATCGGGCTGAAGCCCTTGAACTGGCCGGCCGTGGGCTGGGTGATGACCACGCCCTGGGCGGCGAGGACCTTGCCGCCGCCGACCGGGATGTCGGCGGTGGTGGCCAGCGACTGGGCATCCTGCCGGTCACCGCCGCCAGCGTCGCCGGTGCTGGGTACGGCAGGGCCACCGCTTGTGGGCGCACCGCTGCTGCTGCCGCCGTCGTCACTGCCGCAGGCAGCCAGGACGACGGCCGCGCCGACCGCCCCGACGCCGGTGAGCAGGTTACGACGTGTCTGCGTACCTGGTCCGGTCAGCGCTTGATCGTCACTCATGCCTCGCCTCTCTCTAGCCCGCTGCCGGTCGAAAGCCGGCCACACTTCTCCACACGGGCAACTGTGCCGGATGGTTCACCACGGCATCCGCTCGACCCGACAAATGGGGTGGGGCAGGTCGCCATCCGACCCGCCCCACCCCATCAGCACGCGTAGAGAGGTCAGCGCGCGGCGGCCGGCACCTTACGGCTGGCCCGCGCCTTGGTAACCCCGTTGGCCTTGGCGGCCCGGGTGGTGGCGGCAGCCGCACCCTTGGCCTTGCCGTCGAGCTTGAGCACCTGACGCAGGAACTCGCCGGTGTGGCTCTCGGCCACCTCGGCGACCTCTTCCGGGGTGCCGGTGGCGAGCACGGTGCCGCCACGGTGGCCACCCTCGGGACCCATGTCGATCAGCCAGTCCGCGGTCTTGATCACGTCGAGGTTGTGCTCGATGGTGATCACCGTGTTGCCCTTGTCGACGAGCCCTTCCAGCACCATCAGCAGCTTGCGGATGTCCTCGAAGTGCAGACCGGTGGTCGGCTCGTCGAGCACGTAGACCGTCCGCCCGGTGGACCGCTTCTGCAGCTCGGAGGCGAGCTTGACCCGCTGTGCCTCACCACCGGAGAGGGTCGGCGCGGGCTGACCGAGGCGGACGTAGCCCAGGCCGACGTCGACCAGGGTCTTCAGGTGCCGGTGGATGGCCGGAATCGCGGAGAAGAACTCGGCGGCCTCCTCGATCGGCATCTCCAGCACGTCCGAGACGGTCTTGCCCTTGTAGTGCACCTCCAGGGTCTCCCGGTTGTACCGGGCGCCCTTGCAGACCTCGCAGGGGACGTACACGTCGGGAAGGAAGTTCATCTCGATCTTGATCGTGCCGTCACCCGAGCACGCCTCGCAGCGCCCGCCCTTGACGTTGAAGGAGAACCGACCCGGGCCGTACCCGCGCACCTTCGCCTCGGTCGTCTCGGCGAAGAGCTTGCGGACGTGGTCCCAGACGCCGGTGTAGGTGGCCGGGTTGGAGCGCGGCGTGCGGCCGATCGGCGACTGGTCCACGCCGACGACCTTGTCCACGTGCTCCAGGCCGGAGACGCGGGTGTGCCGGCCGGGCACCAGCCGGGCGCCGTTGATCTGGTTGGCCAGCACCGCGTACAGGATGTCGTTGACCAGCGTCGACTTGCCCGAACCGCTGACCCCGGTGACCGCGATCAGCTGGCCCAGCGGGAACGAGACGGTCAGGTTGCGCAGGTTGTGCTCCCGCGCGCCGTGCACCACCAGCTCGCGGGCCGGGTCCTGCGGGCGGCGGCCCGTCGGCGTCGGGATCGACCGCCGACCGGACAGGTACGCCCCGGTGATCGACTCCTTGTTCTTCAGCAGCGCCGGCACCGAGCCGCTGTGCACGATCTTGCCGCCGTGCTCACCCGCGCCGGGCCCGATGTCGACGATCCAGTCGGCGGTGCGGATGGTGTCCTCGTCGTGCTCCACCACGATCAGCGTGTTGCCGAGCCCACGCAGCCGGATCAGGGTCTCGATCAGCCGGTGGTTGTCGCGCTGGTGCAGCCCGATCGACGGCTCGTCGAGCACGTAGAGCACGCCCACCAGGCCGGAGCCGATCTGCGTGGCCAGCCGGATGCGCTGTGCCTCGCCGCCGGAGAGCGTGCCGGCCGGGCGGTCCAGGGAGAGGTAGTCAAGGCCGACGTCGAGCAGGAACCGCAGCCGGGCGTTGATCTCCTTGAGGACCCGCTCGGCGATCATCTTCTGCCGGTCGGTCAGCTCGATGCCGGCGAGCAGGTCGGCGCACTCCCCCACGGAGAGGTTGCAGACCTCGGCGATGCTCTTGCCGGCCAACGTGACCGCGAGCACCTCGGGCTTGAGCCGGGCACCGCCGCACGCCGCGCACGGCACGTCGCGCATGTAGCCCTCGTACTTGTCGCGGGACCACTCGGACTCGGTGTCGGAGTGCCGCCGCTCGATCCACTGCACCACGCCCTCGAAGCCGGTGTAGTAGGAGCGCTCGCGGCCGTACTTGTTGCGGTAGCGGACGTGAACCTGGTCGTCGGAGCCGTGCAGGATCGTCTTCTGCGCCCGCGCCGGCAACGCCCGCCACGGGGTGTCGATGTCGAAGTGCTGGGCCTCGCCGAGCGCCTCCAGCAGGCGCAGGAAGTATTCCAGGTTGTGCCCGGTGGACCAGGGCTGGATGGCGCCCTCACGCAGGCTGCGCTCCGGGTCGGGGACCAGCAGCTCCGGGTCGACCTCCTTCTTGGTGCCCAGGCCGGTGCACTCCGGGCAGGCGCCGTAGGGCGCGTTGAAGGAGAAGACCCGAGGTTCGAGATCCTCGATGGCGAGCGGATGGTCGTTGGGGCAGGCCAGGTGCTCGGAGTAGCGGCGCTCGCGGTCCGGGTCGTCCTCGGGAAGGTCGACGAAGTCGAGCAGGACCAGGCCGCTGGACAGGCCCAGGGCGGCCTCGACCGAGTCGGTGAGCCGCTGCTTGGCGCTCGGCTTGACGGTGAGCCGGTCGATCACCACCTCGATGGTGTGCTTCTCCTGCTTCTTGAGCTTCGGCGGCTCGGTCAGCGGGTGAACCACGCCGTCGACCCGGGCCCGGGCGTAGCCCTTGGCCTGCAGCTCGGCGAAGAGGTCGACATATTCGCCCTTGCGGCCACGGATCACCGGGGCGAGCACCATGAACTTGGTGCCCTCGGCCATGGCGAGGACCCGGTCGACGATCTGCTGCGGGCTCTGCCGGGAGATGCGCTCACCACAGACCGGGCAGTGCGGCTCACCGATGCGGGCGTAGAGCAGACGCAGGTAGTCGTAGACCTCGGTGATGGTGCCGACCGTCGAGCGCGGGTTGCGCGAGGTGGATTTCTGGTCGATCGAGACGGCCGGGCTCAGGCCCTCGATGAAGTCGACGTCTGGCTTGTCCATCTGGCCGAGGAACTGCCGGGCGTACGACGAGAGCGACTCGACGTAGCGGCGCTGCCCCTCGGCGAAGATCGTGTCGAAGGCCAGGCTCGACTTGCCCGACCCGGACAGCCCGGTGAACACGATGAGCGCGTCCCGGGGCAGGTCGAGACTGACGTCACGCAGGTTGTGCTCGCGCGCGCCACGGATGATCAGTCGGTCGGCCACGGTGCGTGTACTCCCGGGAGAAGACGAAGCAAAGGATCTGTCCCGCTCTGGGTGGTCTTGAGCGGTCGTGCGGGCGCGGAAAACACGCCTCGGCAACTCTAGCCCCGAGGTACGACAGTTTCCCTCGCCCGCACATTCCCCCAGCTCAGCCCGGTCGGCCGCGCCGCCCGCAACCCCGGTCGGCCACGCGTCGGCGGGCGCCCGGTCAGTAGCCGCCGGGCGCCGGCGGACGCGCGGCCCGACGCCGGGCCGAACGCCACCCGCCGCGTCGCTCCGCCGCCACCCGGGCCTCCCGCCGTCGGCTCTCGTGGGCCACCTCGCCCTGCAGCCGCCGCCAGCTCTCCCACCGACGGGTGGAGAGCTCGCCGGTGTGCAGCGCCTCCCGGACCGCGCAGGCCGGCTCGCCGTCGTGACCGCAGTCGGCGTACCGGCAGCCCTCGGCCAGCCCGGCGATGTCGGCGAACGCCCGGTCGAGCCCGGCCGCGCCGTCCAGCAGGCCGACCGCCCGGACACCGGGCGTGTCGATCACCGCACCGCCACCGGGGATCGGTACGAGCGCCCGCCAGGTGGTGGTGTGCCGGCCCTTGCCGTCGACGCGCCGGATCGCCTGGGTGGGCATCATCACCGCCCCGACGAGGGCGTTGACGAGGCTCGACTTGCCGGCACCGGACGGGCCGAGCAGACCGAGCGTGCGGCCGGGCGTCACCTCGGCGCGCAGCGGTGCCAGTCCGAGGCCACGTTCGGCGCTGACCGGCAGCACCGGCACCCCGGGCGCGACGGCGGCCAGCTGGCGGGCCAGCGCGGCCGGGTCGGCCGCGAGGTCCGCCTTGGTCAGTACGACAAGTGGCCGGGCTCCGGACTCGTGGGCCAGGGAGAGCAGCCGCTCGATCCGGCCCACGTCCGGCTCGGGGTGCACCGGCTCCACCACGGCGGCGGCGTCGAGGTTGGCGGCCAGCACCTGACCACTGGCGTCCTTGCCGGCGGTACGTCGGATCAGCGCGCCCCGCCGCGGCAGCACCGCCTCGACGGTGACGCGGCGGTCCGGCCAGTGGGTGAGCAGCACCCAGTCCCCGGCGCAGGGCAGCGCGGACGGGTCGCGCGCGGCGACGGTCAGCACCGCCCCACCCAGACTGGCCCGGATCGGGCCACCTGCGGTGAGCACCGTGCAGACCCCCCGGTCCACCCGGGCCACCCGACCCGGCTGGTGCTCGCCGCGGCGCGCGGCGTACGCCGTCCGCTCGGCGTCCCAGCCGAGGGCGGTCAAATCGATCGTCATCTCATCCTCATCGGTGTCGAAGCTGGTGATGGCGGAACACGCGTGCCACGTCCGGCATGATCACCACCTCCGTCCGATGTCCCGGTGCCGCGTCTGCCGCTGACGGTAGGTCGCGCGCCTACGCGCCGAAAGCGATTTCCCCGGCGACGGCGCGACGGCGGACCGCTAGGGTCGACGGGTGACCACGGATCCGCTGTTGCTGATGGGCGAGGTGGACGCGGCCACCAGGCGACTACTGCGTACCGCCGCTTCCTTCGACGCCGCGGACCTGGCCGCCGCGTCGCTGCTGCCGGGCTGGACGCGCGGCCACGTCCTGGCGCATGTGGCGCGCAACGCCGACGGTTTCGTCAACCTGCTCACCGCGGCCCGCACCGGGGCGGCGCTGCCGATGTACGCCTCGCTGGATGCCCGCACCGCCGACATCGAAGCCGGTTCGAGCCGGCCACCGGCCGCGCACCTGGACGACCTGCGACGCACCGCGGACCTGTTCGCCGAGGCGGTCGCGGCGATGCCGGCCGACGCCTGGGCGGCGACGGTGCAGGCGCGTAAGGGTCCCTGGCCGGCGGCGCTGCTGGTCTGGGGTCGACTGCGGGAGATCGAGGTGCACCACCTCGATCTGGCCGCCGACTACCGGGCCGCAGACTGGTCGGAGGCGTTCGCCCACCGACTGCTGCGGGAGGCGGCCAGTCATCACGCCATGGGGCCGACACCGCCGTCGATGGTGCTGCGCCTCGACGGCAGCGAGCACGAGGTGGTGATCGGGGAGCGCGTCGGCGCTCCGATCGTCGCCGGCTCCGCCCCCGACCTCGCCGTCTGGCTGATCGGCCGCGCCGACGGCACCCTGCTCTCCGTCACCCCTGACGGTCCCCTGCCTACTCCACCGGAATGGATATAGAAACGTCATGACATACAGCGGAGACGTCACGCACGGCGGCCCACCGGCGGTTCGGGAGCTGGACGGGCTGACCATCAGCAAGCTGTCGGTGGGTCCGATGGACAACAACGCCTACCTGCTGCGCTGCACGGGCACCGGTGATCAGGTGCTCATCGACGCCGCGAACGAGGCACCCCGGCTGCTCGAGCTGATCGGTGACGGTGGGCTCACCGCCGTGGTGACGACCCACCAGCACATGGATCACTGGGTGGCGCTGGAGGAGGTCGTCGCCAAGACCGGCGCCCGGGCGTTGGTGCACGCCGACGACGCGGCGGGGTTGCCGATCGAGGCGGAGCGGCTGGCCGACGGCGACACCGTGGCGGTCGGCGACTGCGCGTTGGAGGTCATCCACATCAAGGGGCACACCCCGGGTTCGATCGCGCTGCTCTACCGCGACCCGGCCGGCACCCCGCACCTCTTCACCGGCGACAGTCTCTTCCCCGGAGGGGTGGGCAACACCGACAAGGACCCGGAGCGCTTCGCGGCGCTGATCGGTGACGTCGAGCACAAGCTGTTCGACCAGCTCCCGGACGACACCTGGTTCTACCCGGGCCACGGCAAGGACAGCACCCTGGGCGCCGAGCGCCCCGCCCTCCCCCAGTGGAAAGCCAGAGGCTGGTAACCCCGTTACCTTTTTGATCGTCCCCAGCCGGGGACCCTCGGTCGCCCGGCCCGGTATGACTTCCTTCCCCTGTTGTTCGGATGATCCGGGGGGTG
>NZ_JBITGE010000065.1:0-11358 GCF_044456785.1 Micromonospora sp. NPDC050795 | reverse complement strand
TCCATCTTCCGACGCCAACACCAAGCCGAAGCCAAGATCAGCCACTACGCCCGACAAGCCCTCACCGAGCCCTGAAACAGATCTCCTGCTGGAGTTCTTAGGCGTGCAGGAAGTCGTTCTGTTCGACGACGGGTCGTTCCTTTGGGCGGTGGTTGCCGGCCTTACAACCCGCGAACGGGCCGCCGGGGTCGCGCAGCTTGTCCATCGTGTGCCAGAGGTGGTTCTGATGCCACACTGCCGGGTCGGACTGTTGGGCCTGCGGGCCGGTCCTTTCCTGCCAGGCCAGCCAGAGGCCGTGCAGGTAGGCGACCGCCTCCGGGTGTTCCCGCCAGCGCGGGCACCACGGTGCCTGTGAGGTGACCTCCGCGCCGTAGATCGGAATGAGCAGGTTCTCCACCCAGTAGATCAGGCGCTGTAGCTCTTCGACGTACTCGTGCCCCGCAAGGTACAAGATGAAGAACGGTTGTTGTCCGGCGGCGGGCTCCAACTCGGCGGGCTCCAACTCGTTCTGCGGGATCGGCTCATCCGTCTCGGCCAGGGTCATGTCGTACCTCTCCTCGTCTACGTCGTGGTCAGCAGGTCAGCGTGCTGGCGTCGCCCGGATCGACGTCCAGGATCGACGCGACCCGCTGGTAGGAATTGACTCGGCTGCTTATCTGGGCCGGGTTCCCACCGCCGCACTCGATACCGTTGACGATCCGGATGGTGGCCCCGTAGCCGCCGCCGCCGTTGATCGCGTCGTGTGCGGTCGTCGAGCCGGCGCTGGTCTGGGTCATCCAGAACCAGAGTGCGGTCTGCCAGGCGACCGACGAGTCGGTCTTCACCAGGTCGGGCTTGTTCAGCAGGTCGATGCCGAGCGCCTCACCGGCAGCCTTGTAGTTGTAGTTCCAGCTGAGCTGGATCGGTCCGCGCCCGTGATAGGCGGTCTGTCCGGCGGGGCAGCGGTACGCCCGGCTGAGGTCGCAGTAGTTGCCCCACGCGGCTTGGTCAATCTCCTCGGTTTGGACGAGGCCGCCGGATTCGTGGTCGATGTTGCCGAAAAAGGCGGCCAGTTCCCGGTTGCGGGCCTGCTCGTCACCGGTGCCCGCGAATGCGGGAAACTTCGTCATGGCGTCGGTGAGGCCGGCGTACGAGTACAGCGTGTTCCGGCTCGGGAATAGCTCATGGAACTGTGCCTCGCTGAACTTTGCTGCCGTCGTACTCGCCCTCTTGACCGGAGCGGGCGTGACCGTGCTCGCGGGTGTGGTCGGAAATTTCGCGGTGCCGTCGGTGGTGTAGGTCGCGAAGAGCAGCCGGACCTGGAACGGGTAACTCGTCGGGTCGATGACCGGCATGCCGCCGTTGAGTTTGACCGCTTCGAGGCCCATCTCGAAGGCCATCAGTGTCAGAGTGAGCCGGTCACCAAGGGCTTCGCCGGCGTCGGTCAGCTTCTTGATCTCCCGGGCCAGGTAACAGAAGTACCGTGCGTGGGCGTGAATGTCGTCCTCGGCGTCGAGCATCGAGGCTTCGCCACTGTCGTCGTCGTCCTCGCCGTACTTGTCGAAGATTTCCGGCGTCAACTGGGAGAGGCCGCTGCGTCCCTCCGGGCCCTTCTTCGTAGTGTCGAAGCCGGACGCGTATTCGATCTGCGCGGCCAGGATGATCGGGGTGAGCAGGTCGCAGCGCCCGGCGGCCTGCTTGATCGGGGCGACCAGGTCGGCGTCCGGCACCTCCGTCGAGGCGAAAGTGCCGGTGCCGTTGCCGCCGTGCATGTCGATGATGGCCTGGGTCCCGGGCGGCAGGGAGCCCGAGGCCGACGGATCCGGGACGGTGGTCATCGTCGCGCCGAACATGGACAGCGCGAAGAGAATGACGATCAGTGCCACCAGCGCCATCAGCGCGAGCGGCAGCAGCCCGATACCCGAGCCGAGAATCCAGAGAATCGTCGTGGCATCGAGCCGGAACACCGCGTGGGCGGCCTTTCCCGCCGTGGCAGCCTTACGGACCGGTCCGCCCGACATCCGGCTCAGCCCACCCGGCGCGGATGGCGCTGCCACGCCGCCGCCGCCCGCTCGGTGATGGCGTGCACCTCAGCCTCGGCGTCCGCGCTGATCGCCGCCGCGTTCGACTCCTTGTACCACGGTCGCAGCTGGATGAGGGCGGGCCTGATGCCGGTGGCCAGCAGCAGGGCGGTGCCTTTCGGTAGCGCCCGGATCTTGTCCGCCGGCATGGTCTGTTGCAGCCGGTACGACACCGACCGCGATCCGCCGCCTTTGCTGCGGCTGCGGCTGATCGTGCGTACGTCGTGCTGACCGACCAGGCGGGCGATCTTGTCCACGAAGTCGGCGTCATCGAGCCCGGCGCCGAGCAGCTTGATCGTGGCGGCGCTCCAGAGGGCGTTCATGCCGGCATCGCCCCAGACCTTCGCGCCCTGCCGATAGCTCTGCAGCAGGGTGACCACGCTGATACCGCGGGAGCCGAGGTGGCTGTAGAGGTCGGGCAGGTCGGCGATGCGGCAGACGTTGGCCGCCTCATCGAGGATCGCGGTCATCGGGGGGTCCAGCCGCCCGCCCATCCGCTCCGCGGCGACCACGGCGGCCCGGATGGTGGCATCGGCGATGCCCGCGATCACGCCGGCCGCGGAACCGCCGCCGTCCTTGGACAGTAGATAGAGAGTGTCCCGGGTGAGTACGTGCTCCTCCGGGATGTACTGCGGGCGGTCCGGGTCGGGGGTGACCCAAGCTTGGATCTCGGGGTCGAGAAGGCACGCCACGCACTGCCGGGCGGTCTCGTAGATGCCGTCGCGGGTCTGCACGGCGCCTCGTACGGTGCCCTGTAGCTGGTCCGCCATAGCCTCCAGGCCGTGGTCGCGCAGCAGGTCGATCGGTTGCCGGTCGGCGGGGTCGGCGAGCCAGCCCAGGAGTTCGGTGACCCCCGCACCGCCACGAGAAGCGGCGAGGAATAGGGCGGCCAGGGTGTTCTGCGCCGCGGAGATCCAGAAGTCCTTCTTGGAAGCGTCGTCGTTGACCGAGCTGACGAAGTGACCGGCCAGTCGGCGGGCGCCCTCCATGGTGTGGCAGTCGGCAAGGATGTCCCACCACATCTCCCGCTCGGAGTACGCGATGCCCTGCGGGTCGAAGGTCCACACCCGGCCGACTTTCCCGCGCTCCCGCCGGGTCACCGCGAACACGTCGGACTTGTTCGAGGTCAGCAGTACCGCGCCGGGGGCGCGCAGCACCCGCGGGATGGCGATACCGGTGGATTTTCCGGCCCGCGGCGCCATCAGGTCGAGTTCGACGTCCTCGTAGGAGGAGCGCAGCTCGGGTCCCTTCGGGCTCAGGTCACCGAGCAGGTTGCCGGTGTCGTCCGGTCGGGGGTGCTCGACCTCCTTGAGTGACGGCCGCAGGGAACGGGCTCGGGCCTCGATCTGTTTGGCCATCAGTGAGCTGAGCTCGCCGCGTCGGGCGAGGCCCTTGGTGTGGCCCTGCGAACGCAGCATCGCGCGGACCAGCATGACAATTGGGGCCACCGTCGGTAGGACCAGTGCGAGCGCCCCGCCGTAGACCGCATAGGGGGAGACGCCCGGCCACACCGCTGCGGACCCTTGGGTTATCAGGGTCAGGTATACCTCGATGGTCGCCGGGGGTGGCTGCCAGCCGTGCCCGGTGAGGGCGGCACCGACCGTGCCGCCCAGCCACAGCAAGCCGAAGATCACCGTATTGAACAGCGCAAATCCAGGTATCATCCACGCCGAGAATTCGTTGGCACGGCCGGTCCCTCTATGCATCGAGATCCTTCTGGTCAGGCCGGGAGAATGTCCCGGACAGGTCCCGCCGGGAGGGTCTCCACGGACAGGTCTCCGCCACGGACGGCGCGCATCACCGCGGCACGCTCGGCCATCACCCGGTCGGCGTCACCGTCGGCGATCCATCGGGTGTTCGTATCGTGCAGGTGACGCTCGGTGTCGGTGATCACGACCCGGATCGGGATACCCGGCCGGCCGCCGACCTTGATCAGGAAGCGGCCACGGCCGGGTGGTTCCTCGTTCGACCCGTTCTGTGCCCAGCCCGGCGGCGAGGACCAGGAGGAGACCATTTCGATCTCGCGGCGGGACAGGCCGATCACCCGGCCAAGCTCTTGCATCTCCGAACGGGGCAGCCCGGCGCAGGCGACCATGCCGGCGCGCTCGACGAAACCGCGGGCCTTGGCCTTGTCGGACTCGGAGCCCAGCGCCTCCGCGTCCTTGAGGGTGTGGGTGATCTTCGCGTCGGCGAGGCCGAGCGTCCGGTTCAGTCGGGTGATGGCGTCGACCCGGTCGACGATGCCGGAGGCCGCACGTAGCGGGCGCCACAGCTCGTCGAGGACAGTGAAGAACCAGCGGCGGGGCGCGAGTCCGGCGTCGGCCAAGGCGTGCGAGGCGGCCACCGTACCCAGGCCGTCGGACCAGGCCGCGAGCATGGCGGCGGCAGTCAGCTGGCCGTCGGCTTCGCCGATGCCGGAGATGTCGATGCACACCGCAGTGGCGTCCGGGTCGATGCGGGTGGAGGTCTCCGAGGCGAAGGTGTCGCCCAGCGGCCCGTCGAGGATGCCGAGCAACGACCGGTGCAGCGGGTCGACGGCGTCGCGATACCGCGACTCCTCGCCCCGGTCCAGGGTGACCTGACGGACGCGCGGTGGCCCCTCCTCCAAGACCTTGAGTAGTTGCGGCAGGCGGAACGTCTGCCCGTCCGGGGTACGTTCGCGTAGATGCCGCAGGCATGCGGACAGCACGGACTGCTCGTGGTCGCTGATCGGCCGGCCCCGGACGATGGTGAACAGCGCCGCGACGATGTTGAGCACCCGACCGTGCGTCTCCGAGGCCAGGGCTTGGCCCGCCGCGCCGCCGATCCTGGTGGCGGCCGCGCCCATGGCGCCCGGGTCCAGGATGTTGAGGCCGCCGACGCCGCGGGCGATGGAGATGACCTGACCGCCGAGCGCGCGGACGGTGTCGGCATAGTCGGGTTTGAGGTCGCCCAGCACCAGCGGTACCACGCCCTGCGCGGCCAGGCCGATCAGCATCCGGTTGATCAGTGTCGACTTGCCGAGGCCCGGCATGCCCAGCATGAACAGCGACGGGTTGGAGATGTACCGCGCCCGGGTGAACCAGTTGAACGGGTCGCCGCAGACCGTGGCACCGGTGCTGATGTTCTGCCCCAGCGGCACGCCGGTCATCGGGGCACCGGATCCGGAGACGAACGGCCACAGACCGCAGGCCTGCACCGTGGTGGCGCGCCACAGGGTGGGGCCGTCCAGCGGATTGACCCGGCCGCCGCCCGGGGCGAAGGAACCTCGGTGCGGAACGGCGTCGTCGCGGTTGGCCCTGGCCAGGCGCTGCAGGTGCCGCTTCTCGGCCTCGGCTGCCCGGGCCTGCGCCGAACGCCGTTTGCGCTCATCGCCCGCGCTTCGCCCGCCAATCTCGTCGGGTTCCCGGCTCTGCAGCTCGAGCGGCGGTACTACCAGGCCGGACAGCGCGTTGTCCGGCCCCGAGGTGTCCCTCGGCCAGCCCGCGCCAAGATCCAGCACGCGCGTCACAGCGCCTCCTTCAGTTCGCTCGGCAGCATGCTCTGCTCCCAGGGCAGGATGCCGGTCGGCAGGGAGCAGGTGAATGCCGCGGCCTGCAAGCGGTCGGCCGGGCGCATCGCGATCCGGGTGGCACCCAGCAGATTGCGCATCGTCACGTTGGCGTCGGCGATTTCCGCGATCGAGTCGACGGTGAGTGTCACCGCCATCGAGAACTCGACCAGGCCCGCCCCGGATGCCTCCTCCGCGGCAGTCTGTTCGGCCGCCTGGACCTCCGCCGTCGCTCGGGCTCGGACCATTCCGCGGGTGGAGTTGGCCATGAAGTGGGCGTTGCGGCGGTCCGCCTCGACGAGCCGGGCGGAGGTCGCCGGATCGAGCGGGCGATAGATCAGGGCGACCCGCTTACGGCGGATGCTCGGCGAAGGGCCGAGGAGGCTCCGCAGGATGCCGGACTGCACCACGCCGCGCGGTGCCAGGGTCAGCAGCCAACTGCGGGACACCCCGGAGTCATGCTGGTAGGAGGTGACCGTCTCCACGGCCGCGGCGGGTCCCGCGTCGGACCACTCCAGCCCGGTACGACCGTGCTGGGCACGAACGGAGACTACCTCCGAGGCGGCAGCCGGGTCGTATGCGATCCGTATGACCTCGGCGATCCGCTCCGCCGACAGCGGTTCCGCCCATCCACCACCGGCCGCGACCAGCCCGCGGAGCAGTCCCTGCAGGCGCATCCCGAGGTCGATGAGGACCTCACCCTTGTCGGACCGGGTGCCGCCTGGCGCGGCATAGGTGAGGGTGATGTAGGTGTTCATCTCCGACGACGCGTCCGGGTAGCTCGCCACCACCTCCTCCATCACGGCGCGGGCGGCGAGCGGCGCATGCGGGGAGAGGTGGGCTTGCACCTCTGTCGCCAGGCGGGTGCCCGGATCCGGTGCCGTCTCGACGACGACGGAGGCGCCGCGCAGCCCCGGCTCGTGCGCCAATCGGGACAGCCAGTTGCCCCACATCGCCACCCAGGTGTCCACCTGGTCGGGGTCGACCAGCGATCCGCCGTCCGGTTCGCAGCCGATCACGACGGTGTAAAGGTTGCGGTTGCGGTGGTGCAGGATGCCGAATGGGCGATCGTACGGGTCACGCCCCTCGAGCATGACCACCCGGCTGAGTAGCCCGGGCGGGCGGAACCGCCCGCCCGGGCGGGCGGACAGCGGGCCCGATACGTACAGGTGCTGCCCGCTGGACCTGCGGCGCACCCAGCCGAGTCGTACCCCCACCAGGTGGTACAGGTTGCGGCCGTCCTGCGTGCGGACCGCCAGCGGTGCCAGCGTCACGGCAAACGGGATGCCGACCACTACCGCCGCGTTCAGCGACAACAGCGACGTGAGCAGGACCAGGACGAGAGCCCCGAACAGGCCGAGGGTACCGACCAAGCCCAGCGAGCCCAGGCCTGCCTTGCGGGGTCGGCGCCAGTTGCCGTACGTCGGCACACTCATGGATTCCGATGTCATGTTTTCCTCCTCCGCCTGGACGGCGGTCATTCATCTGGTGAGGCACCTGGTAGGGCGCCCTGGGCGACCCCGCTGGCATGCTTGTAGCCGGAGGCCACCAGGCCGGTCCCGGTTTGGGCGACTGCGGCCACACCGTGCGGGATGAGCCTGAGCCCCCGGAGGGCAACCTGGCCGGCCCTACGGGCCTGGCGATGCCTCCTGCTCCTGCTGATACCGCTGTCGTCGGCCTCCGTCGGACCGCCGCTGTCGTCGGCGCCGGTGGGTCCGGCACTGCTGTCGGCGCCCGTAGCTCCTGCTCCGCTGTCGGCGCCGGTGGGTCCGGCACTGCTGTCGGCGCCCGTAGCTCCGGCACCGCTGTCGGCGCCGGTGGGTCCGGCACTGCTGTCGGTGCCCGTAGCTCCGGCAACGCTGTCGGCGCCGGTGGGTCCGGCACCGCCGCCGTCGTCGGTGCCTGTGGCTTTGCCCTTGCTGTCGGCGCCTGTGGCTTTGCCCTTGCTGTCGGCGCCTGTGGCTTTGCCCTTGCTGTCGGCGCCTGTGGCTTTGCCCTTGCTGTCGGCGCCTGTGGCTTTGCCCTTGCTGTCGGCGCCCGTGGGTTCCGTACTGCTCTTTCCGCCCCCGGATCCGCGGCCACCGGACGTTGCGCCCCCGACGTCGCCGACCTTCCTGGCCCCGGTAGCAACGACGCGGCCAGCGGAGGCCAGGGCGCCGGTCGCACCGCCCATGCCGTCGTCCTTCGCGCCGATCGCCGCCATTGCCGGCACGACCAGCCTCATCAACGCGGGCAGGGCGACACCAGCCAGCAACAGGATGCCCGCTCCGGCGAGTTTGTACTGCTTGGCCTCACCGCCGGTCTGGCCGATCATGGCAGCTCCTCCGTACATGATCAGACCGACCGTGGGCTTGTAGAGGAGCCAGGCGACCATCCAGGCGATGTGCTTGCGCCACCATTCGCTGCCGGTCTCAGTCATGGACGCCGCCGCGGCCAACGGAAGCGTGCCGATCAGCAGCGTCATCAGGCCGAGCCGGATGTACATCAGGATGACGTGTACCACGCCGGCGACCAACAGCAACAGACCGATGATGATCAGCAAAAAGGCGGTGATCCCGTCGGTGCCGCACTTGGAGATCAGTTCGAGCTGCGCCTTGATGCCCTGGTCGTAGAGATGCGTGCTGTAGGAGTCCGCCTCGGCGGCGAGCCAACTGGCCACGGTCCAGGCGACGGTCGTGGCGAAGACCATGCGGACCAGGCCCTTGAGCGCCTCGATGCCGGCCTGACCTTTGCGCTCCAAGGCCATCCGGAACGCCGCGACCAACAGCGATGCGACGGCGAGCACGACGACCAGCCAGTTGGTCTGCAGGTGGATCTGACCGTTGATCGCCTCGCCGTCGTTGGCGAGGGTGGGGACGTTACCGAGGTCGCTGAAGAGGTCAACGGCCGCTCCCATGATGGACGCGGCGATGTCACTGAGCACTCCGTCGATGCCCTGGGAGAAGAAGCCCACGACGTCGCCGACGGGCCCGATGTGCACCACGTCGCCGGTTACACACCCGGCCATTTCAGGACTTCTTCCACAGCACGTACCCGGTGAGCGAGAGGACCGGCTTGACCTCGGTGTACAGGCCGCCGGTGCTCTGCGGCCGCAGCTTCCAATCCACACCGTCCCAGACGACGGTGTAGTCGACGGACACGTACGCAACGGCGGCCTGGCGGACGAGGATCCGGACAATGGCCCTCGCCGGCGAGTAGTCGACCACCATGAACCCGGCCAGGGCGTTGGTGGTCGGCTTCGATCCGGTGTCCAGCAGCGATTCGCGCATGGACTCGTAGTAGTCCCGGCTGAAGCCGGGAACGAGCTGCTGGTGGGTGACCGTGCGCCAGTCGGGGCCGCTCATCTGACGCGGGATGACGTTTGCCGCCATCACCGCGCCCATCGGGGTGTGCGCGAAGCACCACCGCAGGGGCCCGATTGTCCGCAGCGGTCCCGCTGAGGCGGATTGCGGAGTTGAGGCGCCGTTAAGCGGCCACCAGGTGACGTCCTGCGGTGCCGTGGCCGGGATCCCCTGTTCGGAGTCGTCGGTACGGCACTGCTGCGGCCGCGACCCGTCGGGGTCGAGGTCGCCGATGATGGGCCCAGAAGTCGCCGTACCGGCACCGGATCCGCCGCCACCACCGATCATCGAGGCCGCACCGCCGCACACCGTGATCGCGAGGAACGCCGCCGACAGCTGCCAGCGCCGCTGCCGCCAGAACGGCGTTGCCTCCTCGTATGTGCTGGACTCCGCCTCGCCGGAGATGAGCCTCAGTTTCATGGATCCTGCCTCCTAGGTGACGCGGTAGGCCGGCGTCAGGGGGCCGGAGGGGTCGGGGTCGGGGAAGTCCCGGCGGCTTCTGTGCCGCCGGCGAAGAACCAGGTGATCAGAGGGCCTGCGGAGGCAACCATCACGCAACCCCCCAGCACCAGGCCCAAGCGGCTCATGTGCTCGGACCCCTCGCCCCGCTTGAAGGACATGGCCATGACCGTGCCGCAGGCGAGTACACCGACGACACCGGCGGCCGTGCCGGCCCAGGCGAGCAGGTTGAGAAGATCCTTGACCGCGTCGGAGAGTGCCGTCGGAGCAACACCACCCTTCTCGGGCACGGGAACATCGCGGGGGATCATCAAGAGTGCCTGGCGATAGATGTCGGACAGTGTCATTGCTTCTCCTAAGAAACGTGATTCTGGCTTCACTGGTCGAAACCGAGGAACTGAACAATCGGCCCGGCGGAGGCAGCCAACACGCACGCCCCGCAGATGAGGGAGATCGGCCGGATGTACTCGTTAGCCTGCTCGCCGGGCACGCCGTGGCGCAGTTGCATCGCCATCAGAGTGCCGGTGATGAGCAGGCCGGCGACGGCGGCGGCGGAGACGCACCACGCCATGAGGTTGAGTATCTTCATCATCGGCTCGTTGGGATCGTTGACGTTCAGCGTGTACGGCTCGATGGACGGCCGCGTGTAATCGGTCAGCCCACCTTTCGGCCAATCGCATCTGAGCGCGCCATTCATGGCCGTACCACTGATGTGGCACTTGCTTCCGCCGGTGATGTCGAGGTCGTCCTTCGTCCTCGAACTGTTGCCGAGCGTGAGGAACTGCTCGAAGTCGATCTCCAGGTTGTCGCCCTCGGTGTACGGGACGGTGAGGGAGAAGGTCTTGTTCCGGTCCGCGGTGATCCCGTCCAGGCGTTCGGTGCACACCCGGTCTCCGTTCTTGGCCGCCTTCGTGCGCTTGGTGGTGTCGCTGCTCAGGCAGACCCGATAGTGGTACTGAGCGCCTTCAGCGTCGAAGGCAATGGTGTACGTGTCCGCCTGGCCCGCCGCTGCCCGGCCGGGCGCGAGCACGACTAACGCCAGGAGTCCCATGACGAGAGCGACCCTTCGGGCGGCGTGTGTCGCCCCGGTCATGGCCGCCCTCCGAGCGCGCCCGGGCGGACGTCCGCGATGCCGGACAGCCGGACCAACTGTTTCGGCAACTGTCTGGGCGCCTCACCCAGGCGGAGGGAGGGGATCCACGGCACCCGGTGTACCGGGGCGACCGACCGCATCATGCGGATCCGGCCGGTCAGGGCGGCCGGGAGCCGACCTGGGGCGTCGGCCACGAGAACCACGCCCAGCAGCCGCATACCCGCAGGGTGTCGCCCCTCTTGCAACGCGCGCAGTGCCCGGGAGACGGCCCGCAGCCCGTCCAGGTTCGTCCGGCCGGTCAGCATGACCTGGGCGGGCTCACCGATCCTCGCGTCCGGCCAGCGGCAGCCGATGTCGGTGCCGCCCAGCAGCCTTGTCAGCGTGGTTCCGCCGGCACCGCCGTGCGCGCCGATCCACCCGATGCCTTCCTCGGACAGGGCGTCGTCGCGCCCTGCCACACCTTCGCGCCCTGGTGTCCTCGGCCCAGGCATCCGCACCGGCGGCTCCTGGAATTCCCCGGCCTGCTCACCCATGACTTCTCCTCCTTCCTGACCTGCCCGGCGTGATCACACCACCGCCTCGGTCCGGTTGACCGTTGACGGCCTTTCTACGAGCCGCACGTGCGGCTCGTTCACCAGAAGCTGAGATTCCCGCCGGGCCGGACACCCTGGACCCCAATGGCGCTTCTCTAAGGAGGGTGTCTCAGTTGGTGAGGTTGTGGCCTCGGGCATGGTCTTCTATTTGTGGCGAATGTTGTCGGGGACATGATCCAGACCTGGGTGCCGGAGGACTTGTGGGTGGTTGCGCAGCCGTTGATGCCGGTTGCTGCGAAACGGCCTCAGGGTGGTGGGAAGCGCCGGGCTGACGACCGGGCTG
>NZ_JBITGE010000064.1:0-11981 GCF_044456785.1 Micromonospora sp. NPDC050795 | reverse complement strand
GCGGCGCCAGCACAGCCCACTCATGGTTCGTCAGATCGCCTCGTGCCACACAGGCCTAACGAGCGAGATTCATGATCCGCGAGACAGAACCTAGTGCCATCCCGCGTATCCTTGGCCAGGTGGGACTGCGCTTCGAGACGCGCGGGTCCGACTCGCCATGGGTCGACACCGTGTGGACCTGCACGAGCGAGCAGGTCACCGCGATGACGTCCGTGGCGGGGGTGCGCTGGGGCCTGGTGTTCTGGGAGCAGGCTGGCCGGGCGTACGCGAGCATCACCGGTCCCGAGACCCGCACCGGCACGGCGCCGGTGCCGCACGGCGCGACCTTCACCGGCATCGAGTTCGCCGTGGGTACCTCGTTGCGGGCCGTGCCCACGCCGACGCTGGTCGACGGCGGCATCGAGCTTCCCGACACCACGCGCCGGACGTTCCGGCTGGACGGCGCGCGCTGGGAGACGCCCGGCCCCGACGACGCCGAAGCCTTGGTCGACAGCCTCGTCCGGGCCGGGACCGTGGTCCGTGACCCGCTCGTCGCCGAGCTGCTGCGGGGCCACGGTTCGGTCGTCTCGGCGCGTACCGTCGAACGCCGGTTCCGCGCCGCGACCGGGCTGACGCGCGGCGCGGTCCGGCAGATCGAGCGGGCCCGCGCGTCGGCGGAGCTGCTGGCTGGCGGAGACCCGGCCGCCGACGTGGTCGCCAAGCTCGACTACTTCGACGAGCCGCACCTGGCCAGGGCACTGCGCCGCTACCTCGGACGTACCGTTCGGCAGCTACGCGAGGGCACGGGCGGCGCTGTCGCCCTCGACCTCGGTCAGCGCTTGACGTCGTAGATCACTTTGAGGATCCCGTTCGGGTAGCTCTCCGACTCCCGCAGCGTCAGCATGTGCTTGTCGCGGTCGGCCCGGCCGAACAGGCCCTTGCCGGCACCGAGCAGCACGGGGAAGACGAGCAGGTTGTACCGGTCGATCAGCCCCTCATCGGACAGCCGCCGGGCCAGCTCCGCGCTGCCGTGGATGAAGATCGCTCCGCCCTCGCCCTGCTTGAGCGCGGCGATGTCCCCGGTCGAGCGCAGGATCGTGGTCGGCCCCCACCCGTCGACGAGCGCGTCGTCGGACAGCGTGCTCGACACCACGTACTTGGGTAGCTCCTTGTAGTCGGCGTGGTCCTCCGAACCGGGCCAGACCCGCGCGAACGCCTCGTAGCTGCGGCGGCCGAACATCAACGCCGTCGTGTCGGCGAGCTCCTCGCCCTTCAGCGACCAGGCCTCCGGGACGAACTCGAGGTCCTTGAACACCCAACCGCCGCTGCGGTGCTCCTCACCCGGCCCGCCGCCGGGCGAGTCGACGACGCCGTCGAGCGACATGAAACCGGTGTAGACCAGGTCGCGCATTGTGTTGTCTCCTCAGGCTTGGAAGCGGGTTGCCGGGTCCACGGTAGATCGCTGACGTGGCGCTGTCTTGGACGGAAGCGACAGCCGGTCCGAACCCGCCGCCGGATCTGGTGGCGCCGCGATCAGGCTCCGGGCTCCATGATCGCCGCGCTCGACACCTTCAGCGGTCCTGAGCGCCGGGAGTGGGTGCCGGGGACATTCCAGCGGTGGCGGACGTGTCGGTTTCCGTCATATCTGGTGTGGTCTATGTCACGGTAGCTTCGGCGCACGCCGACGCCCCAGTCGGCGCTGCCGAGGAGACCGCTCATGCCCACACCGCTGAAAGCCGCCACCACCCTCGCGGCCGCGCTCCTGCTGATCCTGACCGCGGCGGCACCCGCCCACGCCGCCAACCCCGCCACCGTGCCCCCGGTCTCCGGGTCGCTGAACACCTACAACGTCTCCGGCGTCTATGTTGCCGGCGTCTCCTCCGGTGGCTACATGGCCACCCAACTGCACGTCGCCTACTCGTCCCGGATCAGGGGAGCGGCCGTCTTCGCCGCCGGGCCCTACTACTGCTCCCAGAACACCGTCGCCCAGGCGCTCAACGGCTGCGGCGACAACCGGTATTCGACGAACGTGTCCGCGCTGCAGGCGTACACCCGGACCTGGGCGTCGTACGGCTGGGTCGACCCGGTCGGCAACCTCTCCGGCGATCCGGTGTACGTGTTCCACGGCGGCAACGACACCACTGTCAAGAAGTCCGTCACCGACGACCTGGTCCGGTACTACCAGCACTTCGGGGCCAGCGTGCAGTACGACAGCGGCTCCGCCGCCGGTCACTCCTGGGTCACGCCGTACGGCACGCTCGGGTGCGTGGCGACCGCATCGCCGTACCTCAACGACTGCGGTGCGGACCCACAGAACACGCTGCTGCGCAAGCTGCTCGGCGGAGTGAACGCGCCGAACACCGGAGGGCTCGGCGGCTCGCTCATCCGGTTCAGCCAGAACACCTTCGCGGTCAACGGCTGGGCCAACGGGTTGAGCATGGATGCCAACGGCTTCGCCTACGTCCCGTCGGCGTGCGCGGCAGGCCAGTCGTGCCGTCTCCTCGTCGCCCTGCACGGCTGCGCGCAGGGCGTCGGCGCGGTGGGCACGGCGTTCGTCGACCGGGCCAACCTCAACCAGTACGCCGACACCAACAACCTGATCGTCCTGTACCCGCAGGCAGGTGCCTCCCTCAGCAACCCGAACGGCTGCTGGGACTGGTGGGGTTACCTCGGCGCGACCAACTTCCCGATCAAGGGCGGCGCGCAGATCGAGACCATCATGAACATGGTCCGCCGACTGGACGGCTGATCGCCCTGGGCTGGCCGGGAGGACCGGTCAGCCCAGGAACAGCTGGACGAGGACCAGCACGGCGAGCAGCGCCGGCCCCCGTGACCCCTGCCGTAGCAGGTCGACCGGGATCATCCCGAACGGCGTGTTCACCGTCGCGCCGCCGTAGTCGATCGGCGGGCGGGTGCCGGCCCGGAACGCGGCGGCCACCACCCCCAGCGCCAGCGTCGGCGCCAGCCAGGCCGGGCCCGGGTCGACGGTCGGCAGGGTCAGCAACCACCACACGCCCGCGCCGACAGCCGGCACCACCACGTGGATCCCGCGCAGCAGGTTGTCGCTGCCACCGAGCGCCCGGCGCAGCCCGGGTGAGCGGCTGACCGACCGCAGACCGCCGGTCAGCCGATTGGCGGCGAGGTACGCGAACACCACCTGCGCGGCACCGGCCAACCCGGGCAGGGCGAGCGCGGCAGCGTACTGCACCCCGATCAGCGCCGCCCAGATCAGCACGGCGCTCGGGTGGCGGCGCAACCGGCGTACGTCGGCCTGGAGCAGCGCCCACCAGCCGGGGCCGGGCCGGAACCGGCGGCTGCGAACCCGGCCGATCCGGCGCCAGCGGCGGCTCTCCACCAGGCCGGCGAGCAGGCTCGGATCCAGCAGGATCGTGGCCGTGGCGGCGGCGTTGGCGAACTGCGCGCCGGTGGTCAGGGTGGCCCGGTCGACCCGGGGCAGCGCGCGTACCGCCAGGATCACTCCCACGCCCACGAGCGGCACCGCGGCGGCGAACAACGCGACGGTCGGCGTCGTCGCCGGCCGGGACAGGCCGTCGCCGAGGCGACCGACGAGCACCACCAGGGCGGTGATCACGGCCGCAGCCACCATCGGCACCGCCCCGACCACCGTCGGCCAGCGCCGCCCCGACCGACTGCCCTGGGCGACGACACTGAGCGCCAGCGCGGCCGCGCCCCACCCGGCGCCGGCCGCCGCCGCCCAGCCCAGGGCGGACGGTTCGCTGACCCCACCGAGCGCCGCCACTGCCACTCCGAGCGCGGCGGTGCCGGCCGCCGAGCCCAGCAGCAACAGGACGAAACGGGGCGCCAACCAGGCCCGTCGGTCGATCGGCGCGCTGGTCGCCCAGCTCTGCGTCGCCGGCGTGACCAGCAGCGGGCCGAGCGCGCGCAGACCACGCCAGGCCAGCCCCGCGCCCGCCAGCAGCGCGGCGACCGCCAGCCACCACCGCACGCCCGGCTCGGCCTGACCCACGGTGGGGGAGTCCAGCAGGTCACGGCTGGCGCTGATCGCGAACCAGCCGTACATGCCCACGAACAGGACCATGACGTACGCGTCGCCGAGCACGTCACCGAGGGAATGGTCGTGGTGCCGGCTGCGTGCCTTGCGCAGGTGCGTTCGCACCTGCCGCGCGGTCGGCACCCCGACCGGCGTGTCGGCGATCGTGGCCGGCGCGGCGGTCACTTGCCGATCTCGATGCGCTCGTCGACCACCGCGTCGATCAGCTCCGGGTCGTGCGAGGCCAACAGCACCGCCGTGCCCGCCGCCCGTTCCCGCAGGAGCCGGTCGGCGAGCCACTGTCGCCCGCGGACGTCGAGCCGCTGCTCGGGCTCGTCCAGGATCAGCACCCGGCGGGGCCGGACGAAACAGGACGCCAGCGCCAGCCGGCGGCGCTGGCCGCTGGACAGCGTCACCGGCAGCTGGTCGCGGGCCGGCTCCAGACCCAGCTCGGCGAGGACCTCCTCGACCGGCTCGGCGTCACCCCCGTGGGCGTACGCGACAAGCTCCAGGTGCTCGACCACCGACAGGTCGGGAAAGAAGTCGATGTCGTCCAGGGCGGCGGCCACCAGCGCCCGCACCTGAGGATCGGTCTCGTCGGCCCGGCGACCCTGCACCAGCACCTCACCCGCGTCCGGCCGGTCAGCGCCGACGACACACCGCAGCAGGGTCGTCTTGCCGCTGCCGTTCGGGCCCAGGACCACCGCGATCCGGCCCGCCGGGAGCGTGAAGCTCACCTCGTCGAGCACGACCAGGTTGCCGAAGTTGCGACTGAGTCCCCGTACCGAGAGCGCGTCCACGATCACAGAGTCTCCCAGAGCCACGCCACCGACCAACCCGAGCGACCTACGTCACCCGGCTGTCGGCGTCGTTGTCCAGTCGGGCGTCGGCGGCGGCCAGCCCTTGGGCGTCGGCGACCTCCTCGGCCACCGCCGCCGCGTCCGCCCAGTGCCGCCGCGCGTCGGCCTGGTCGCCCAGCGCGGAGCAGGCGTCACCCAGGTAGAGCAGGGTACGCGCCAGCCCGGCTGTCGGCCGGGTCTCCTCGCGCAGCCGGCGGCTCTCGGCCAGCAGCTCGTACGCCGTGCGCGCCTGCCCCGGGGTGCTGCTCAGCAGCGTCGCCCCGGCGTTGAGCAGCGCCGTTGCCCGGCTGGTCGGGTCGTTGACCGACTCGTACTCGCGCAGTGCGGCCCGCCACGCCTGGGCGGCGTCCAGGTGCGCGCCGAGCGCCGCGTGCACCAGCACCAGGTTCGTCAGCGCCGCCGCGTACCCGCGCGCGTCACCCACCGACCGGAACGTGTTGGCCGCCCGCACCAGGTGGTGGTGCGCGGTGTCCGGTTCGCCCCGGGCCAGTTGGGCCGCGCCCAGGCCCAGTTCGGTGAGGGCGTGCCCGGCCCGGTCGGCGCCGGAGCGGTGGCGGCGCGACATCTCGAGGTGCTCCACCGCGTCGTCGAGCTGCCCCAGGTCGAGCAGGGCCAGACCGAGGTTCATCCGCGCCTGGGCGTTGCCCCGCCGCCCCCGCTCGTTGACCGCGAGGGTGAGCGCCGCCGCCGCCCCCTGTGGGTCGTGCCGGCGTCGACGCAGCACCCCCAACTCGTTGTGCGCCCACCCGGCGATCTCCGGACGGTCGTCGGCGGTCGGGGTGGCCAGCACGGTGCGGCAGACCTGCTCCCACTCGTCGAGCCGCTCGGCGTGCGCCAGCCACCCACACAGCGCCACCGCCAACCGGAACCACCACCGGCGTACCCGGCGGGGCAGGGTCTCCTTCGCGCCGGCCGGCACCCGCACCACCGCCAGCAGCAGCTCCTGGTGCAGGTCGAACCAGCCGTACGGGTCGTCGTCCAGCGGCAGCGACCACTCCCGGTCGGGTGGGGAGCCGGGCACCGCCAGGTTCGCCGCGTGTCGTTCGGCCCGACGGGCCAGGTGCCGGGTCAGCCGAGCCTGCGCGGCGACCCGGGCCCGGACCGGATCCGCGTCCCGCAGGTGCAGCCGGGCGCTGCCGGCCAGCAGGGGGCGGATCTCGTACCGGTCGCCGGGCGCGCCGACCACGAACGCCGCCGCGGCCAACCGGTCGAGCAGTGCCGTCACCAGCTCGGGGTGCCGTCCGGCCAGCGCGGCGATGGTGGGCCGGTCCACCGGGGCGGGGACCAGCGACATCAGCCGGTACAACCGTCGGGCCTGGCGAGGCAGCACCCGGTACGCGATGTCCCGTTCGGTGACCAGGCGGGCCGCCGGTGAGACGGCGAGCCGCTGGTGCGGTGGCGTCTGCACCGCGCGGCGCACCGCGTCCAGCACGTCGGAGTGCCGCCAGCCGTGCTGAGCGGTGCGGTAACCGAGCGCCCGGACGGTCCGCGGTTGCCGCCCGCACAGGTCGACGATCTCGCGTACCGCCGGGTCGGTGCGCGGGTCGGCGCGACGGACCCGGGCGGCGGGCGCGGCCCCACCCGCCGTCGCGAACAGCTCCACCGCCTCGGACGTGCCCGGTTCGGCGATCCAGTGCGCGACCACACCCTCCAGACCGACCAGCGCCGGACCACCGGCGAGCAACAGGCGGCAGGTGCGCGCGGTGGGCGGCAACAGGGGCCGCACCTGGTCGGGACGGTCGACGTTGTCCAGCACCAGCACGATCTTGCGACCGTCGAGCTGACCGCGCAGCGCGTCGGCGGCGGCGGTGAGCGCGTCCGGCCGGCCGGAGGTCGGGGGGCGGTGCCCAGGATCCGGGCCAGCGCGGTGAGCACCTGCCGGGCCGAGCGGGGTCGGCCGCGCCGCCGCAGGTCCAGGTAGTACTGACCGTCGGGGAACTCCTCCCGGCACTCGTTCGCGGCCTGCACAGCGCACGCGGAGGTGCCCACCGCACGTCGGCCCAGAACCGCGACCGCGTGCTCCCGGGTGAGCAGACCGACCAGGGCGTCGACGTGCTCCTCACGACCGGTGAACTCGGCCGTGTAGGGCAGGTTGGGAGCCCCGGCGGCCGGGGTGGTGAGCACCTCCGTCGGCTCGGGGTCGACCTCCCGGCCGGTCCGGCGGCGGCGCACCTCGTACACCACGTAACCGACGACGCCGCCGGAGGCCAGGACGACGGTCACCGGCCCGAGCACGCTGGCCGCCAGCTCGGAGAGGACATTGCCGGCCAGATTGCTGGCCACGTTGGCGAGGACACTGCCGACCACGCCGCCGATCGCGATCAGCGCCGGCCAGCGTGAGCCGCCGCGCGCACCACCCGGCCCGGTCACCGCACGCCCCCGGAGACGAGCCCGGCGACCAGGTGCCGCCGCGAGAGGACCACCAGCACCACCGGCAGCACCGAGGCGAGCACCGAGCTGGCGGCCAGCGCGCCACTGTTGCTCACGAAACTGCGGGTCTGCTCGGCCAGGAACGGCCCGAGCGGCGAGGACCCCGACGCGCTGAACAGCCGCCCCACCACCAGGTCGTTCCAGACCTGGACGAACTCCAGCACGGACACCGCCACCACCGCCGACAGGTTGTGCCGGGCCAACCGGCGCAGGGTGTGCCACCACCGACGCCCGCCCAACCGGGCATCGCGGACCTGCTCCACCGGCAGGTCCGCGAACGCGTTGCGCAGCACCAGCACCGCGAAGGGCACGCCCAGCGCGATGTGCACCAGGGCCAGGCCCTGGGCCGTACCGGAGGAGAGCACCAGGCCCAGCACCTCGTTGACCGGCCCGGCGATGACCTGGATCGGCACGACGCTGGCCGCCAGCAGCAGCAGCCCGGTGGCCTGCGCGGCCGGCCCGGTCAACCAGGCCAACGGGTACGCGGCCAGCAGCGCCACCACCAGCACCGTGGCGGTCACCGCGGTGCCCGCCGAGCAGCACCGCGGCCGGCAGCAGCAGGGCCGACGTGGCCCCCGCCGCCGGATAGGCCCGACCACGCCGGGCTGGACCGACGTCGTCGAGGCCCGCCAGCTCGCCGAGGACCCGCACCTGGCTCATCGGCCGCCCCCGCGCTGCGGGCCGCGGAGGCGAGCAGGCCGGTGGCCCGGCGGATCGCCTCGCCGGCGCGGACCCCGTCGGTGACGTCGGCGAAGAAGCCCTGCATGATCCGCCAGATGCCGACCCCGTCCGAGCCGGTGAACGCCCCGCGCAGTTGGTCGGACAGGTCGAAACGCAGGGTGCCGGGGGCCCGCATCTCCGTGGCGAGTTGCTTGCCGACGCCGTCGGTGTAGCTGGCGATCGAGACGTTGGTGTTGGGCGAGAGGTAACCGCCTTCGCGGAGCCACGGTTGGAACGAGTCGGCCCTGGCCAGCCATTCGACCAACTCGACCCCGCCCCGGGCGTCGGCGAACGCCACTGCCGCGTCCCCACCCACGATCAGGGGACCGCCGCCCGGGTGGGTGCCCGGGAACCGGAACGTGACAGGTCCCTCCGGGCCGCGTCGGAACGGACGTACGACGTCGGCGGTGAAGTCGGCTCCGAGAAGCATCACCGCCCGCTTCGTGTGCACCACCTGGATCACCGACTCCTCGTACTGGGTGAGCAGGGCACGACGGCCGCCACCGACGAACGCGCCCCCGATGCTCCACAGGCCGGCGAGGCGGTCCAGGGCGTCGCGTACCGGCTTGTCCTGCCAGTCGGCGCCCTGTTGGGCGAGGGCGTAGTAGCTCCCGGGCGCCATGTCGGCCAGCACGTTCTCGAACCAGTCGGTGAGGACCCAGCCGTCCGCGGCGCCGATGGCCAGGGGCGCCGGACCGCCGTCGCGTCGGGCACCCGCGGCCAGCTCCCTGGTCTGGCGGAGCAGGTCGTCCCACGTGGTCGGCGGCGCGGGCAGCACGGAGGGCAGGTGCCAGACCAGCGACTTGTGCGCCGCCTTGACCCAGACGCCGTAACGTTCGCCCTCGGTCATCAGCAGATCGCTCAGCTCGACGCGCACGGCGTAGTCGGTGGATGGGCGCACCGGGCTCAGCCAGCCGCGCTGGGCGTACTCGGTAACCAGGCCGGGGCGGGGCAGGATCGCCACGTCCGGGCTGGTGCCGGCGAGGTGTCGGGCGCGCAGGAACGCGTCGATGTCGTTGCCGGCGCTGATCACCTGCACCGGGGCGGGATAGCCGGCGACGACCTCGCGGAACCGGTCCAGCTCGCTGGTGCTCCACACCACAGCGACCTGCACCGACCGGGTTCCGCCGGAGCAGCCGGCGGCCAGGGCGGTGGCGCCCGCGGCGGTGGCGCGCAGCAGCGTACGGCGACCCACCCGGGCGGCTGGCCTCATCGGCCCGCCTCGCTCGGCTCGGTGACCAGCTCGTGCCGCACCGGTATCTCGGCCAGGGTGGCCGGGTCGGCGGTGCAGACCAGCACCGCCACCCCGGGGGCGTCCGGCGGCGAGAGGCGAGGCATCAGGTCACCGAGGCGGCTGTCGCCCGCCGAACCGGCCGGCAGGTCGACGACCAGCACCTCCGGCAGGCAGGCCGCCGCTCGGGAGCGCCACCCGGAACCGCTGGGCGTCGGAGATCTGGTGCGGCAGCAGGGCGAGGGAGAGCGCCAATTCGAGTCGGTCGACCACTGTGGCCGTCCAGTCGTTGGCCACCTCGTGCACTCGTTCGCGTTTGCGCTGGCCGTACTCGATGTTGCGCCGCACGGTGAGCTGCGGCAGCAGCGCGCCACCGGCGGGCACGTAGCCGATCTGCCGGCGCGGCGGCGGCAGGCTGGTGACGTCCCGGTCGCCGACGAGGACGCGACCGGTCACCGGCGGGGCCAGCCCGGCCAGCACCCGGGCGACCGCCGTGCCGAACCGGGGCGGCGCCACCAGGGCGGTGAGTGTGCCGGCGGGAACGTCGAGGGTCACCGGCCCGGTGCCGGGAACGGCGACCAGTGCGCGTAGCCGTAACGTGGCCCTCACCTCCGGTGACCATTGATGACCGTCCCAGGGTGGCACACCGTGCCGACAACCGACGCCCCCGACTTTTCCACTGTGGAGACGGTCGGGGCTGTTCAGGCGGGGGAGTAGAGCGCGGCGAGCCCGGCCGCCGTGGCGGCCAGCCGTTCGCGCAGCGCCACCGGGGTCAGCACCTCGACGTCGGCACCGAGGCGCAACAGGTCACCGTGGGCGTGGGTGAGCGACTCGATGGGCAGCACCGCTGTCACCCACCCCCGCGCGTCCGGTGGCCCGGCGCTGGTGTCCATCGCTGTCACCACGGGATCGCTGCCGATCTCACGCAACCGCTCCCGCCCGGCGGGGGAGAGCCGAACGCGGGCCTCGTCGCGGTGCAGTCGGGCCCGGAACTGCACCACGTGCGCCCGCCACCAGGACGGCAGGTCGAAGTCGGCCGGGCGGTCGAACTCCTGCGCCAGCGGGGTCAACGCGAGGATTTGGTTGACCCGGTAGGTCGCCGGCGCGCCGCGGCCGGGCTGGTCGGCCACCACATACCAACGGCCGCCCTTGAGGACCAGGCCGTACGGCTCCAGGACCCGGGTCACCTCGCCGTTCCAACCGCGGTAGCGCACCTCGACGCGGTGCTGCCGCCAGACCGCCTCGGCCGTGCGGGCCAGCTCGGGGGAGGCGTCGCCGTCGGCGTACCACCCAGGGGTGTCCAGGTGGAAGCGTTGTTGCAGTCGGGTCGCCCGGTCGCGCAGCGGCGCGGGGAGCGCGGCGTGCAGCTTGAGTCGCAGCGCCGCCACCACGTCGCCGTAGCCCAACTCGTCGGCGGGGCCGGGCAGGCCGGCGAGGAACAGCCGGTCGGCCTCCTCGGCGGTCAGCCCGGTGAGTCGGGTCCGCCAACCGTCGACCAGTTGGTAGCCACCGGCGTGCCCGGCCTCGCCGTAGAGCGGGATGCCGGCGGCGTGCAGCGACTCGACGTCCCGGTAGATGGTGCGGGGGGAGACGGCCAACCGCTCGGCGAGTTGCGCGGCGGTCAACCGCCCGTGCGACTGGAGCAGCAGCAGGACGGAGAGAAGTCGAGAGGCCCGCACTTCACTGACACTAGTTGTCAGGGGACCCGTCCTACCGTCCCGGCATGGCATTTCGCGACAAGGAACTACGAACGCCCGGGCCAGTGCTGATCGGCGGCCGGCACCTCAAGCGCTACCACATGGACCAGCCGGAGCGGCCCATCGAACCCGAGGTGGAGAAGGCCGCGTACGACCTGCTGCCCGACCTGCTGGCAGACGTCGTCGACGACGGCACCCCGGCCGCCGGGTGGGTGGTGCTGCACCGGGGCGCGGACACCGGCGCCTATCTGCTGGCGTACACCTGGGTGTGGGACAACGCGCTGGAGATCCGTGTCGCCGCGGCCGGGCAGCCGGCGCTGGACTGTCCCGACGACGACCCGGCACACTTCGTCCACCTAGGCCGCCCGGCGGTGGGCTGCGTCTGGGAGTTGGCGGTTCTGGAACACGAGCGGGCCGCCTGGGTCCGGCACATGCTGCTGCCGGAGAGCCCGAATCTGACCGACTATCTGCGTGACACGCGAGCGGAAGGGCCGGTGGGCCGCTGATGGGCGACTTCGACTTCTTTGTGGGCACCTGGAACGTGGTCAACCGGCGGCTGCGCAAGCGGCTGGTCGGCTCCGACGAGTGGGAGGAGTTCCCCGGGGTGTCGGTGGCGCACGGCTTCTTCGCCGGCGGCGGTCACTTCGACGAGATCACGTTCCCGACCAAGGGCTCCGCCGGCGCCACGATCCGGGTCTTCGATCCGGCCCGGCAGGAGTGGTCGATCTACTGGACGAGCAGCGACACCGGGGTGCTGGGGCTGCCGCCGATGGTGGGCCGCTTCGTCGACGGGGTCGGCCACTTCTACGCCGACGACCAGCACGAGGGGCGTCCGGTCCGGTGCCGGTTCATCTGGTCGGGCATCAGCGCGACCACCGCGCGGTGGGAGCAGGCGTTCTCGGTCGACGGGGAACAGACCTGGGAGACCAACTGGATCATGGAGTTCACCCGAGCATCGGACTAGACGAGTAAGTCCTAACGACCCCGGGGTGTGGGCATAGACGAAGGGTGTTGAAGATCTGTTTGTGACGACAGACCTCAACACCCTTCTG
>NZ_JBITGE010000063.1:0-16122 GCF_044456785.1 Micromonospora sp. NPDC050795 | reverse complement strand
CGCCACCCATTTCCAGGCCACCCTCGACCTGGTCGAAACCCTTGACTGGCTACGCGCCGTCCCCGACCACCAAGATCTACGAGACAGAACCTAGCGCCTTGAGCACCACCGTTCACGGTGATGCTCGACCCTCGGCACTGGGCGGTGCCGGTACTGTCCACCACCATGATCGACCAACAGCCGACCCCACAGCCCCTCCCTGCCGAGCGGGTGCTGGAGCTTGCCGCGCCGATGCTTGCCGAGGTCGGTGGCGACTGGCTGCTGACCGAAGGGCCGATGCTGCGGTCGGGGTCGTTGGGTGTCCGGGTTCTTCCGTCGGACAGCGACGACTACCGCCACCTGGACCTGGAGATCCTGCTGAATGTCGACCGGCCGGACGTGCCAACGGTCGTCGACTGCACCCTTGGCCTCGCGGCTGATCCGGTCGAAGCGGCCCGTCGGGCGATCCAGGCGTGGATTGAGACCTGCCTGGTGACGGTCCTGGAGATGATCGAGCAACAAGGGCGACTGGCGAACCACTTCAGGTCCGGCGACCAGGGCGGGTTCGCCGGCTGGCACGCGATCGTCGGCAGTGTGACCGGGTGGTCCCGTGACGGATCGCGCGGTAAGCAGGAGTGGTTCGCCGAGGCGATGCCGTGGTCGACCCTCGCGCCGGTGATCGCGCCCGGGCTCGACCGTCCGTATCTCAACGGCGTTCGTATGCTGGTCGGCCAGGGTGGTGACTCCACCGAGTGCGAGGTCCGGATCAACGGCCAGCGGCACGAACCGTCGGCTGCGGCGCTCGCCGCCCTGGACTGGCCGCGTACCGACCGCTTCGGCCTGGCACGCACCTTCGTCCTCCTGGTTGGCCCCGACTAGAAAGCGCTCCTCGGCGGTGTCGGCCACTACAGTGGCCCTCATGTCCGTACGTCCGCCTCTTGCCGAACAGTTCGATCTGCGCCCGCACCCTGAAGGCGGCTGGTTCAGGGAAACCTATCGGTCCGCTGTCACGTTCGAGCCCGATGGCTACCCGGGCAGCCGTGCCGCCGCGACGGCGATCCTCTTTCTTCTCGAGCCGGGTGACTCGTCGGCCTGGCACACCGTGCGGTCGGACGAGATCTGGTTCTGGCACTCGGGTGGGCCGTTGGCGCTGACAGTCGGTAGGGACAGTCGGCCGACGATCCTGAGTGCCGAGTGCCCGCAGATCCTGGTTCCGGCGGGCGAGTGGCAGTCCGCGAAGCCGGCGGGCGACGAGCATGTCCTCGTCAGTTGTGTGGTGAGTCCGGGCTTCGATTTCGCCGACTTCACCATGCCGTGAGTACGCCCCCGGACGACCGCGTACCGGATCACCATCTGAACCCCGACCGGCCGAGCGGTCGGGGGGCACATCCACCACGGGCCTGGGTCGGCTCGGGCCGCAACGCATTGCGTTGACCCGGCAGCACCCCGTAGTTAGCGTTAACAAGTCCGTCCAGTTTGGAGACGAAAGCACCCGGCCAAGGAGGATCAATTGAGACTGCGACAGCCAGGAGCACGCCTCAGGCGGAGTCGGAAGGGCAGAGGTGTCGCGGTCCTGGCACTGGGTGCGCTTCTTTCGGTCTCGATCGCGGCAACGCCCTCGTACGCTGCCGAGGAGCAGCTCACCCAAGGCCTGGTGCACCACTTCGCCCTCGACGAGACCAGTGGGACGACGTTGGTCAACTCAGGTAGCGCGGGTGCGGCGGCGAACGCCACGCTCGTGAATCCCGAGAAGGCGGCCTTGACCGGCGAAGGAGTCAGGTTCAACCCCGACTCCTACGAAAGCGCCCTCGACGGCGCATACGTGGCGCTGCCGAACGACATCACCGCCGGCATGTCCAACCTCACCGTGGACTACGACGTGTGGGTCGACCCGGCGAACGTCGGCGAGCACCAGATGTGGGGTTTCGGCCGTAAGTCCGGCTCGTGTGACGCCGACACCGGCGCCGAGGGCTCCATCTTCGCGTCGAACACCCAGCGGTTCCGCATCGCCGTGGGTCCGACGAACCTCCAACAGAGCCGGGTCCGCATGCTCGAGGGTGCGTGGACCCACGTCACCTACACCCAGTCACTGAACTCGGACGGGACGAGCTGGACCGGCAGGGTCTACCTCGACGGTGTGCTGCACGCGACGTCGACGAACCTGACGACGGCGCCGTCGGTGAACGCCGCGGGGACCAACTGCAACTTCCTCGGTCGCTCGCAGACATCGGGCCACTACTCGTTCCGCGGAACGATCCGGGACTTTCGCGTTTACGACCGGGCCGTGAGCCTCGACGAGACACTTCTCCTGGCAGAGAAGACGGTCTCCGACGGCGTTCGCGCCGACGCCGCAGCCATCGACCTCGGCCGCACCAGTGCGGTGGTACGCGACCTCGTTCTGCCCAAGGTCGGCTCCGTGGCGGGCTCGGCCATCACCTGGACGAGTTCCGACCCGTCCGTCGTCGAGGTCAACACCCCGCCGGCCGTCGCCAGCGCACGCAAGGTCGCGGTGACCGGCGGGATCACCCGGCCCGCACAGGGACAGGCCGACGCGACAGCCACGCTCACGGCGACTGTCCGCAAGGGCGCGCAGGAGGTCACCACACGGGAAATCCCCGTGGTGGTGAAGGCCGAGTTCGATGATGCGCAGGCTGTCGACCGTGACGCCTTCGATCTGACAGTGGACGGCGCCGACGGCGTACGCGGAAACCTCGACCTCGCCGCCGAGGGCGAGTTCGGATCCACGATCACCTGGAGGTCGACCACCGGTCTCGTCACCCCGACGGGCGTGGTCAGCCGCCCGGCCTTCGGCCGTGCGGACGTTGCCGCCACCCTGACGGCGACCATCAAGAAGGGGAGGGCCTCGCAGAAGAAGTCGTTCCCGGTGACCATCACCGCCCTGCCGCGATCAGAGGAGTACGAGCGGTACTTCATGGGCTACTTCAAGGGAGAGGGAATCGCCGACGGCGAGCAGATCATGTTCGCCACGTCCAACGGAAACACCGCTCTGGACTGGACCGGTCTGACCGGAGGTCGGCCGTCACTCATCTCCCAGCTGGGCGACCAGGGGCTTCGTGACCCGCACATCGTCCGCTCCCCCGACGGCGACACGTTCTACATGATCGCCACCGACCTGAACTGGTACGACCAGGGCGGGTACGCCATCAACGACACGCAGTACATCGAGGTGTTCGAGTCGCACGACCTGGTGAACTGGACCCCTCAGCGGCACGTGAAGGTGGCACCCGACAACGCGGGCAACGCCTTCGCACCAGAGTCGCTGTGGGTCGAAGAGCTCGGCGCCTACGTCGTGTTCTGGGCCCAGTCGCTCTGGAACGACCCCGTGAACCGCACCGGTCAGGGGAACGCGCAGATGTGGTACGCCACGACGCGGGACTTCAAGACGTTCTCCCCTCCCCAGGTCTGGCAAGATCCGGCACCGCTGTCGCGGATCGACACGACCGCGATCCGCGTCGGTGACCACTACTACCGGGTGACCAAGAACGAGGCCGGCAACCAGGGCTCGGACATCTTCTCGGAGAAGCACACCGACTTCCTGGACAGCAACATCAACAACTGGACGTTGGTCGCGCCAGCTCTAGGGCGCACGACGTGGGTCGCCAACCAGGGGTACGAGGGACCGGTCATCTTCAAGACCAACCCCGGTGACACCGCCTGCCCCGGCCAGTTCTACCTCTGGGGTGACCGGTACACGAACGGTGGTGGGTACCAGGCCGCGTGTCACGAGAACATCGAGGCTCCCACGTGGAACGCCAAGGCGATCACGATGACCAACGCAGGTGTCGTCCGTCCCCGGCACGGCACCGTGATCCCGCTGACCGTCCGCGAGTGGAACGACATCCGCGGAATCCCGAACAGCGACGTCACCACCACCACCGAGGTGGCTGTCGCCCCGTACGCGAGCGGGGCCCAGACGACCACTGCCACCGTGACGGTCACGGCAGCTGACGGGTTCGAGACCGGCGGTCGGGTACGGATCAGCGTCGGCTCGTGGTCGAAGCTCGCCCACCTGAGCGACGGTGCGGCAACTGTCACGCTGCCGACGGGTCTGCCCGCGGGTCCCCGCACGGTCAAGGCCGAGTACCTCGGCTTCGACTACCTCAAGGCGTCGGACGGTACGGCGCCGTTCGAGGTGCCCTCAGGCCCGGCCGCCGTCAAGGTCATGGCGAAAGCCACGCCGGCGTCGGTTGTCCGCGGGGATACGTTCACACTGAACGTGACCGTCGGGCCGGCGGGCGGACCGAAGCAGCACGCTCCCACCCCGACCGGCGAGGTCACCGTCACCTTCGGCGGCAGCGCGTACGTCGCGCCACTGGCGCACGGCAAGGCCGTCGTCGAACTGCAGACCGCCGACCTGCAGCCCGGGGCCTACCGGGTCCACGTCGCCTACTCCGGCAACCCGACCTATCAGCCCTACGCCGCCGACTACCAGACGTTGACGGTACGGAAGAAGTAGGCACCCCGACGAGGCGCGCCACAGGAGTGGGCGGGCGAGATCGATCTCGCCCGCCCACTGCCCGTGGGCCCGCGTCTCACCCCGGCCTGCGGCATGCCGGCTCGACACCTCGCGTCCGACGCCGCGCGGACATCCTCCACCGGTATCGCCACAGTCACGCCTCGTGGCGCTCCAATCGCGGCGGATGTGCGCGTTCTTTCGTCGGTCGTGCCGCCGGGACGTCATTTCTGGTAATACTGCACGACGCAGAACTCGTTGCTCTCCGGGTCGGCCATTACCAGAACCGCGCCTTCCGGGTAGTCGTGCCGTTCGCCGGTCCACCGGCCGCCCAGCGCCCCGATCCGGTCCACCGCTTCACCGGCGTCGGCGACAGCGATGTCCAGGTGCAGACGCACCTTGCCGACCTTGGGCTCCGGGACCGGTTGGAACGTCAACACCGGCCCGCCGTCGGTGACGATGACCCGCCGCCAGCCGGGTAGGGACTCCATCACCCGGCCGCCGAGCACGGCGGACCAGAAGTCAGCCAGCTTCTGTGGATCTTGACAATCTATCGTGACGCCGGCAAGTCGGCCCAAGGTCGTCGTCATGGGCCCCAACGTAGCCGTGCCACAAAGCCCTTGTCAGGGAGCATTCAGCTCGGCAAATCAGTACAACGGCAGCACCGCAAGCTTGCGCGGCACTCAGGGCCGTTCGTTCCACCCCGCTGCCCCCGACCACAATGGGACCGTGGATCGCGAGCGCCTGGTGAAGTTGAGCAAACGGATGTCGATGGCCCTCCGGCACGACCCCGGCCGAGCCGGCCTGGTGCTCGACCCGGGCGGTTGGACTCCCGTCGACGCTCTGCTCGCCGCCCTACGGATCGAGCGGGCCGAGCTTGACGCGGTCGTCGCCGGCAACGACAAGCAGCGGTTCGCTGTCGAGCGCGGCACCGACGGGGTGCTGCGAATCCGGGCCAACCAGGGCCACTCGGTCCCGGTGGACCTCGGGCTGCCCCCGGTGACCCCACCGGACCGGCTCTACCACGGCACCAGCGCCGGCGCGCTGGAGTCGATCCGGGCCACCGGCCTGCACCGTGGCGGCCGGCACCACGTCCATCTCTCCACCGACACCGAGACCGCCCGTCGGGTCGGTGCCCGGCGGGCCGGTCGGGTCGTGATCCTCACCGTCGACGCGGCGGCGATGGCCGCCGACGGGCACGTGTTCCACCGCAGCGCGAACGGCGTCTGGCTGACCGACGCGGTCCCTGCCAGCTATCTGCTCGACTGAGCTCTGGCCTGGCCCGGGCCGCCGCGCGGGAAGCTGACGGCGATGCCGGCAGGCGTCGTTCGTGTGCTGATCTCCCCCTTATTCGAATTCCTCGACGAGCCGCACGTCGGGCGCGGCGTCCGGTTCCTCGACGAGCCGCACGTCGGGCGCGGCGTCCGGGTGCAGGAAACCCAGCAGCGCGGCACCTTCGGCGGCCACCGCGTCGCGGTCGGCGGCAGTCAGCGGCACGAAGAGCCGAACGGTGAGCGCCGCAGCTGCGACCGTCCACGGCCCACACGACCCGCCGCAAGAGCGAATGTACGGCTCCGCCGGTCCCCTGACGGCAAGCGGGCGTATCGGCGGCGTCAATTCCCGGCCGGCTTGCGTATCAGCGGTGTGAAGAGCCTTGTCGCGCACACCCCGTACGCGATGTGCTCGTTGCCGCAAGGGCGAGGTGAAAGGAACGACAGTGGCCAGATCGACGTGGCGCACACCCGGTGGGGCTTGTACGAGCCCAGACGTAGTGGACGGGCGACCGGTGCGGTCCAGACAGGGCATCGGCCGTCCCCCACGTCCGGGGAGCGCTTGTCGCTAGCTGCTCTCGACGCCTGCACCCCGTCGGGCGGCGGGTTCGAGCCGGTTCGGCTTCGAACCCGCCGCAGCTTCCCTCTCCTCGGAGAAGCAGGAGCACAGCGACAGCTGACAGCACACCGGTGCACAGGAGTCAGATGGCCGAGGCCTTCCGGACCGCTCTGGTCATCAAGCCAGCAGCGGCATCGGAGTGCTTCGCGCCTTGCCGTAGGCCCGGTACGTAGGGTGATGCCAGTGGTTTCATCGTCAGATGAGGTGACAGCCGAGAGGGCGTGGAGGGGTTCGAGTGCTCGTTGGCGTTGTCGTACACCCGACCAGGCCGCAGGCCGCCGAGACGGCGGAGATGGTCTCCCGGATCTGCGCCGAGCACGGTGCCACGTCGCAGACCCTGAACGTCTGGCAGGACGAGCACAGCGCCGCCGACGTGCTGGCCGAGCTGGCGCAGCGACCTCAACTCGTCGTCACCATCGGCGGCGACGGCACTCTCCTGCGCGGATCGGCCGTCGCCGTCGAGGCCGACGCACCCGTTCTCGGCGTGAAGGCCGGCCGGGTCGGCTTCCTCACCCCGTTCGCCGCGACGGACCTGCCGAGGGTGCTCGCCGCCGCCCTGGCCGGACGCGCACCCATCCAGGAGCGGATGCTGCTCACCCTGCGGGCGTCGCGACCGCTGCAGATCCCACCGGAGCTTCGGACTCTGCTGCGCTACGGCCGCGGTCCCGATGCCGTCCCGCCTCTCCCCCGGCCGAGCACGCCCGACGAAGTGGGTTGGGGTGTCCCGTTGGGCTTGAACGCCCTCAACGACGTCGTGTTCGAAAAACTCGGCCGGGACCGGCAGACCAGCGTGGCCGTATACCTGTCCGGACGGCTGTTCGCCACCTACTCCGCCGACGGCGTCATGGTCGCCTCACCGACCGGCTCCACCGCCTACTCCTTCGCCGCAGGCGGACCGGTCCTGTCGCCGCGCCTCAACGCCCTCGTCTTCACCCCGGTCGCCCCGCACATGGCGTTCAACCGCAGCATCGTCACCGCCCCGGACGAACCAGTCGGTGTCCAGGTGCTCCCTCGCTCGGGTCAGGTCACCGTCGTCGTCGACGGACGCGTACACGGAATCCTCGACCCCGGCGACTGGGTCGCCGTCTATCCCGCCCGACGCCGCGCGAAGCTCATCGTCGCCGACATCGACGACTTCTTCGGCCGACTCCGGGACCAGTTCTCCCTCGCCGACGCTCCCGCCGCCCGCGCCGACACCGACAGCCAGCCGCCGATGCTGATCTACCGACCGGACCTACCGGTACCAGAGGACCTGCAACACCTGCACCTGCCGACCGAGAAGGCCGCATCCAGAGGCGAGTAGCAGCGGTGACCCAGAGCGAACGGCATCGCCCGGAGTTGGTCGCGGGACTGGTGGCAAACCCACCGAGCCACCAGCCCGGGTGGCGACGAGGCTAGCTGTGGAGCTGGCCAGCGATCGCGAGGCAGGAGGTCACACGTCGGCTTCGAGAGCGAAGGTGTTGCCGTCCGGGTCCTGGAACCACGCGATACGCCCACCTCCGGCCCGCGCGGTGATCCCCTTGGCGTCGTGCTCGAGCTGCTCGTAGCGAACGAACCCGACGCCGGACGAGGAGAGCTCGTCGACAATCTGGTCGATGTCGTCGACGTACCACGTCGCCAGCGTCGCCGGGGTCTTCCCGGCAGTGACCGACTGGTACACGTTCAACGCCGGCCCGCCACCGGAGCCATAGACGCGGCTTCCGTCGGCGATGGTGGCGCTGGGGCCGGATCGCAACGCCCGCAGGCCCAGCGCGCCCTCGTAGAAGGCCACGGCCTTCTCAATGTCGGACACGGCGACCGAGGTTCTGAGGTGGTACGCGCTCAAGGGCATGAACCACTCTGGCAGGTACCCCACGAATCGGGGCGCCGAACCGACGACTGTTCCGGTGCCCTTCGATCCGGGAAGGCGCCGAGGGCGACCTGGAGCGGACGCTCGGGACAATCTGGCCGTGCTCGACCTCGCCGCTGTCTGGACACAGAGACGAGCCTTCTACGCATACTTGGTGACAGGGCTAGGCGGTCAATCCTTCTTTGCCGACATCGTCGTGCCTTCGGCGGGCATCCGTCGACGACTGGTCCTCTCTCTCGCGTGTGCGCTGGGTGCGGTGGAGGTGGCGCGTCAGCTCGCCTGCCCGCCGAAGCGGGCGCGGATGTCGCTCGGGTAGGACCCTTTCTGCCAGATCACCGAGAATCGGCCCGTCGGGCTGGACGCCGGCTGCGCGTAGCGCCCGTCCGGGGCGAGGATTTCGGGCGCCCCGAACACGCCGTCCGACCCGATGGTCCGGGCGTGCACCTGGCTTGTCGAGAAGTCCGGGCTGGGTGCCTGCCAGGTGACGAGGCCGTCGCCGTCGTCGTCCAGGGTGAGCTTCGGCCAGTCGCCGGCACCCAGCCGGGTGACCGGGCCGAGGGTGCCGGTGCTGGAGATCGAACGGGCGAAGACCTGCCTGCCGTCGGAGGTCCAGCGACCCCAGGTCAGCACCGCGTCGCCGTCGAGGTCGCCGGCGAGTTCGTCGAAGAGCGTCAGCTCGTGGGCGGCTGGCGACACGCTGATGACGCTGCCCAACGTGTCGGTGTGGCGGTAGTGCCGCACCCGCAGGCGAGGCAGCTCACCCGCCTTCACCCAGCGGTAGCTGATCACGGCGTCTCCGTCCCGGTCTACAGCCAGCGAGACGCTTGCGTACCTGACATCGGTGGCCGTCCCGGCGATGACGCGCAGCGGTGAGACCCCCTCCGGGCGGACCCGGCGCGCGACGACCCGCTCGTAGCTCTCCGTCCAGGCGACGACGGCGGTCCCGGTGCGGTCGACGGCCACGACCGGCTGGTCGACGCCGACGCCCAGGGTCAGCTCCGGGCCGAGCGAGCTGTCCGCGCCGAAGTAGCGTGCCTTCGTCGTGTACGCGCCGTCGCGGATCTCCGTCCAGGTGACCAGCGCCAGACCCGAGGGGTCGACCGCGACGGCCGGACTGACCCCGTGCCACGTCGTGATCATCCGCAGCGGCCCCAGGTCGCCGGTGGCGGACACGCGGCGGCCCGCCACGAGGCCGTCCTGTGTCCACACCACCGCGGAGTCACCGTCGTCGTCGGACGCGACCTTGGGCCAGGACGCGGACGCGCCGAGCGGCGACAGGGTCTGGACCGGCCCGAGCACGCCGTCGACCGACACGGTCTGCGCCTTCACCTGGTCGTAGCAGCCGCTCGCGGCGCTGTCGCAGCCAGCCCAGGCGAGCAGCGAGTCACCCTGCCGGTCGACCGCGACGAAGGGCTGGTCCTGCCCGCTCCAACCGGCTTCCGACACGACCTGGACCGGGGACCAGGTGGCCGCCCGCGCCGGCGCCGGGATGACCGCCAGGACGGTCAACGCGCCGACCACGCCGGCGGTGAGCCGTCGCGCACGCCGTCCGGCCACAGCTCTGTCTGCTCGGTGCATCGTCGCCCCCCTCGATCGATGAACATGCTTGATCCAGAGCATCGTGCCATCGACACGGCTGCACCGCTCGCCGGAAGCGGGTACGCGAAGCGGCTTCGCCGTCCGCCCCTCGCGAGGCCGCTGACCATCGAGCGACCAGCAGCGCGGTAACGACACCCTGGTGGGGCATCGTCCGGCATTAACATTCACTCGCCTCGAACTGCGGTCGGATTCAGGTCATGGCCGGGACTTCGGCCGACGCGGCACCCTCCCGGGCGCCTTTTCTCAACTCTGAAGGAGTCGACACGTGCGGAAAGCATTCAGCATGCTCGTGGCGCTGCTGATCATCACCGGCTCCGCGCAGGCCGCGCGGGCGGATGCGGGGCCGGTGACGAGAGTGACGCTGACGAGCGGGAACAACTTCTACTCAAGAGTCGAGGAGCGCCTGCTGAGCCGAACGGTCACGCTCTCGGCCGGAGAGTCGAGGCACGTACGGGGCCGTCTTGAGGCGACGAGCAGCGTCACGCAGATCGTGGCGATGAACAACACGCTCAAGTGCGTGGACGCGGGCGGCACCGTGGTCGGCACCACCTCAACGTCGTCGCGCAACCACGAGGGCTCGGACACCACGTACTACGCCACGCCGGGGCATCTGCCGATCTACGCCGACCTGCTGTTCACCGCGTCGTCGGCCGGCACCTACACCTGCGGCCTCTACGGATACACGGCCTCCAGCTCGCTCACCGATTACCATCTGACCGCCGTCGCCACCAACACCTGGCTCGAGGTGAGCGACACCAACCAGGTGGGCGCACGCTGGTGGCAGAACCCCTCCTGCAACAGCACCGGGACGTCCAGCACCTGCACCTACGTCGGCGCGGGCACCTCCACGGCCTGGGTGTTCTACAACGACGGCACGCCCGTGTACAAGTGGAACGCCCACAGCAACGCCATCAGCGTCCAGGCGCTGGCCAATCTCGAGCTCACGACCTGCTACACCGGTACCGCCTCGTGCAGCAGCAGCGTCGACGCCTACGAAATGCCGCGCGGCACGAACGCTGTGGTGGATGCGCGCTTCGAGATGATCCAGCTGGACACGACGGCGCACACCTGTCGCACGACGAGCACGGCGACGTCCCGCAAGACGATCCGCGACGACGCGCACCACTACGTCGCGAACTTCGCCCTGTCCGGCATCCCGGTCGACCCGACCTGCGGCACCCGTAACTTCATCATGCGGATCTTCGTGCAGCACGTCTCCGGCAACCCGATCAAGATCGACGGCGTACAGAGCACCACGTCGCTCACGAACGGCATCGCCATGAACGTTTTCTGACGGGTCGCACGGTCGTACACCGGTCCAGGAGCCCCCGCGTGGGGGCCCTGGACCCGTTTCGTGTCTGGACGAATGAAGCAAGTCAGACTATGTCGTTTATCAATGCGTGGGACATCGCCGCCGCGATCGGGACTATACGATCACCGCACCATCCGGGCACCATCCACTAAGGAGGCTCCATGCGTAAAAGCATGGTGTTGCTCTGCTGCCTAGTCACCACGATCGCGCTCACACCGTCCGCCGCTCAGGCGAAGGAGTCTTCGGCCGGGTCGGCCCCGCAACCCGGCTTCGCCGCAGCAGTCGACGTCGAGGCGATGACCGCGCAGTTCCACCGACTGGAAGCCGCTGCCGCCGCGCACCCCGACGGCGCGGGCGGCACCTACTTCGACGAGGCGACTGGTCAACTGGTCGTGCGCCAGGTACAGAACGCCGAAGGTGCCCGGCTTCGCTCCGCGGTCGGCTCCCGCTCGCGCCAGGCGGGAGAGGTCCCGGTCCGGTTCGAGACCACCGCGGTACCGATCAAGCGGCTGGAAGCCGCAGCCGAGCGGCTGGCAACCAGCCGCGCCTGGGCTGGCTCCCACGCCGACAGCGTTGACCGTGTGAAGCTGGACCGCCTGGCCGGAGAGGTCGTCATCCACGCTTCCGGGGACGCGGACGCACTCGTCGCCGCGGCCGTCAAGGCTACCGGCGTGACTCCCCGGGTATCGGTCTCGCAAGCCGGGATCACGCCCGCCAGCCGCCGGGTCGACACCAGCCCGTACTACGGCGGGTTGGCGATGTTCAACTACAACGTCACCGCCGCGGGGGACAACCCGCGTACCGTGAACGCGTACTGCACCACCGGCTTCCGGATGACTCGCGGGGGAACGAACAGCAACTGGGTGACGACCGCTGGGCACTGCGGTGCCAATGGCACCACCTTCTGGCACAACGGCGGCTGGAACCTCCGCGTCAGCTCGAACTACCTGACCCTGGGCACGGACGTCTCCATGGTCGCCGGCGAGAACGGGGCCTACTTCAGCCGGTACTCCTGGTTCGGCGAGCGCGACACGTCGACGGCCAACCCCGTCACGGCGAAGCTGACCGGGTGGCCCGCCATCGGCTCCGCCGTCTACATCTCCGGCTCCAACGGCGGCCTGGTGTACGGCAAGGTCACCGACACCGGCAACACCGGATGCACCGGCTCCCCGGTGGTGGAGGTCGACACCGTCACCGGACACGCGCAGGACGGTCCCGTGCTCGGCGGTGACTCGGGCGGGCCGGTGACGAGGTGGAACACCGCCACCTCAGCAACGAACGACCTCGTCGCCGAGGGCAGCGTCACCTGTTCCGACCGTAGCAGTTACGCCGAGTTCGACCCGATCCACCGCATCGAGGCGGCGACGGGCGCCGTCGTCGTGGTCGCTGGCACCTGACAGAAGCCTGTGCGGGCGGTGTGCTGACTGACGCCGCCCGCACACCACCGCGACGTTCTCACCGCCGAACGCCGCGACCGCGCACCCGTGCGCTGGTGTGCAGGTCCATGTCGTGCCAGCCGTCCGCATGGCGAGCCTCGCTGCGCTTTGCGGGTCGCAGCCAGGTCACTCAACGGCGCCTGCGCATGCCCGGCAGCACGGCCCGGGCCTGCTCGGAACTGACCTCCTCGACCGCGCCGCTGAGCATGTGCCCGGCGTTGTCGATCAGTACGTCGATGCCCTCGGAGTCGGCGCCGCGCGCGCTGACCCGCGCGCTGCGGCTGAGCTTGCTTGCAGAAGCCCGCACTGATTGCCCGCAGGCCCAGTGATCGATGGGTGTGAGACTCCAGCTAGGACAGCCTTCGACGTCAGGAGATCCGCCCCGGTGGCAAGTGTTCGTACAACCTCGGACATGCGCGAACATCCCGACCATAGCGATCGCCGAATTGGCACCCATACGCTGAGTGCCGACCACAGCTCAACAGAGGAAGCGAGGCCAGGTCTTGAAGAAATCACTGGCGCTGGCAGCAGCCGTCATGCTCCCGCTCGGCGTGCTGGCCGTGCCGAGTGCCGCGCTCGCCGCCGGTTGTACGAACAGCTCGGCCATCAACATGCGGTTCGCGGACATGTCACCATTCCGCTCCGGCTACAGCAGCACATCCCCGGTGATTGGTTACGCCTTTTCGGCCTACACCTATTCGATGAACGGCCGCTGCACCAGTGCGGCCGGCCTCCTGTGGTACCGGGCTGCTGGCTCACCTCCGATGTACATCTACAGCGCCCACCGAATCAACTAGCTCCCCGCACCGGGCAGCCCGGAACGAAGATGTGGGCGGTGACGATCCGCCAGCCGACGGGTAGGCGTACCCGGATCTGGGTCTGCCGTCCGGTGGGCGCGCCGCTGGCGTACCCGAAGCGGTTCGTCACCACCGCGAGGTCCCTGCCGAACGTGGCGACCACCGGGTCCACCAGCCGGAGACCGGCCGGCGGTGGCGGCTGCCTGGCCTGGCGACGTCATGCTTGGGCAGCTCCTCCCACAGCTCCGCCTCTCGACGCGTGAACTCTGGCGATCGTTGCGCCTTCAGTGCGTCGAGCACGATGGGCAGATGGTTGGCGTTCTGGTTCAAACGAAGCGCTCGCCAGGCCAAGAACGACGATGTGACACCTGCGAGTCCCCTCGGACCCTGATGCCTCAACGCGGGACGGACGTGTGCGTCGGCCCGGCCCCCGCCAGCCCGACCCACGCCGTAGATGAAGCAGTCACACTTTCTCCGGCGGCCCCTGGCCGACGGAGAAGCCGAGATGAGCCCCTCCGGACGCGTCGATCACCTGGCCGCTCACCCAACGGCCCGCCGGAGAGGCAAGGAAGGCGACCACGTCCGCGACATCCTCCGGTTCTCCAACACGGCGCAGGGCCGATAGCCCGGTCACGGCCTCACGGAGTGCCGGCTGGGCGTCGAACCACGCCGCGTTGACCTCGGTGGCGGTGGTCCCAGGCATCACCGCGTTCACCGTGATACCCCTGGCACCAAGTTCCTGCGCCAACGTGACGCTGAACGTGTTGATTGCCCCCTTCGTCATGGCGTATACAAGCGTGTCGGGTATCGCTATCCGGGTGGCGACGGACGAGACATTGACGATCCGGCCGCCGTCCCGCAGCCGGTCTACTCCACGCTGAACCACGAAGAACGGCGCCTTGACGTTGATCGCGAACAGTTCGTCGAAATCGTCCGGCCGTGCGGTGGCCAGAGTCGGCGTGGCCCCTCCGATCGCCGCGTTGTTCACCAGCACGTCAACTCCGGGCCGTACGCCACGCTCGGCCAACCCGGCGTCCACGGCGGCCCAGAGTCGATCGGCGTCACCCACGACGCCGAGCTGTGCGCCGACCGCGAACGCCGCGCCACCCGCCTCGATGATCTGAGCAACGGTTTCCTCGGCACCAGACTCGTTCGTGCCGTAGTGCACTGCGACCAGCGATCCGTCCGCGGCGAGGCGCTTGGCGATCGCGCGACCGATGCCCCGGCTCGCGCCGGTGACGAGGCTGGTGGTGCCATCTGTTGTTCTCAACTCTTGTCTCCTGCTCCTCGTATCGGTAACCGGACCGACCATCCAGCCCTTGTCGGCCGTGCCGCAACGCACTGAGAGAAGCCGACCTCCAGTTGCCGCACTTCCGCGTGCAGGGGAGGGTTCCGCGCGTACGCTCGTCCGATGCGCTGGGACGCCGAGGAGAAGCGACAGCGGATCCTGGCCGCGGCACGGCGCGCCTTCGCCGACAAAGGTGAGGACGTCACGGTGGCTCGGATCGCCCGCGACGCCGGCGTGTCCGTCGCCACCGTCTACCGGCGTTTCCCCACGCGGGACAGCCTCATCGCCAACGCATACGCCGATCAGTGGAACGATTGCGCGGCCATGCACTCCGCAGCCCTGCGTGACCCTGATCCGGCGCGTGCGCTGCGGGAGCTGATCCGTACGCTCTGCGCATATCAGGTGCAGGACAGAGGCTTCACCAGGGCTTACGTCAACGCGGTGGTCGCCGGGCACGGGCTCGACCACGAACGGCAGGAGACCGAACGTGTCATCGCCCAGCTCCTGAAGCAAGCGCAGGCGGCCGGGACCGTCCGCGCCGACCTGACCGTCGCCGACTTCCGGCTACTGATCGCCGCGCACCACGGCGTCGTCCTGGCCGCCGGCCCCGGCGCCGCAGCGCATTCCCAGCGCTACCTGTCACTGATGCTGCGCTCGCTCCTGCCCTGACGACGGGGTCCGTCCGCAGCTGTGGTGTTCACCGGACACCGCCACGGCCCGCTCCTGCTCGCCGCGACTCGCCGGCATCGGGTAAGCGTTGGCATCGGGCAACTTTGTTGCAGGCGACGGACGGCGATCTTGACGGCCTGCGACCGGGCGACGGTTGCCTATAATCGGCCGCATGACACCCTGGACCTTCGCTCGGGAGGGCACACTGGACCCGGCCGGGCACGCGGAGATCGCGGCCACCCTCCGGGCAGCGTTCCCGACCTACCCTGGCGCTTTCGAGGGGCGGCGGAGCTGGGCGGGCGCCCGGCCCGAGCTGCGGGTCACGATCAGGGACGACGCCGGGGTCGCCGCCCATGCCGGCGTGCTGCGCCGTTTCATCCAGGTGGTCGGTCCCGACCGGACGGTCGAGCAACTGGTGGCCGTGGTCGGACTGGTTGCGGTACGTCCCGACCGGCAGGGTTCCGGGATCGGCCGGCAGATTGGTGCCGGTATCGCGGCGGCGTTGGACGAGCTGGCGGTCCCGTTCGGGCTGCTCGGCTGCAACGAGCCGGTACGCGGCTACTACCGCTCAATCGGGTGGCAGCCACTGCCACCGACCCGCTCGTTCTACTGCCCGCTCGACGTCGAGGACCCGGCCCGGGTGACGGACAGCAGCGACGGCTGGTTCGTGCTGCCGGTGACCGAGCCGTTCGATCGTTGGCCCGGCGGCGACCTGCACTGGAACGGCGCCCAGGTCTAGACGAGTAAGTCCGAAGTTGGTTCAGTGGTCGTAGGCGATCAGGGATCTCGTCACGGGCTGGCCGGTGGTCCGGTTGTGCCAGATCGCGGC
>NZ_JBITGE010000062.1:0-16682 GCF_044456785.1 Micromonospora sp. NPDC050795 | reverse complement strand
CCCGACCCCTTTCCTGAACCACAATCCCCGCCCCAGCAACAGCTTCGAGGAACCCGGCCACGCGTCGGGCCCAAACCATGCCTACCGGCAGAAACACCGCCAGCCGAACCCACCACACCAAGATCAATAACTCATGAAAGACCGAGGCTAGGAATTCCGATCAGGTCTATGCGCAGGCGTTGAACCGTCTGCCGGTAGGCACCCGCATCACGCAGAACACCACAGTGACGCTGCCCGGTCATAGCGTCCCCGTTCCCATCGGCCAACTGGTGAGCAGACTGACGCGGGCGGCATCCCTCTCGCCGCGAGTCTGACCGGCGGCAACCGTCACGACGTCACCCAACTGTTGCCCCTGGTCGACAAGGTCCCCCGGATCATGGGCATCCGCGGCAGGCCCCGGCAACGGCCCGACCGAATCTACGCAGATCGCGGCTACGACTTCGACAAGTACCGCCGTGAGTTGCGGACGCGTGGCATCACACCCGTCATCGCCCGACGCGGCGTCCCGCACGGTTCTCGGCTCGGGACCCGACGCTGAGTCGTGGAGCAAACCATCGCTCTGCTGCACTGGTTCCGTCGCCTGCGGATCCGTTGGGAGATCCGTGACGACATCCACGCAGCGTTCCTCACCCTTGCCCGCGCCATTGTCTGCTGGCACCGGCTGCAGCGCTCAAAGAGTTAGGAGTTCTAAGTGGCGAATGTTGTCGAGGACATGATCCAGACCTGGGCACCGGAGGACTTGTGGGTGGTTGCGCAACCGTTGATGCCGGTTGCTGCGAAACGGCCTCAGGGCGGTGGGAAGCGCCGGGCTGATGACCGGGCTGTCCTGGCGGCGATCGCGTACATCGGCGCCAAAGGCCCGCGACTCTACGACGGGGCCGTGGCCTCCCTACCCGCTACGGTCGATGGGTATGGCCACTGGCTGTGAACGCGAGTAGGTCGTCGCGGGCGGCGTCGAGGTGTTCGGCCGCTGCCGGGAACTTCGCCTCGATCGTGGTCACGACCCGGTCGAACTGGGCTCGGACGGCGTCGGCGTCGGCGTCGGGTTGGTCGAAGATCGTCCGAACAAGGGTGGCGATCCATGGCTGCGCCGACTTCGGGACCTTCGTGAGCAAGTTGCGCAGGTAGTGGGTGCGGCAGCGTTGCCAGGCGGCGCCGGGCAGAGCGGCGCCGATCGCGCCAACAAGACCACGGTGGGCATCAGAGATGACCAGCTGAACGCCGGACAGGCCGCGGGCGGTCAACGACCGCAGGAACGCCAACCAGCCGGCGCCGTCCTCATCCGAGGCGACATCCACGCCGAGGACTCCACGTTGGCCGTCGGCGTTGACCCCGACCGCGACAAGCGCGTGGACGTTGACCGTCCGCCCGTGCTCGCGGACCGTCATCGTCAACGCGTCCATCCACACGAACGGGTAATGCGCGGCGTCCAGCGGCCGGTTACGAAACGCCTCGACCTGAACGTCGAGGTGCGCGGCCATCTCCGACACCTGCGACTTCGACAACTGCCTGACGCCGAGTTGCTCCACCAGCTTCTCCACCCGACGGGTCGACACCCCGAGCAGGTAACTCGTGGCCACCACGGAGACCAACGCCTGTTCGGCCCGACGGCGGTGCGTCAGCAACCAGTCCGGAAAGTAGCTACCCTGCCGCAGCTTCGGGATGGCCAGGTCGATCGTGCCCGCCCTGGTGTCCCACTCTCTCTCGGCCGATAACCGTTGCGGGAGTTGACCCGCTCGTCGCTGCGCTGCCCATAGCCGGCGCCACAGATCGCGTCCGCCTCCGCGGACATCACCGCCTGCACGAACGCCTTGATCATCGCCTGCAACACATCCGGCGACGCGCCCTCGATCTGCTCACGCAGCAGTCAACAGGGTTCACACTCTCTGATGCGGCCATCGCGTTCTCTCTTCCTACTCTGACTTGGCCGTCTTGAAGGATCGACGCCATGGCCGCCTCCCATCTACGCAACACGCCCATCACGTGCAAGTCGTACACCACTCCCGTGGACGCAACCAACTCCAAGCCTTACAAGTCAGACACCATACGACTTTGCCGGGGCACCGACTGTTGCCCGGCCTGCGACCTGGTGGCACAATCCGAGAGCGAGTGCTAGAAACCTCTCTTCGATGGCAACTCGGCCGGTGACCCGTGTGCCGCAGGGGTGCAAGGGCGGGCCCCGCGGAGCCGGTTACGGGAAGGCGCATGCGCCGTACGATGAACGAGCAGGTGGAGATTGACACGTCGGAGCGGCATCAGGACGCTGTCTCGACCGCGACCAGGCCGTGGCGGTGGTGGCCGCCTACTATCTCCCTGTCTGTGATTATCATGCTGGCCGCCGTCGCGGTGCCACCGCTGATCGTGCCGGACGAGAAGACGTCTGGTCCGACACCCAGGGAATCACTCGAGGCCGAGGCGGCCGACCTACCTTCGTCGGCCGTGCCGGACCGGGTGTCGTCCGCCCCGGTGCCCAGCGCATCGTCGAAGGCCAACTCACCCAGCGCATCGCCTTCGTCCGCGGCCAGATCGACCAGTTCGTCAGTCAAACGGGGTACCCCGACGGCAACTGAGGAGTTGTTGCGGGGCGTGCTGCAGAATTACGCGACGGGCCAGTGCCTCGGAGGCCTCGCTGCGGGCCAGGTCTTCACGACGCTGTGTGAGCGTGGCGACGCGCACCAGATCTGGATCATCGCGGACTACGGCACCACCGACGCGGTCGACGGTGCGGGGAGGTTCACGTTCCGGAACGCGGCAACCGGGCGCTGCCTGCAAATCTACCGGGGTTCCGGCACCGCCGTCCCCGGTCTAGACACCGGAAGCTGCGCCGTCGACGACCCGGCTAAGATCATCGACGGTGTCGGGGACGGGTTCTCCAGCGTGTCCCTGCGCGGCTGGCACGACCGGACCAACGGTTCGGCCATCTGCGCCGCCAGCGACTCGACCGGCCGGGCATACGCCCGGACCTGCGACGGCGGCGCCGACCAACGGTGGCGCCGGAGATGACAGGGCTTCCGGCCGCCGCGTCTTCTGATCTCGGTCACGCCGGGGTTCTCCAGGACGCCGGTGGCTGCATCTCGTAGACCTGGTTCCACCCCTCCAGTTCGTGATATTCAGCGAAGCTTATGTTGCCCACGCCAAGGGTGACCGCGACGGAGTACAGCGCCACCGGCGTGAGCCGGAAGCTGCCGCCCACGCACACTACCGACGCGCGGTCCAGGCCGGCGGCCACTTCCCGAACGAGCTGGCCGCGTTGAAGTGCCTGTACCTGGTGACCCGCTTCCTGGACCCCACCGGAGCAGGCAGGACCCGATGGACGATGCGCTCGAAACCTCCGTTCAACGCCTTCACCATCACCTCCAGCGACCGCTTCCCCGCCGCCGAAACCTACCCCAAGATCCGAAAACACCACCTTGTTGAATTGGTGGCGGAGATCGGGGTCTGCTGGCATGATCTTCGGAGGCTGTGGTTGGGGTCGCTCGGGAAACACCTGCCGTCCATGGGCTGGCCCTCGAATGGCCTGCGCCCCGGCCACGAGCGCCGGCGAGAGCGGCTCGAGAGAGGACTGTTTAGCCCAAAGTTGGTCTGCCCTCCTCGCCGGATCTCCTTCCCCCGGCCCCAAGGAGACCGCGGTGGCCCCCGCCTTGCCTTCAGCACCAGCTCCGGTCATCATCGCGGTTGATTCCCAGAGGCGTCCTGGAGGGCGGTCGCGGTGGACAACCGCCCCCAGCCCCTGGCCGCGATCCGCGTCGAGGTCAACGCGACGGCTATCGGCAACCACGTTGCTTCGCCAGCCGCTGGTCACACGCCTCCTGGGCATCGAAGGCGGCACCGACCACATCGGCGTGGTCGATGTACCCGTGAAGCTTGCCCGTCGCGTCCGGATGCTCTCGACCGGATACGGCCGCAAAACCGACCAGCCCGACGCCCTGTCGGTCGGCATCGCCACGCACACTGCCACCCGCCTCAACACCGCTGCCATCGACGAAGCGATCGCCGCCCTGCTATGCCTCACCGACCACCGCGACGACCTGGTCCGCACCAGAACCCAGACCATTAAACGGCTGCACGCGCTGCTCGCCCAGCTGATCGCCGGCGGCCTGCCCCGCACGCTCACCACCGAGACCGCAGCCGCCGCGCTGCGCAGCATCCGCCCCCGCGCCGCACTGGCCCGTACTCTGCGCCAGGTCGCCGTGGACCTGCTCAACGAAGTCCGCCGCCTCGACCGCCGCATCACCGAAGCAACAGCAACCCTGTCCGCCGCCGTCACAACCTCCGGCACCACCCTGACCGAGCTGCACGGCATCCGAGACTGCAAAAATCCTGGCCCGCGCTCGCGCCGTCAGCAGATTCCGGTCGGAGTCCGCGTTCGCCTCGTACTACGGGGTCGCGCCGATAGAAGTCTCGTCCGGTGACGTCCAACGGCACCGCCTATCGCGCGCCGGCGACCGGCAGCTCAACTACGCGCTGCACGTCATGGCCATGGCCCAAATCAAAAGAGCAACCCCGGGACAGGACTACTACCAGCGGAAACGAGCTGCCGGCTTCGCGAGATCGTCAACTCATCCAACGGTCGGTGCGACCAGTCGGTCAACTCCTCGATCACCTTGTCGGTGATCCGGGAGATCGTCTCTTGCTGACCGAGGCGCCGTAGATCTCGGCGAAGTGCGCGCTGATCTACCCGGTCGTCAAACCCTTTGGCATACAGCAACAACACGACCTCGTCGACCTCGGACAGGCGGCGTTGCCGCTTGCGGACGATCTGCGGCTCGCACATGCCAGCCCGGTCCTGCGGCACGTCGATCTGCACCGGCCCGGTAATGTCGGTCAACACCGTCTTCGCCCTGGTGCCGTTGCGGATGTTGCCCGCCACGGCGCCGTCGGGTTCGTGTTTGGCATAACCGAGGTGCTCGGTCATCTCCTCGTTCAACGCGGTCTCCAGGACAGTCTTGGTCAACTGCCGCAGCAGCCCATCCGGGCCAGTCAGCGACAAGCCCTGTTCCTTGGCCGCCCGGACCAACTCGGCTGCGGCCTCCGCCGACGGCTCGGCCCGCTTCTTACGTCTAACGACCTCGTGCACGGTTGCGAGTCCTTGAGCATCGATGATCGATGTTGGCATCATGCTTGGTGCTGCGATCATGATGAACCCTCGGATGACAGGTGTGTCCCGGCAGGTGATAGCGGGCCTGGTCGCGGAGTTGAGATCACGGTGGCAGGCCCGCTACCGTGATCGGCTCGCGACGCGGACGCGGACGCGAACGCGTCGCCGCCGTGTTGGCGTGGGTGCGAAGCGTCGGTTCGGGTTCGCTGACCGGTTGCTGGCCACGCTGGTGTGCCTGCGGCACGGGTTGGCCATGACGTGGTAGCAGCCTGCTTCGGGGTCCACCGTTCGATGGTCACCCGCAGCGTCGCCGAGGTGCGGCCGCTGCTGGCCGAGCGGGGTTGCCGGGTGTATGACGGAGTCCGGCTGCGCACACTCGCCGACGTGGTCGGGTATCTGGGTCAGCACCCGTGAGCGTTGATGGACGCCACCGGGTTGCGGGTCCGCCGACCGGTCGAGGGCCGGGCGGGTAGGGACCGCTTCGTATCCGGCAAAGCGCGGCTGAACACGATGAAGGCCCTGGTGATCTGCGATCCGGCTGGTCGGCTGCTGTTCTGCGGCGAGACTCGCCCGGGCTCGATGCACGACCTCACCCGGGCGCGGAGCGTCGGCCTTGTCGACCTCCTGCTCCACGCGCCGCTCGGGGTTCGAGTCCTTGCCGACGCCGGCTATCAAGGACTCGGCACCGACACCGCCGGCGTGGTGATCACACCGAAGCCCAAGGCGCGCGAACACCAGAAGTCACTGCCGCCGAACGTCATCGCCGCGCACGCTGCGGCCCGCAAACGGCACTCGTCACAGCGGATCCACGTGGAGCATGTCAATGGACACCTGAAGAACTGGCCGATCTTGGCCCGCTACCACGGCCGACGCGAACACTTCGACGCCACCATCCGCGCGATCACCGGCCCGTTGTCGGACCACCAACACACCGACCGCACCGAGAACGCCACCAAGCCACTCAAGGCGCTAACAGCCAAACCTCACCGCCGATGAGGTGACTGGCCCTCCCGACAACCATGCACGAGGTCGTTAGCCCGCAGGTGGGGCGTGCTCGTTTCCTGCTGCGACGAATTGCGCAAGGTCGACTCTACTGAGTACAGTGTCCCTGCGTCCCGAAACTAGGCCCTAGGAGAGCGCGGTGCAGAGCGACTCCGCTCCACCGGCCGACGGTGGTGCCACACCTGCCGCCGCTCGGGTGAGCACTCATGGTGACTTGCTTCGGCGTTTGCTCGGGGAGCCACCGAGTCCGATTCGCCGCGGGCAGTTCCGCCACTGGGCTAGCACGACCGCCGTCACTGTCGCCGTCGGCACCGCCGCTTTCGTCGTCCCGCCGCTGATCATGGCCGAGCCGTCCTGGCCGAACGCCCCCGAGCGGGAGGCGCTACCGCCCTCAGGCCCGCCGGCCGCTTCAACCAGCCCCACCGGCGTCACTGCCATGACAGCCCCGCTGCCCATGACGATTCCGTCCGGCCCCGCGACCACCATCCGAGGCACCGTCAGCCCTACCAGGCCGGCGATAACGCCCAGGCGCACCGCGACCACCATCCCCGGGAACACGGCGGGACCCGCGTCGACGTTCACCCCGATCGCCGTGCAGGCCGAGGACGCGATGGCCAGCAACGGGGCCTCCTTCCCCGGCTGTGAGACATCCGGCGGCGGGGAGCGGGTGCGTTACCTCGGCCGGGTTGACGTGGACGTGACCGTCCCGGTGTCCGAAGAACGGACGGGATCGTCATGATAGCCGCCGAAAGGGTGACCGGCACCTCTTGGAAGACGCCCCAGAAGATCAGCGTCGACGCGTACGTCCGGGCAGGCCCGACGACGATCGCCGTCTACGGCGACAGTAACGCCCCTGACATCGACATGCTCGCCATCACCTGATGAAGCGGTTCATCGCCGCGACCGCGGTCACCCGCTCGGTGCTGATCGGCCGGCTCGTGATCGCGGGCACCGCGACCATCGTGACCATCCAGTTGACCGCCGATCCCACCGCCGCGGCACATGCTCTCGGCCTGATCACGGTCAGCACGGTCGCCGGGTTGGTGGTGCTCAACCGGCGTCCGGGAGTGCTGCGCCGCCGGCTCGGCATCCTCTCCGCTGACGCCCTGGTGGTCGTCGCCGTCCTGGTCGTCGGCAAGGCCGGAGTGGCGTACTTCTGCTATGCAGCCGGATCCGCCGCACTCGCCGGAGTGCTGCTCGGAACCAGCGGCGCGGCGCTCTGGATCGCCCATTCCGTCCTCGGTCTGTCGGTGACCCTTCAACTGCTGCAAGGCATCGAGCCGGAAGCCCGGGAACTGATAGCTCCGTTCCTGGTCGCGGTACCGATGCTGAATCTGGTGTACGGGCTCGGCGCCGCCGCACTCACCGCGACGATGTACCGCTATCTGGAACTCTCAGTCGAGGTCACCATCGCGGCGCAGCGCTCCGCGGCCGCCTCGGAACGTGCCCGGCTCGCCCGGGAGCTGCACGACTCGGTAGCCAAGACACTTCGCGGAATCTCGTTCGCCGCAGTGGCTCTGCCGGCCTCACTGCGCCGTCAGCCCGCCCTGGCCGAGCAGCTCGCCGTAACCGTATCAGAGGGTGCTGACGCGGCCGTCCGGGAGACCCGTGAACTGCTCGGCGCGCTGCGCCGCGACGTTCCGGACAGGCCATTCACCGAAACCGTCCGCGGGGTGTGCGACGACTGGAGCGGGTCCAGCGGCATCGGTCTGCGGCTGACGGCGATCGGTGTGGTGGAACCATCGCTGGCAGCCCGCTATGAACTCACCCAAGTCCTACATGAGGCGCTGCGCAATGTGCAACGACATGCTGCGGCCCGGCATGTCGATGTCACCTTCGGACGGTCCCCCACCGGCGTACGGCTGACGGTGCGCGACGACGGCGCCGGTTTTGTTCCGCCCACCGATCTGTCACACCTGTCGTCCCGCGGAAGTTTCGGGGTGGTGGGCATGGCGGAGCGGGTTCGGACGGTCGGCGGCAGCCTGCACGTCACCTCCCGGCCTGGCGCCGGCACTCTGGTTCAGGCCGACGTGCCGGTCGGCGTGGACACTTGGGCCGAGCAGGCGACAATTCGATGATCGACGTTCTGATCGTCGACGACAACCCCATCGTCCGGTCGGCTATCCGGGTCTTCCTGGCCAGTGAGGACGACATCCGCGTGGTGGGCGAGGCTCCTGACGGGCGCACTGCGACCGCCTCGGTCCAGCGGCTACGCCCGACCGTAACCCTCCTCGACCACCGGATGCCGATCGCCGACGGGCTCAGCGTCATCGGCCGCCTGGCTGAGTACAGTGCTGTACTCGTGATGACCAGTGACTCCAGCGCGGAGGTGATCGCCGGAATGCTGCTCGGCGGCGCCCGTGGCTATCTCGTACACGGTGAGTTCGACCCGGCGGAACTGCTGCGCGCGGTCCGCGCGGTGGCGTCCGGAAGCAGTTGGCTCTCCCCTGCGGTCGCGTCGGTAGCCATCTCGGTGTTACGGGAACACGCCGTCCAGCAGCGTGCCGTCGCCGACCAGGGCGACCGGCTGCTCCGCGAGCGGGAGAGCTTCGGGCTGACCGCCCGAGAACAAGCCGTCCTCGAGTTGATCTGCGGCGGACTCTCCAACGCCGCCATCGGCCGGCGTCTGCTGATCACCGAGAAAACCGTGAAAAACCACCTCAACCACATCCTCACCAAACTCGGGGTGGCGAACCGGACCGAGGCCGCGATGCGGTGGACGGGTCGACGATGAAACACGCGCGCAATCCGGAGTGAACTCGATGGTCCCGGTTTTCGTCGTGTGGGCAGCGGGCGAGATGCTCGCCGTGGCCGACGCCGCCCCCGGCAGACGCCAGCCGTTCGGACCAGAGGCGTGCACGTGCCAGTCCCCCACTCGATCGAGGTGCTGATCGCCCATCCCGAGCCGGCCGGGCGTGCGGAAATGCTGGCCCATCTCAGGGGCCGCCCCCCGGTGCGGGTGGTCGGGGTCATCGGCAACACCGCCGATGCGACTGCCGAGGCCGGCCGGCTGCGGCCGGCCGTGATCCTGATCGACGACAGAATGACAACACCGGGCAGGATCGAGGCGCTCGCGCGCTGGTCCCAGGTGATCCTGTTGACCGGCGTGACCGAGCCGCACGCCGTCGCCGCCCTGCTGCACGAGCCGGCCCGCGGGTACCTGGTCTACGGCAACTTCGAACCGACCGACCTGCTGGGCGCGGTCCACGCGGTGGCAAAGGGACTGGCATGGCTGTCCCCGATCGCCGCCTCGTCCGCCCTCACGGAGGTCCACGCCTGTTCGGGCCGGCCGTCGCCCGGCCCTCGGCCTGATCCGGCGAGGGCGGCGCTCACCCCGCGTGAGCGGCAGGTGCTGGAGCTTCTCTGCCAGGGGTTGTCCGTTGCCGCCATCGCTTGCGCGCTCAAGATTACCGACAAGACGGCCCGTAACCATATCGGCCGCGGCTTCGTCAAACTTGGCGTGCACGGCCGCAGGGAGGCCCTACGGCTGTTGAACGGCGCCTAGGGCACGTTGGCGGCTCAGCATTTCGCGGACGGTGCGCAGAGCGTAGAAGGATCGCGAGCGGACCGTGCCCTCCGGGATGCCCAGACCTACGGCGGTGTCCGCCACCGAGGCATCCCGGCAGTAGAGCGCCACGAGTACCGCTCGCTGCTGGTCGGTGAGCCGCAGCAACGCGTCGCGCAACACCTGCCGGTCCAGTAGACGGTCCACGTCGTCCTCGACCGGTGCCGTGCATACCCCCAGGTCGCCGTACACCTCGGCAGGCCTGGCCTTCTTGGCGCGAATCGCGTCGATCGAAAGGTTGCGGGCCACGGTGAAGAGCCACCGGCGCACCAAGACGTCGTCGTCGGGCAGGTCGTCCATCTTGCGCCAGGCCCGCAGCATGGTCTCCTGCAGCAGGTCCTCGGCCGCCTCGTACTGGCCCCGGGTCAGCCGCACCAGATACTGCCGCAGCGGAGCCGCGTTAGCCTGGAAGATCACGCCCATCCGCCGTTCCCGCACCGCCGGGTCCACCAAGGGCCTCGTACACGTCGCAACGCTCATCGCCGGCATCCCTCCGCTGTCCACCACCGGCAACTGCGCCGGCCACCGCCTGTTTCTTCCGGCTGGTGATGCGGGGAAAGGTAGTTTCCCGGCAGTCCCGGGCGACTGAGCCCAAAGGCCCAGAAGGGCCCAGGGCGCGGCCTAAAGATCAGCGCAATGGGCGCTTCACCGCCGGTCTCCGGATAGGTACGCGGACAGCACGCCGCCGCCCTCTCCTGGGACCTCCTGCCAGCCGAAACGGCCCGGGGCCAGCACCTGCCGGACCTCTACCCGCTCGTGCTCACAGGCCGGCAGGACCAGCTTGATCCGCCTAGCGACCAGGTCGGCGGCGGCCGAGCGCACCGCAGGCAGGCCGACTAGTTGGCGCGCGGCTTCGCTGACGTTGACGGCCTGTCGTCGCGGCACCCGCAGCTCAAGCAGCCGATGACCGGCTCGGGGCCGGGGCTTCGCCGCGAGCAGGGCGACGGCGCCGTCCGGAGACATCCAGGTGACGGGTAGCAGAACGTACGCCGTTTCGGCTGCGCTGCTCGGCCACAGAAGCACATCGACCGGGAGTCCCTGCACGCCGTGCGGCGCTCCGGTGATGCGCAGCATCAGCGACCGGCCGCCGCCGAACGGGTCACACGCGGCGTACCCGCCGGCCGGGTTGACCCGCCAGCCGTCGAGCGGCCGGGCCCGGTCCAGCAGACCGGCGGGCAGCAGGTAGAACTCACCGGGACAGTCCAGCAGCAACTGCACGCTGGGTGGCACATACACGTCGATGGAGGACAGGTCGACGGCCCCGCCCGGCGCTACCCGTACCCGCAGCAGGCTCTCGTCCGACCGCAAGGTGCCGGAGGCGGGCGGGTGCAGCAGGCCTACCGCGAACAGGTGCGGGGTACGAACACCCTCGTCGGCCGCTCGTACCGGATCTCCCTCGCAGATCACGTAGAGGTCAACCGGTTCTGAGTTGACCCGCGGGCGGTCAGCCAGCCAGTAGAGGCCGTGCCGTACCCGATTGCGCGTGGTGGTGAGAACTGGTGATGGGCCGCCCGGCGGATCGTCGGGTGGCGTGGCGTCCGGAGCGGGAGCGGGAGCGGGAGCGGGTTTCGGTTCCCGGACGGCGACCTCGACGGATTTCACCTCCGGGGCGGCAACCTCAACCGGCGTCGGGGCCTCAGCCGGCGTCGGAAGAACTCGTCGGGACAGTCGCCGGACAGAGGCACCGGCACGCCTGAGAGCCGGCAGTGTGGTGACCAGTCCCGGCGTGGGTTCGATGCCCGCGAGCACCGCCGGAGCGGGTGAGCCCGAAGCCGGGACAGCCGGGCTCAGCAGGCCGTTCCGGCTTCTCCAGCCCGACTCCACCGCTCCGGTGGCGAGACGCTCCCACTCCACTGGCTGCCCTCGACGGTCCACCGCGCACGGCTCCCCGTCCACCACCGTGAAGTCGGCGTCCGGCGGCAGCACCCACACGTCCGCTCGCAGGCGGGCGGTCAGCCGTTCCCCGTACCTGCGAAAACCACCGTCCTGCGGATGCCCGGCCAGCAGCATCAGAGTCTCGCCCTGCCAACCAGCCGCGCAGAGCCTCCGCTGCAACTCCCGCGGGCCCAACGGGTACGGTCCGAAGCCGGCATACGGCACCGCCCAGCGGCCGTCCGGCAGGACGGTGAGGTCCATCCGGAACAGCCCCGGCCGGGCCTTCACCTGCTCGTAACGGTATCCGGCCGCTCGCCGACGCACCGACTCGACACCGATGGCCGCGACTCCCGCCGTCTGCGTGAGGAGGGGCTCCGCGGCCGGGGACAGCCGCCCGTCGGCGTCGCCCGTGAAGCCGGGCCGCGCGGAACCGGACGGGACATAGGCAGTCCAACCCGCCAGGCCACCGTGGCGGGCGACCACTGCCAGGTCGTGGCAGCTTTCCAGCACCTCGATCGTGGTATCCAACTCCGGGGCCCAGACGGTCGCACCGCTGATCTCAGCGAACTGCCTAAAATTGCGGTCCAGGCGCTCCTGCTCGCCCGGCTCGGACGGCCAGGTGATCCACATCCGCACCTCGGTTCCGTACAACGGCAGAGCGGCCAGCGCGGCGGCGAGCCGGCAACCGTCGGCGACCTCGTGACCGCCGCCGTAGTCACCGAGGACGAAGCCACCTGCCCTGATAGGCGCGCCGATCGTGGTGAGGCCCGGGTGTCCGCTGAACAGGGTGGCGGCGGTGGCGCGGCGGGCTACGAAGTCCGCCCGACCGGCGAGCATCAGGCCGCCGGGCAACGGCACAGTCACCAAACCGGCCCGCGGGCGGATCACCGGGCCGCTCGTGTCGTACCAGCCGGGCAGGGCGGTGGCCATCCCCGGTGGCTGCACCACCCGCCACTCGGCAGGACCTCTGGTCGCGACCTCGGGGTGAGCGCTGACCTCTTTCAGGCTGTCCGTCACCCCTGCGGCCCTGCCGACCAGAACGTCACGGCCCAGCAGCCCGGCGAGCTCGGCGAAGACCGGCTCGTACCGGTCCGCGTCGGCCATCACGATCCGCACGTCGTCACCGGCGACCGCGGTCCGCCGAACCAGGTCGGCCAGGCCCGCCGCGTCCAGCGGCCCCGCCGATCCGCGCACGGCACGCAGGCCGCCGCCCGGGTCCGCCCGCAACTCGAGGTCGAACAGCCCGTCTAGGCGCCGGCCGGCGAGCCGCCAACGATCCCCCGGCGTCGCCGGGCCAACGTCCCGGTCGGCATGAGCCCTTATCTCAGTAGGTGCGATGTCGGTTTCCACACCAACTCAACGGTGCCCGCGACCGGTCTTCTCAACCCACTTACGCAGCGGCCGTTCGCCGGGCCACGGTCCACAGCCCCGGCCACTGTCGGTGAGCCAGCCGGCGAACATGTCCACGGACGACGACGTACCCGGCCCGGGGCCGCTGGCGATGCTCGATGCTTCACTGCTCACACCGAGACGTGAGAAAAAATCTTCGGCTGGCCGAGGGCTTCGATGAACCCCTCACGGCTTCCGCTCGTCGTGATGTCGACGACTGTTCTCTGAAGGGTGCGGACACTGTGCGACCGATCTCGTCCCCGCAGCTGACCCGGGCGCTCGACCGGCTTCGCGACCTGGGCAGCATACTGCTCCTTCGGTCCCGTAGGCGGAGTGCGGCCGCCGTCATCGCCGTGCTCGCCGTGCTCGCCGCCGGCATCGGCTGGAGCGTCGCATCGGCCGACAGCGACAAGCTCACCGGAATCGACATACCGGACCGTTACCTGCCCGCCATCGAGACCGCTGCCCGTTCGTGCCCGATGCTGACCCCGGCTCGCGTCGCCGGCCAACTGATGGCGGAGTCCGGCTTGAAGACCGCAGCCTCCGACACGGAATCCGGCGGACGCGGCATCGCGGGTCTCGACGACGGAGACTGGAGGAAGTGGGCCCCTTGGCCGAGCGCGGAACGCGCGAACACCGGCGCCAACATCCTCGCCCTGGCACACCAGGTATGCGACTTCAGCGGACAGTTGCGCCTGGCGAAGGTGGCCGGTGATCCGTGGATGCTGTCGCTGGCAGCCTTCCGGTCGGACCTGCCGACGGTCCTCAAGGCCGGCGGCGTCCCCGAGTCCGCCGTCGGCTACGTGAAGGAGGTCACTGGATACGCCGCCTACTACGCCCGGCAGCCGGATTTCGGCTCGGTCGAGTTCAACCCTGCCAGGACGACGCCGGGCCCCGGCAAACCGTTGTCCGACGCGTACCTCCGGCCTGTGCTCGAAGCCGGCAGTGTCTGCTCGCAGTTCAGCCCGGCTGCTGTCGCCGCCGTGCTGATGGCCGTGTCCGCGTTCAACCCTAATCTTCTCGGCAGCGGTGGAGAGCAGGGCATCGCCCAGTTCCGCCCCGAGCTCTGGCAACGGTACGGTCCACCGGACGCCTCGGCCTGGGACCCCAGCGCCGCCGTCCCGGCGATCGGCTCTGCCCTCTGTGGGCTGCTCACGGAGCTTTCTGGTCTCGAAGGCGACCCGTACGCCCTGGCCCTGGCCGCCTTCCACATCGGGCCGGACGCCGTCCGCCAGAGCGGCGGCACGTTCGACTCCCCCACCCAGGTTTTCCTCACCGAGGTCGAGTCGTACACCGCGTACTACCGGCTCGACACCCGGCTCACCAAGGTCGCCACGCCGGCCCCGACTACCCCGACTACTGCGCCCCCATCTTCGGTCCCCGCGCCGGTTGTCACCACCGCGCCTCCCAAGCCCAGCGCCACGAAAAGCCGCCCAGGTACCCCGGTCACCACGACGCCGGTCCGGAGGAACCAGCCCCGCATCCTGGCCGGCGGGACCAGAAGCACCTACGGCCCGTACTTCATCTACAACCATGCAACCGAGATGTGCGTCGACATCCCTGGCGCCGGCCCCGGCACTCACGCCGGGCCGATCAACCAGTACGGATGCGCCAAGAGGCCGACGGACAACCAGGAGTTCGCCTTCGTGCCGGCCGCCGTTGACAGCAGCGGCCACCAGCTCTACTGGATCCGCAACGTCGACGACAGTTTCTGCTTGGATCCTCCGGGCACGACAACCGTCAAGGTGGGTACCCAGCTCATCGAGAACAAGTGCCACGACAACGACAACCAGTATTTTCGCCTGGAGCCGAGGTTTATCTCCGACGGCTATCAATATTATTGGCTGCGCAACACCGTCACCGGCTATTGCCTCAACCTTCCCGGCGCGGCCAATGCCCCGCCCGGCACCCGGCTAGCACTTTCCACGTGCGTCGCCAACGACGACCACGACTGGGCCCTCATCCACGACTCCGAATGGTGACGGGTGCGAGACCCGGGTGCCTGCTGCAGGACAGCGAGGTCGAGGCCGCGCTAAAGAACCTTCCCACGTCGACCCAGGCAATCGCCACTCCAGGAGATTCCGGATGCCCTCCGAAACCAAATCACCGAGGCCGATACGCAAAGTCACGTCATGAATACTACGAGGTGCATCCGTTGAGGAACGACGCACCGCCGCCGCCGCCGCACAAAACAGGGCGGGCGGCCGCCTGGTCAATATTGGAAAAATCTCTGACCTGCGGGTCTCGCCGGCGGACCTCAAGCGGATTCACCGCTGACGGCATAGATTCACTACCAAGGCCTCGCCTAGCGCGTGCAGCAGCCCGCCGCGTTCACCCGTCGGTGACGGGCGCGGCCTCGGCGATGGAGAGCGGGCTGCTACGGCCAGTGCAGGGATGAGAGAGGATGCCGTCGGCGGGGCCGGCTACGTGGAGGACACCGGCGTGTCTTCCTCGGAGTCATGAAGCGTCGCAACTCCATGATCGCTGATGCGGCCCACCCCCTTCAATCGCCTCCACAGAGGCCGAATTTTCTCGAAACTCTTGGTCAACGGCCCGCTGTCCGACTATGCAATCACCCTGGCCCCGCCCTACGGAGGTAGTCCTGGTGGGCAAGCTTCCGGTTGCACTCGGATCAGTCATCAACATGCTCCAAGTGACGCCGGAAGCATTCCAATATATGCCAAAGTTTTCAGTGAGCCTTTTTCGTCCTGCGTAGCGGTCCGCTTCGACGTGGTGCAGGGCGAGGATGGCCTGCACGATCGCGGTGGCTCGGCGGGGGCAGCAGCGCAGCTTGGCTAGGATTGGGTCTGCTGCACCGATAGGTGACAGTTTCAGTCACGCGGCCTGACTGGCCGGTGGGGTCATGATGGTCTCGTACTCGATAGGGGTCAACCGGGACAGGGATCGTTGGCGTCGGCGGCGGTGGTAGGTCCGTTCGATCCAGGTCACGATCGCTGTCCTCAACTGCTGCCGGGTGGTCCAGTTTCGGCGGTCGAGGACGGTGTTTTGCAGCAGGCCGAAGAACGATTCCATGGCGGCGTGTCGCCGGCGGCGCCGACTCTGTCCATCGACCCGGGTCATGTGGTGCTGGTTGAGGGCGTGGACGAGTTTCCGGCTGCGGAATTGCGACCCGCGGTCGGTGTGCAGCACGCAGCCGGTCACGTCACTACGGCGGGCTGCGGCGTTGTGTAGGGCGTTGACGGCCAGTCTCGACTTCATGCGTGAGTCGATGGAGTAGCCGACGATCCGGTTGGACCATACGTCCTTGATCGCGCACAGGTAGAGCTTGCCTTCGGCGGTGCGGTGTTCGGTGATGTCGGCCAGCCACAGCCGGTTCGGGCCGTCGGCGGTGAAGTCCCGTTGCACGAGATCGTCATGCACCGGCGGGCCTACCTTGCCGCCCTTTCCGCGACGCTTCTTCTTCCCGAACGCGCTCCACCAGCCGTTACCCGAGCAGATCCGCCACGCGGTGCGCTCAGCCATCGCCTGTCTGGCGTCGCGGGCGGCATCGACCAGGAACCGGTACCCGAACTCCGGATCGTCGCGGTGGGCGTCCACCAGAGCGTTCGCACGGTAAGCGGCAACGAGTTCGGCGTCAACCCACCGGCCGGGCTAGTGCCGTGACCACGAACGTTGAGGGTGTTGGGGTCAGGCTGCTCGGGTGGCGGGTTGGTCCCAGCGTCGTTGTGGTTCGCTGCGGATGCGGGCTCGTTCGCGGCGTTGGGCGGCCAGGACGTCGGGGTGACGGGCGTT
>NZ_JBITGE010000061.1:112-16688 GCF_044456785.1 Micromonospora sp. NPDC050795 | reverse complement strand
CCACCCATTTCCAGGCCACCCTCGACCTGGTCGAAACCCTTGACTGGCTACGCGCCGTCCCCGACCACCAAGATCTACGAGACAGAACCTAACCCGGCCCCGCCCCCGCGATCTTGCACTTTCTGCGCCGACAAAACGGGCTCAAGGCGCATTACGTCGACCGAAAGTGCAAGATCGGCGCGGGCAGGGGCGCGGGCGGCGCGGTGGGGTGGGGAGGGTTGGGGTGGGGTGGGGTGGGGTGGGGTGGGTTGGGGTGCGGGGTGCGGGGTGCGGGGTGGATATGCGACGGCGGGCGTCCCGAGGGACGCCCGCCGTTGTTCGTTCTCGTCAGTTCTGTGCGGCTGCGTCGCTCGGGGTGAGGCGGTCCGGGGTGGCGTCCAGGCCGGAGATCCAACCGGTGACGTTGCGGGCCACGTCCTGAGCGGTCAGGCCCAGGTCGGCGAGGATCTGCGCGCGGGTGCCGTGCGGGTGCCAGTCGGCCGGTACACCCAGGTCCTTGAGCGGCACCCGGACGTCGGCGTCGCGCATCGCCTGGGCGAGCGCGTCGCCCACCCCGCCGACCCGGACGCCGTCCTCGACGCTGACCACGAGCCGGTGGCGGGCGGCCAGGTCGACCAGTTCCGCCGGGACCGGACGAGCCCAGCGGGGGTCGACGACGGTGACGCCGTAGCCCTGCTCGGCGACCCGGGCGGCCACCTCCATGCCCAACTGGCCGAAGGAGCCGACGGCGACGAGCAGCACGTCGGTACGGGCGGACTCGGCCAGCACGTCGACGGTGCCGACCCGGCGCAGCGCCGGCAGGTCCGCGGCGACCGCACCGGTCGGGAACCGCACCACTGTCGGGCCGTTGTCGACGGCCAGCGCCTCGCGCAGTTCCTCACGCAGGGTGGCGGCGTCGCGAGGAGCGGCGATCCGCAGCCCCGGCACCACGCCGAAGACCGACATGTCCCAGATGCCGTAGTGGCTGGGCCCGTCCGGGCCGGTGATGCCCGCCCGGTCCAGCACGAAGGTCACCGGCAGCTTGTGCATCGCCACGTCCAGCAGGACCTGGTCGAAGGCGCGGTTGAGGAAGGTGGCGTAGACCGCGACCACCGGGTGCAGGCCACCGAGCGCCAACCCGGCTGCCGAGGTGGCCGCGTGCTGCTCGGCGATGCCCACGTCGTACACCCGCTCGGGGTACTTGCGGGCCAGCTTGGCGATGCCGGTCGGCTCGGCCATGGCGGCGGTGATGCCCACCACGTCCGGGCGCTCGTCGGCGACGGCCAGCAGCTCGTCGGCGAAGACGTGCGTCCACTTCACCGACGGGGCGGCCAGCAGCGCGCCGGTCTCCACGTCGAAGGCGCTGCCGGGGCCGTGCAGGCAGTCGGCCTCGTCCTCCTCGGCGGGACGGTAGCCGTAGCCCTTGCGGGTGACGGCGTGCACGATGACCGGGCCGCCGAAGTTCTTGGCCGCGCGCAGCGCCGCCTCGACCGCGCCCACGTCGTGCCCGTCCACCGGGCCCACATACTTGATGCCCAGGTCCTCGAACATGGCCTGCGGGGCGACGGCGTCCTTGATGCCCTTCTTGACCGCGTGGAGCACCTCGTACATCGGTTTGCCGACGAGCGGGGTGGAGCCGAGGGCGTCCTTGACGGTGTCGAGGACCTTCTCGTAGCCGGGGTTGAGCCGCAGCGAGGAGAGGTGGTCGGCCAGCCCGCCGATGGTCGGCGAGTAGGACCGGCCGTTGTCGTTGACCACGATCACGAGGGAGTTGCCGGCGGTGGCGATGTTGTTCAGCGCCTCCCAGCACATGCCGCCGGTCAGCGCGCCGTCACCGACCACGGCCACGACGCTGCGCGCCTCGCCCCGGAGGGCGTACGCCTTGGCGAGGCCGTCGGCGTAGGACAGCGCGGTGGAAGCGTGGGAGTTCTCGATGAGGTCGTGCTCGCTCTCCGCCTGGCTGGGGTAGCCGGAGAGGCCACCGCGCTGGCGGAGCTTGTCGAAGCCGGCCTGACGCCCGGTAAGGATCTTGTGTACGTACGCCTGGTGGCCGGTGTCGAACAGGAGCCGGTCCCGGGGTGAGTCGAAGACGCGATGCATGGCGAGCGTCAGCTCGACCACACCGAGGTTGGGCCCGACGTGCCCGCCGGTACGGGAGACCTTGGTGATCAGGAAGTCCCGGATCTCGGCGGCGAGGACGTCCAGTTCCTCGCCGGACATCCGCTTGACGTCCTGCGGACCGCGAACCGTCCCCAGCAGCCGGCCGTGGTTGGCCGTGTCCTCTTCAACACTCATGACCGGAGAGTCTATCGGCCCCCCGGTACTCCGCAGCCCGGCCCGAGCCTGAGGCACCCCGGCCGGGCCGGGAGTGGGCAGCTGAGCACCCGGTCAGGTGTCACCCGGCAAGTTCTACCGCGCGTCCGGGGGAAGCAGCAGCCCGACCTGCTCGACGTGCTGCGTCATCGGGAAGAGGTCGAAGCCCCGGAGCGCCGCCAGTCGCCAACCGAGGTCGGCGAAGGTACGCACGTCCCGGGCGAAGGCGGCCGGGTCACAGGCCACGTACGCGACCGCCCGCGGGCCCGCGGCGACCAGCCCGCGGACCACCTGGGCGCCGGCACCGGAGCGCGGCGGGTCGAGCACCACCACGTCGACCGGGCCGGTGATCCGTCGGCGGGCCAGCGCGGTCTCCACCCGGGCCGACACCACCTCGACGCTGGGCTGGTCGGCGAGGTTCTTCCGGGCGGCAGCGACACCCTGCGCCGCCGCTTCGACAAGGGTCACCCGGCCGGTCGCGCCGACCCGTGCGGCCAGCCCGGAGGCGAACAGCCCAGCGCCGCCGTAGAGGTCCCAGGCGACCTCGCCCGGCTGCGGGTCCAGCAACTCCAGCACGGCTGCGGAGAGGGCGTCCGCGGCGGCGGGGTGCACCTGCCAGAACGCGGACGCGGGCAGCGTCCAGTCCCGTCCGGCGGCGACCTCGCGGACCTCGGTGGGGCCACTGACCGGGGCGGGCGTCCCGTCGCGGATCTCCGTGACGGTCACGTCCCCGCCGCTGCTGGCAACGGTCTCCACCGCCTCGGCGGCCGGCCAGCGCGCACCGGTGGGGGTGAGTACCGGAAGCTGCTGGATGGCCGGGTGGGCGATGCGGCAGCGGTCGATCGGCACCACCTCGTGCGAGCGGTGCTTGAGCAGGCCGGCACGGTCGGCGGCGTCGACCGCGTAACGGACCCGGGAGCGCCAGCCGAGCAGCCCACCTGGCAACGCCTCGACGCGCACGCCGAGCCGGTCCAGCTCGACGTCGGTCAGCCCACCGAGGCGGACCAGCTGCTCGCGGACCACCGCGGTCTTCCAGGCCAGCTGGGCGGACGGTGCGACGTGCTGGAGGTCGCAGCCCCCGCAGGCACCCGGCTTCGCGTACGGGCAGGGCGGCTCGACCCGGTCCGGTGAGGGCTCGAGCACTGTCACCGCGTCGGCCCGGACGAACCCCCGGTGCACCTCGGTGACCTCGGCGACGACCCGCTCACCCGGCAGCGCGTGCCGGACGAAGACGACCTGCCCGTCCACCCGGGCGACACAGTGCCCGCCGGGCGCGACCGCGTCGACGGTCAGCTCGACCCGGTCCGTCTCGGCCAGGCCCCGCTCGAACACCGGGGAGGCCGACGCCGACGGCGTCCCGGGTGTCGCGGTCCGTTGACCGCCTGGCTCAGTCACGAGTGTTCCCCATCGTTGCGCTGTTCTCGGGCCCGCCCTCGCCGGGCGGCGCGGCGGCCACCGGCGGTGCGGCGACCGGCGGTGGTGCGGCGACCGGCGGTGGCACGGCGCTGCGTGGCCCACGGGCCGGTGTCCGGGACAGTGTGGCGTCCAGCCGGTCCAGGTTCTTGCTCGCTGTCGACGCGAGCTGCCACGGCACGCTGACCACCATGACTCCCGGTTCGAAGAGCAGCCGGCCCTTGAGGCGCAGGGCGCTCTGGTTGTGCAGCAGGTTCTCCCACCAACGGCCGACCACGTACTCGGGGATGAACACGGTGACCACGTCCCGGGGCGACTTGCGGCGGGTGGAGGCGACGAAGTCGAGGATCGGGCGGGTGATCTCCCGGTACGGCGAGTCGATCACGGTGAGCGGGATCGCCATCTCCCGTCGCTCCCAGTCGGCCTGCAGGTCCCGGGTGTCCTTCTCGTCCACGTTGACCGTCACCGCGGTGAGCGTGTCCGGCCGGGTGGCGCGGGCATAGGCGATGGCCCGCAGCGTCGGCTGGTGCAGCTTGCTGACCAGCACGATGGCGTGGTTGCGGGCGGGCAGCACGGCCCGGCCCTCGTCCGGCGGGGTCAGCTCGACGGCGATCCGGTCGTAGTGCCGGCGGATCGCCAGCATCAGCACGTAGATCACCGCCATCGCGGCGATGGCGATCCAGGCGCCGAGCAGGAACTTCGTGATCAGGACGATCACCAGCACCGCGCCGGTCAGGCCCGCGCCGAAGGTGTTGATGGCACGCGAGCGGTACATCCGGCGGCGCGCCTCCGGGTCCCGCTCGGTGCGCAGGTGCCGGTTCCAGTGCCGGATCATGCCGGCCTGGGAGACGGTGAACGAGACGAAGACCCCGACGATGTAGAGCTGGATGAGTCGGGTCACCTCGGCCTGGAAACCGACAATCAGCACGATCGCGAAGAGAGCCAGGAAGACGATGCCGTTGGAGAAGGCCAGCCGGTCGCCCCGGGTGTGGAACTGGCGGGGCAGGTAGCGGTCCTGGGCGAGGATCGAGCCGAGCACCGGGAAGCCGTTGAACGCGGTGTTCGCGGCCAGGAAGAGGATCAGGGCGGTCATCCCGGCCACCACGTAGAGCAGGATCGACCCGGAGCCGAAGACCGTCTCGCCGAGCTGGGTGGTGACCGTCTTCTGCACGTACCCCTCGGGGCTGGAGACGATCTGGAGGCCCGGGTCCTCCACGAACTGGAGGTGGGTCAGCCGGGACAGCCAGATGATCCCGACCAGCATGCTCACCGAGATGCTGCCGAGCAGCAGCAGGGTGGTGGCGGCGTTGCGGCTCTTCGGCGCCTTGAACGCCGGCACCCCGTTGGAGATCGCCTCGACACCGGTGAGCGCGGCGGCGCCCGAGCTGAACGTCCGCAGCAGCAGGAAGATAAGCGCGAAACCGGTCACACTGTGCTCGGCCTGGATCACCAGGTCGGCGCTCGGCGCGCGCAGCTCGTCACCCATGACGAAGACCCGGAACAGACCGGTGAGCAGCATCCCGGCCATCACGATCACGAAGCCGTAGGTGGGGATGGCGAACGCCGTGCCCGACTCGCGCAGCCCACGCAGGTTGACCGCGCTCAGCAGGACGACCGCGCTCACCGCGATCAGGACCTTGTGGGTGGCCACGAACGGCACCACCGAGCCCAGGTTGGCGACCCCGGAGGAGACCGACACCGCCACCGTGAGCACGTAGTCGACCAGCAACGCGCTGGCCACCCCGACGCCGAACTTCGGCCCCAGGTTGACAGTGGCCACCTCGTAGTCACCGCCACCGGACGGGTAGGCGTGCACGTTCTGCCGGTAGCTCGCCACCACCGTGAGCATGACCACGACCACGGCCAGCGCGATCCACGGCGAGAAGACGTACGCGGAGGCACCCGCGATGGAGAGGGTCAGCAGGATCTCGTCGGGCGCGTACGCGACGCTGGACAACGCGTCGGAGGCGAACACGGGCAGCGCGATGCGCTTCGGCAGGAGGGTGTGCTGGAGCCGGTCGGACCGGAACGGTCGACCGAGAAGAAGCCGCTTCAACAGCGAGGTGGGACTGGCCACGAACGCCAAGAGTACGACCACCACGGCGAGGGCGCGGGGGTGGGCGATCACCGCTGCCCGCGAAGGCGGGGTATTGTCGGTCCCCGCTCGTCACCGGGACGTGGCAGGCTCGCACTCGAAGGCCACCGGCAGCGGGAGTGGTACGCACCTTGGGAGGGACAGCGTGCACGTCGTGATCATGGGATGTGGTCGGGTCGGGTCGACGCTCGCCCACAGCCTGGAGTCCCGAGGGCACTCGGTGGCGGTGATCGACCAGGACGCCGACGCGTTCCGCCGGCTCGGCCCCGACTTCGCCGGGATCACCGTGACGGGGGCCGGTTTCGACGGCGAGGTGCTCCGGCAGGCCGGCGTCGAACGCGCGGACGCCTTCGCGGCGGTGTCGAGCGGCGACAACTCCAACATCATCTCGGCCCGGCTGGCCCGCGAGACGTTCGGCGTGTCCCGGGTCGCCGCCCGCATCTACGACCAGCGCCGGGCGCAGGTCTACGAGCGGCTGGGCATCCCCACCGTGGCGACCGTGCGGTGGACGGCGGACCGGATGCTGCGACACCTGGTCCCGGAGGGCAACGTGGAGATCTTCCGCGACCCCACGAGCACGGTGTCGATCGTCGAGGTGCCCGTACACAAGGACTGGATCGGCCGACCGGTGCGGACGCTGGAGGACGCGACCGGGGCGCGGGTGGCCTACCTGATCCGCTTCGGCATCGGCACGCTCCCCACCGGCTCCACCGTCATTCAGGAGGGCGACCAGGCGTTCATGCTGGTCAGCGATGACATCGTGGGGACTGTCACGTCGGTGGCGGCGACGCCGCCGGAAGGAGGGCACTGAGCCATGCGGGTCGCCATCGCGGGCGCGGGCAACGTGGGCCGCTCGATCGCCCAGGAGTTGATCGACAACGGCCATCAGGTGATGCTGATCGAGCGTCAACCCAAGATGCTTCGCCCGGACCGGGTGCCGGCCGCCGAGTGGGTGCTGGCCGACGCGTGCGAGGTGAGCAGCCTGGAGGAGGCCGACGTCGCCGGCTGCGACGTGGTGGTCGCGGCGACCGGCGACGACAAGACCAACCTGGTGCTGTCGCTGCTGGCCAAGACCGAGTTCGCGGTGCCCAGGGTGGTCGCCCGGGTCAACCGGGCCGAGAACGAGTGGCTGTTCACCGAGCAGTGGGGCGTGGACGTCGCGGTGAGCAAGCCGCGGGTGATGGCCGCGCTCGTCGAGGAGGCGGTCACCGTCGGCGACCTGGTCCGGCTGATGACCTTCCGACAGGGCGAGGCGAACCTCGTCGAGATCACCCTGCCGCCGACCGCCCCGTACGTCGGTGAGCCGATCCACGCCGTGCCGCTGCCCCGAGACGCCGCCCTGGTGGCGATCCTGCGCGGCAAGCGGGTCCTGGTGCCCAGCCCGGACGACCCGATCGAGGCCGGGGACGAGCTGATCTTCGTCTGCACCGCCGAGGTGGAGGACGCGGTCCGCGCGGTGATCCTCGGACCGGACAGCGTCGAACGGACCCGCGGCTCACGCTGACCCCACGGGGCTGAGCGGCCCGGCCGCCCGACGTCGCTCAGGCGCTGGGCAGCGGGGCCGGCGGCGACTCCCGGGTGACCCGGCGCACCGTCCAGACCGTGATCAGCAACAGCAGCGCGTACGGCGGGTAGCCCAACGCCAGCCGGGCCACGCCCAGCGCGGTGTCCTGGTGGGCCAGGTAGAGCCCGGCCTGCACGCCCACCTTGGCCAGCCAGACCACGCCCCAGAGCACCGTCAGCTGGGTGAACGTGCGCACCAGCTTCGGGTCGGACCGCCACTCCGAACGGCCCTTGGCGACCAACACCGACCAGATCCAGCCCACCAACGGCTGCCGGATCGCGGCCGAGACCAGCAGGGCGATGCCGTAGCCGATGCCGTAGAGGATGCCGGGAAGGTAGAAGTCACGCTCGTCGCCGGTGCGCCACGCGATGGCCGCGCCGACACCGACGCCGAAGAGCCCGTTGACGGCGTGCCGGATCGGTCGACGCTGGGCCAGCCGCAGCCCCGCGATCAGCACGGCGACCGCGATCGACGCGATCACCGCCGGCCGCAGCTCGCCGATGATGTTGGCGACGACGAACACCACGACCGGGATGCTGGACTCGACCAGCCCGCGCCAGCCGCCGAGCTGGTCGGCCATCTGCTCGGCGATCGTCGGCAGCGGCTCCTCGTCCTGAGGGTCGGTATCCGGCTGTGCCGCCCGATCCTGTCCCGTCGTCATCGCCGGCCTTCCGTCCGCAGTGCCGTCACTTGGGCGAGTCCAGCTCGTAGTAGGGGTTGTAGATGACCTTGCGGTCGTCCCGCACGGCCACCCGGCCACGGGCGGTCAGATGCCGGCCCGGCTCGATCCCGGCGATGTGCCGTCGCCCCAGCCAGACCAGGGTGACCACGTCACTGCCGTCGTACAGGTCGGCCTCAAGGGTCGGCAGATTGGTGCGCGGCGTGTAGACCACGGTGCGCAGCCGACCGGCGACCGAGACCAGCTGACCCCGGGAACACTGCTGGGCGGGGATCCCGCCGCACTCGGCGCTCTCCCGACGCAGCTCCTGCGCGTCGATCTCGGCCTCGCTGGCGGTGAACCTCTGCAGGATGCGCCGCAGCGACACCCGGCCCTCGTCGGTCGTCATGACCTCCGCGTCACCCTCTCCACGCTCGCCGTCCCCGGCCGGCCCCGGCGGCGCCGGAACCGTCCCGCCAGCGTACGCCGACAGGGCTGGTTCCGGCGGGCCGGTGCGCGCCGGTCAGACCTGACGCGGTGCGGCGGCGGCGTCGCCCGCCTCGGCCTCGGCCTGGTCGGCGATCTCCCTGGGCAGCCGCAGCGGCAGGGGCTCGCGGACCGGCTTCGCCTCCTGCCCACGGTCGACCACAAGGCCGTCCAGGCACTCGACGAGCGGACCGGCCACGGCCGGGTCGGTGGCCACCGGGCCCTGGAAGACGCCCCGGACCATCCAACGCGGGCCGTCGATCCCAACGAACCGCAGGTTCGTCACGCCGTCCGGCGTGTTCACCTGTGCGTGCAGCTCCGGGCCGTACTCGCCGGCGACCTCCTGCGCGCTCGCGCCGTCGCGGAGCAGCGACTGCCGGATCTCCTCGCGCACCTCGTCCCAGATGCCCTCGGACCGGGGGGCGGCGAAAACGCCCAACTGGAGCGCGTTGTCACCGTGCACCAGCACCACCTGCTGGATCGCGCCCTGCGGGTCGGCCTGCACCCGCACCTCGACGTCGGCGATCGCCGGGATGTGCAGGCTGCCCAGGTCGAGCCGCTGCACGTCGTCGTAGCTCTCGGAGATGTCGTACGGGCCGCGCTCCAACGTCGGCGTCGCATCGCCCTGGTCCGGGCCCTGGGTAGCCCGCTCGTCACGGGTCTGCCGCTCCGCATCGGCCCGCTTTCGGGAGAAGATCACTGCGCCTGCCCTCCGCTGTTCACGCTCACCCTGCCACCTCTTCCGTCTGCCCGCGGCCCGGCTCGCTCGGCCGCCGCTCGACCCGGTCCTGGCCCGTCGGCGACGGCACCAGCCCGGCGTGCCCACCGGTGGACCCGTGCCCACCAGCCCCGCGCCGGGACGCGGGCAGCTCGACCACCGGCTCGAACCGCGCCCGCGCGACCTGCTGGACCACGAGCTGAGCGATCCGATCGCCGCGGGAGATCTTCGCCGGCACATCCCGATCATGATTGATCAGGTTGACCAGGATCTCACCCCGGTAGCCGGCGTCGACCGTACCGGGCGCGTTGAGCACCGTCACGCCGAGCCTGGCCGCCAGACCGGAGCGGGGATGGACCAGGCCCACGTACCCCTCCGGCAGCGCGATGGCCACGCCGGTGGGCACCAGGGCACGGCCGCCAGGTGGCAGCTCCACGTCCGCGGCCGCCACCAGGTCGGCCCCGGCATCGCCGGGATGCGCGTACGTGGGTAACGGCAGCTCCGGGTCGAGCAACTGCACAGGCACGGGTACGACGTCGGTCACGGGTCCCCTCTTCCGTCCGGTTCGCGGGGTGACCCTGCCATCCTGCCGGTTCGTCGAGCCGCCGTGCGCCGTACCCTCGCAGGAGTGAGCATGTCGCCCTCCCCGTCCGCCGATCAGCCGCCGGTCGCCGCCCGTCCGGCGTACACCGAGCGGTTGGATCTGCCCTGGTGGCTGTGGCTGGCCGGGCTGGTGGCCGCCGCGTTGCTGGCCGTCGAGATCTGGATGGGCGCCCCCGGCGTCCGCTCCTGGCTGCCGTTCGCCGTGCTGGTGCCGCTCACCGCGGTGGGGCTGTGGTGGCTGGGCCGGATCCGGGTCGCGGTGGACGACGCCGAGCTGCGGGTGGACGACGCCAGCCTGCCCGTCCGTTTCGTGGCCGACGTGGTGCCGCTGGACGTGGCCGGCCGACGTGAGGTGCTCGGCGTCGGCGCGGACCCGCTCGCCTTCGTGGTGCAGCGACCGTGGATCGGCGGCGCCGTGCAGGTGATCCTCGACGATCCCGCGGACCCGACCCCGTTCTGGGTGGTGAGCACCCGCCACCCCGTCGAACTGGCCGAGGCGGTGCTGACCGCACGGGACGCCCTGTCGGCCTCCCACCCGACGGCGGGCGAACCGGGCTGACCCGACGCCGAAGGGCCGCTTCAATTGCCGGTCCGACGCCGGAGGGCCGCTCAGGTGCCGGTCGGCGGGCCGGGGAGAGCCGCCGGTGGCGCGGGCCGGGCGATGCCCCGTCTGCGCAGGTCCACCTGGAGTTGCTCGGCCATCTGCTGGGTGGCCCGACGGTTGAGGAAGCTGGCCACCGCCGCTCCGGTCAGGAACGGCCCGAGCGTGGTGAGGTTGCGACCGAAGCGCCGCAGCAGCATGTCCCGCAACTCTTTGCGGGCGGCGGTGCCGAGCACCGCTCCCACTCCCACGCCGGGCACCATCGGGTTGACGCCGCGTTGAGTGGCCCAGGAGTGCACCAACGCGACCGCCCGTTGACTCCCGGCGGCCGGTAGCGCCACGCCATGGATCTCGTGCAGCTCGCCGACGAGTTTCAGCTCCACCGCCACCACGGCCACGGTCTCGGCGGCGAGCAGCACCGGCGCGGAGAGCAGGGTCGGGGCCACCGTCCACTCGACGGCCGCGACGCCCCCACCTGCCGCGCCGATGGCGGCGGTGGTCCTCGACGCGTTACGGATGAGCCGGCCGGCCAGGGCGGCGTCGTCCAGGCCGGGGAAGTGTTGGCGCAACGTGTCCAGGTCCCGCACCGGCACGTGCGGGGCGACCTCGGCGACAGCGTCGACCATCCACCGCACGGCGGCGCGGGGCTTGAAAAGGTCGGAGATGCCCCGCGCACGGGCCTGCCCGACCATCCGGGTCAACAGTTGGCGGCGTCGGGCCGGCGCGATGTCGTCCGCGGTCAACGCCGCGACGGTGGCACCGAGGTCGTCCGTGCCACGGGTGGCACCCAGGCCGTCCGTGCCGCCTTCGGTGGTGCCGCCTCGATCGCTCATCGGACCTCCCGGTGCTGTGGCTACCCGCTACGAGTCAAGCAGGTACCCACCGCAGCCGCATGCCTACACCGGCAGCGGCGACCCCGTTCAGGACGCCGCCGCCGGTGTTGTCGTGGTTCTCAGACGCACTCGCGGCAGATCAGCTCGCCGTTACGCTCGACTGCCAGCTGGCTACGGTGGTGGACCAGGAAGCAGCGGGCGCACCGGAACTCGTCCTGCTGCATCGGAAGCACCTTTACCGTGAGCTCCTCGTCGGCCAGATCGGCACCGGGCAGCTCAAAGCTCTCGGCGACCTCGGCCTCGTCGACGTCCACCGCGCCCGACTGTGAGTCGACGCGCCGTGCCTTGAGCTCTTCCAGGCTGTCCTCGCCGAGGTCGACCTCGTCGCGACGCGGGGCGTCGTAGTCGGTGGCCATCGGTTTCACTCTCCCATATCGATGTTGTCGCTTCCGGTTGTAACGCCGGACGACGCTGTTTCGGTTCCGCTGGCCGGCCATCACTTGTGTCGGGCACCCGACCCGAGGACCGAACGGGTCGAGCCGCCGGGGCGACTGCCCTGCGAGCGCGGAACCTTACCCCCCCTTGGGCGAGGCATGTATACCGCCCTTGCGGCTGAGATGTACGCCCCCGCACGCGAGATTGTTCCCAATGTGATTCAGGCGACACGAAGATAGGGGTAGTAGTACCCGGTTCGCGGTCGGCGCGCCGGCATGTCGGGCTGTTTCCACGCGACGGCCGGACAACCGTTAACCTCAGCGGCGTATTCGACGGCCGGCGGCCTGAGCGATCGTCCCCGGCCGCCACCACCCACTGAGGTTCCGGGGAGAGCCCTGATGAGTTTTGCGCGCGTGCGAGCACTCGTCGTCGTCGGCCTGCTGGCGATCATCGCCCTGGTCTTCGTCGTCGTGGCCGTGGTCCGCGACAGCCAGGGCAACGTGGGCACCGCGGCGGGTTGCCCCGAGGGCTGGCCGCTGGCGGATCTGACCCTGCGCGAGCGCAAGGACGTCAAGATCAACGTTTTCAACGCCACGGATCAGCCCGGCCTCGCCCACACCGTCGCCGACGAGTTCAGCAATCGACAGTTCCAGGTCAAGAAGACCGGGAACGAGAAGAAGGTCGACAGCGTCGCGGTGCTGCGGTACGGCCCGAAGGGCGTCGGTTCCGCGCACCTGCTCCAGGCGTACTTCCTCAACAACGCGGTGCCGGGCTACGACCCGAAGCGCGCCGACGACACCGTTGACGTGGTGCTGGGCAACCGCTTCCAGCAGCTCGCCACGACGACCGAGGTCAACCAGTCGCTCGGCGACTCGGGCCCCCCGGAGGCACCCAAGGGCGCCTGCCCGTCCCCACCCGCCAAGTGACGGCGTAACCGGTCCCCCGCAGCGCCAGGCCGGCGACCGGTAGCGACCCGGCCCACCGGCCGGAACCGGGCCCACCAGCCGAAGCCGGGCCCAGCAGCCGGAACCGGGTGCCGGAGGGCCGGAGCCGGCCGCTCAGAGGGAATGTCGCTGCGCCCTCCGGGACCGACCACCAGCCGACCGACCTGGTCCGCCGGTCAGGGACTGCCGGTCAGGGACCGCCGGAGGCGTCCAGCGCGGCCAACCGGTCGTGCAGCGGCGCGAAGAGCGCGGGCGGGGCCGCGACCACCAGGTCCGGCCCGGGCGGCCGGCCGGCCAGGCCAGCGACCCGGACCCCCGCCTCGGCGGCCACCAGCCCGCCAGCCGCCAGGTCCCAAGCCGCAAGACCCTTCTCGAAGTACGCGTCGAGCCGCCCCTCGGCCACCAGGCAGAGGTCCAGCGCCGCGGCGCCGAGCCGGCGGATGTCCCGTACGTGTGCGATCAGCCCGGCCACCACCTGCGCCTGGTGCGCCCGACGGCCGGCGTCGTACCCGAAGCCGGTGCCGACCAGCGCCTGCCCCAGGTCCACCTCGCCGGAGCAGCGCAGGCGTGCGCCGTCGCGCCAGGCCCCGCCCCCGGCCGTGGCGGTCCATTCCTCGCCGGTACTCACGTTGCGCACGACGCCGGCAACCACCACCCCGTTCACCTCGGCGGCCAGCGAGACAGCGGAGTACGGCAGCCCGTAGAGGTAGTTCACGGTGCCGTCGATCGGGTCGACGATCCAGCGCACTCCGCTGCGCGCCGCGTCGGCGGATTCCTCGCCGTACTCCTCGCCCAGCACCGAGTCGTCGGGGCGCAGCGCGGCCAACGCGGCGAGGATCTGCCGCTCGACCGCGCGGTCGGCGGCGGTGACCACGTCGGTGACGGTGCTCTTGGTGGCGGCGACGACGACCCCCTCGGCGCGCATCCGGTACGCGGTGTCCGCCGCGTCCCGAGCCACCTTCATCGCGATCGTCAGCAGCTCCGACGGTGTCGTAGCCGAGTTGGTCATGATTCGCCTCTTTCCGCACTCCGAGTGCATGTGGGTGGGTGAAAACCACCGACCCGACCTCTGAAGATCATGGTTCCCGACGCCGTACGACGGCACCAGAGCAGGATCTTCGGCACCGGAATCCGCTGCGACGTGGGCGCACCGCACCGCCCTCGCAGCCTGAGCGGCCGACCTCCGCCAATATGCACCTTTCGGTTGGTAATGTCGCTTAAGTGCTTACCGCCCCCGTCCACGCTCCGCTCACAACCGTTGCCCAACCGCGACCTGGTGGGGACGCCACCGGCCAGGCCGACAACGACCCCGGTGATCCACACGCGCACCCTCGCAACCGCCACGTTGACCACGTACTGCCTGCTCAAACGGCAGTTCGGACACGTTCTGCGCGCCACCGGGCGCGACGACGGAAGCCCTTCGCCGGCCGCGCGGCTATCATTACCCCGAAGCCCATATCTCCACCCCACCGACGGTCCCCACCGGCGGTACGCGGTGCGGAGCAGGATGATCGCCGCAGACGGCGTTACAATTCACCCCTGCCCACGCGGCACGGACCGCCGACCACCGGCCGGACCGTGACACGAGGGTCCCTCAACCACATCGCCCGGCACGGTAACCCTCGCTGCGCTGGACGAACCCGCCGTGCCCGCTCTTCGCCTCCGGAAGGTCATTCGTGACAGAACCCCGCCAGCCCGGCGCCGACGTTCGCTCGCTCACCGACACCCTGATCGCCCACGCCCAGAGCGCCGGTGGTCAGCTCACGTCGGCTCAGCTCGCGCGCACCGTCGAGTCCGCCGAGGTGACTCCGGCCCAGGCCAAGAAGATCCTGCGGGCGCTCTCCGAGGCGGGAGTGACCGTCGTGGTGGACGGCTCGGCGAGCACGCGCCGCCGCGTCGCCGCGGCCCGCTCGACCACGCCCGCGTCCCGGGCCACCACCGCCAAGACCACCAAGAAGGCCGCCGCGCCGGCTCCGAAGCAGGCACCCGCCGGCGACGACGCCCCGGCGACGTCGGCCCCGCGCAAGGTGGCCGCTCGCAAGGCGACCGGCGCCGAGGCCGCAATGGCGACGCCGACGAAGGCGACCAAGTCGACCCGAGCCACCAAGGCGACGGTGGCAGCGGCCGCCGGGGCCAAGCCGACCAAGGCTGGCGGCCAGGCCAAGGGTGAGGGCGCCGAGGGCGAGATCGACCCGGAGGAGCTGGCCGCCGCGATCGAGGACGTGGTGGTCGAGGAGCCGGCCGAGCTGGCCCAGGCAGCCGAGACCGACGCCGCCGCCTCGGCGACCGACAACGACTTCGAGTGGGACGACGAGGAGTCCGAGGCCCTCAAGCAGGCGCGACGTGACGCCGAGCTGACCGCCTCCGCCGACTCCGTCCGGGCGTACCTGAAGCAGATCGGCAAGGTTCCGCTGCTCAACGCCGAGCAGGAGGTGGAGCTGGCCAAACGGATCGAGGCCGGGCTCTACGCCGCCGAGCGGCTGCGGGCCGCCGACGAGGGCGAGGAGAAGCTCGTCCGGGAGATGGTCCGTGACCTGGGCTGGATCTCCCGCGACGGCGAGCGGGCCAAGAACCACCTCCTGGAGGCGAACCTCCGACTGGTGGTGTCGCTGGCCAAGCGCTACACGGGCCGGGGCATGGCCTTCCTCGACCTGATCCAGGAGGGCAACCTCGGTCTGATCCGGGCCGTGGAGAAGTTCGACTACACCAAGGGCTACAAGTTCTCCACGTACGCCACCTGGTGGATCCGACAGGCCATCACCCGCGCCATGGCCGACCAGGCCCGCACCATCCGCATCCCGGTGCACATGGTCGAGGTCATCAACAAGCTCGGCCGCATACAGCGTGAGCTGCTCCAGGACCTGGGCCGCGAGCCCACTCCGGAGGAGCTGGCCAAGGAGATGGACATCACACCCGAGAAGGTGCTGGAGATCCAGCAGTACGCTCGGGAGCCCATCTCACTGGACCAGACCATCGGTGACGAGGGCGACAGCCAGCTCGGCGACTTTATCGAGGACTCCGAGGCCGTCGTCGCCGTCGACGCCGTCTCGTTCTCGCTCCTGCAGGACCAGCTTCAGCAGGTGCTGCAGACGCTCTCCGAGCGTGAGGCGGGTGTGGTACGTCTGCGCTTCGGCCTCACCGACGGCCAGCCGCGGACGCTCGACGAGATCGGCCAGGTCTACGGGGTGACCCGGGAGCGGATCCGGCAGATCGAGTCCAAGACGATGTCCAAGCTGCGTCACCCGTCCCGGTCGCAGGTCCTCCGGGATTACCTGGACTGAGCGGGTTTCGTCAACTGAACGTGTCGTTTTGACCACCTGGTGTGCAACACCAGATGGTGATCGTCCGGATGCACGAATGTGATCGTTGACGTGGCACCCTGGGTGCACGGCACACTGTCCCTTCCAGGTGTGACCTCGGTCCCCCGCGGGCACACAGGGAAGGCAGTGCCTAGTAAGGGTGTTGCACGATAGGTGAGCAACGACCGAAGAGATTGTTCATCGGTGACGACCAGAGGAGGAAGGCGATGACCCCGACCCTCACGCCGCCGCCCGTCACGGCGGCTCCCCCAGCCGCCGATGAACGGTGCGACCGCTGCAATGCTGCCGGGAAGCTCCGGATCACTCTGGCGGGTGGGAGTGAGCTGGTGTTCTGCGGGCACCACGCGAACAAGTACGCGGAGGATCTCGTGAAGATCACCGAGCGGTTCGCAACGGAGCCCGATTTCAGCTGGCGTGGCGCCGATCTGATGGCGAACTAAATCCGCAAACCGACATAGCTGACCGGAGGCACCCCGAGGGTGTCTCCGGTCAGCTCTTTCTGCCTGGACACCCCCGCGCCCCGCGCCCCGCGCCCCGCGCCCCGCGCCCCGCGCCCCGCGCCCCGCGCCCCGCGCCCCGCGCCCCGCGCCCCGCGCCCCGCGCCCCGCGCCCCG
>NZ_JBITGE010000060.1:0-17850 GCF_044456785.1 Micromonospora sp. NPDC050795 | reverse complement strand
ACCCGCCTGGCTCCACGCCTACAATCACCACCGCCACCACACCGCAATCGGCGGCCCACCCGCCAGCCGCGTCCCCAACCTCTCTGGACAGAACACCTAGGAGGCCAACCGCTCGCGCGCGGTGCGCGTCGGCCGGGGGAGTTCGGCGCTGCCGGCCGACGTGTTGATCTCCGACCAGACGGCGTCGAGGGAGAGCCCGAGGACGTCGGCGATCGCCGCGATGGTCGGGAAGGCGGGGGTGGCTATCCGGCCGGACTCGATCTTTCGAAGGGTCTCTGGCGAGACGCCCGCGTCCAGCGCGGTGAGAAGCATCGAACGCTCTCCACGGGCCCGACGCAGGAGCGCGCCGAGGCGCTGTCCGCGTTCGAGCTCTTCGGGAGTGAGCGGCAACCTGACCATGCCCCGATTCTAGTACCGGGATAATATGGCCGGGATACTTATTGGTCACCAGAGGAAGGCGCTGCATGATCGAGATCCTGAGCCCCACCGACGTGCTGCGAGCGAAGGACACCGGCGCGCTGGTCGCCAGCATCCTGCAGACGCTGAAGAGCCGCTGCGTGGTCGGCACCAACCTCCTGGACGTCGACCGGTGGGCGCAGGCCATGATCACCGAGGCCGGGGCGCAGTCCTGCTACGTCGACTATGAGCCGTCCTTCGGGCGTGGGCCGTTCGGCCACTACATCTGCACGTCGGTGAATGACGCCGTACTGCACGGATTGCCGTACGACTACCCACTCGCCGACGGGGACCTGCTCTCGCTCGACCTCGCCGTCTCCCACGGTGGAGTCGTCGCGGACTCGGCCATCAGCTTCATCGTGGGCGAGGTGCGGCCCCCGGAGAGCGTCGCGCTGATCGACGCGACCGAGCGCGCGTTGCGGGCGGGGATCGCCGCCGCCGGCCCCGGCGTTCCCATCGGCGACATCTCCCACGCGATCGGCTCGGTTCTCAGGGCGGCGGGATACTCGGTCAACACGGAGTTCGGCGGGCACGGCGTCGGATCGACGATGCACCAGGACCCGCACGTCTCCAACACCGGGCGCCCCGGTCGCGGCTACCGGCTACGGCCGGGGCTGCTGCTGGCGCTGGAGCCCTGGGTGATGGCGGACACCGCCACGCTGGTCACCGATGCCGACGGCTGGACCCTCCGCAGCGCGACGGGCTGCCGGACGGCGCACAGCGAGCACACCATCGCGATCACCGAGGACGGTGCCGAGGTGCTGACCCTGCCGGCGCCCTGACCGACGGCCCGGCGGTCGACCCGCTTCGACGGTGGACGATTAACCGGCCGGCCGAGGGGCAGGTCTCTGTGTGGCACCCCTGCGGGGTCGCGTTCAGAGTGAACCGATCGGTCATATTTTCCGTGATGACGGTCAGGGTCACCCACCAGAGTCGCGGAGGCACGATGTCAACGGTTCGAACTGGTCCGGTCATCGGACTGCTCGTGCAGATCGGCCTGCTGGCCCTGCTGGCGGAGACGGTCGGTCTGGGCGCGGCGGGCTGGTTGGCGGGGCTGGCGTACGGGGTGGTCCTGTGCGCCCTGCTGAGCCGGGGGATGTCCCGCTCGGGCGCGGGTGCGCTCAGCCCGGCCGACCGGGTGACACTGAGCCGGGCGATCCTCGTCGGCGGCGTGACGGCCCTGGCCGCCGACTCGTTCGGCCGGTCGGCGCCGGTCACCCTGATGGTCGTCCTCACCAGCGTGGCGTTGGCCCTCGACGCCGTCGACGGGTACACGGCCCGCCGTACCGGGACCACCAGCGAGCTCGGCGCGCGCTTCGACATGGAGATCGACTCGATCCTGGTTCTGGTGCTCTGCCTGCATGTGGCCCCCGCGGTGGGTGGCTGGGTGCTCGTGATCGGCTCGATGCGCTACCTCTATTGCGCCGCGACCTGGGTGTTGGAGTGGATGCGGGGATCCGCACCGCCGCGTTACTGGAGCAAGGTCGTCGCCGCGATCCAGGGCGTCGTGTTGACGGTGGCGATGGCCGACGTGCTGCCCGCGCCGCTGACGACAATGGTGCTGGTGGTGTCGGTGGCGCTGCTGGTCGAGTCGTTCGGGCGGGACGTGACCTGGCTCTGGACGACCCGGCACCGCCGCCGCGCCGTCACCCACGCCACCCCGGCCGCGACGGTCCACGCGGGCAACTCGGCGAGCCACAGTGCCCCGAGCGCCGCGACGGCGCTGGGCTCGGGCCGGCCGGACGGGCTGCCCTGGTCGGACCGACCCACGGTCACCGTCGCCCGACGCGGGACCGCCCGCGTCTGAGCCTCCCGGATGCCGCGACCAACAAAGATCATGGAAGGATGCCCGGGTTGTCGCTCTTGACGCGCGTACGTCAGCTGCCGAGCCAGGGACGGAGGGCGATGGAGGTCGAGGTCTCGGACGGCACCGCCGACGGCACCGACGTCGAGGAGCGGCCGAAACGTTCCATCGCCGCCAGGCTGACGACCGTGCTGGCCGCGCTGCTCGTGCTGCTCGTCCTCACCGTGCCGTACGACTACGGCCGGCTCAGCCCGGCGGCGTTCGCGCGGATCCCCCTGGAGGCGCTACTGGTCGTGGCCCTCCTGCTCGCCCTGCCGTCTCGTGGCAGCCGGATGGTCGCGACGCTCGCCGGCGTGGCCCTCGGCCTGCTCGGCCTGTTGAAGCTGCTGGACCTGGGATTCACCGCGTCGCTGAGCCGGGCGTTCGACCCGGTGCTCGACTGGGCGCTCCTCGACGAGGGGTTCGCCTTCCTCAGCGAGTCGTACGGCCGGCCCGCCGCCATCGGCGCCGCGGCCACCCTGGCGGTGGTGGTCGTGGTTCTGCCGACACTTGTCACGCTGTCGATGCGGCGACTGCGGGGGGTGGTGGTCGGGCACCGCGCCGGGACCACCCGGGTCGTTGCCGCGCTGGTGGTCGTCTGGGTGGCCTGCGCCGCGTTCAACGTGCGGGTGGTCGAGGGCGTACCGGTCGCCGACACGTCCGCGACCACCCTGGCCAACGGTCACGGCTTCCAGGTGCGCCTGCGCCTCGACGACCGAGAGACGTTCGGCGCCCTGATCGAGGCCGACACGTTCGGCGACACCCCGGGCGACCAGCTACTGACCGCGCTGCGCGGCAAGAACGTGGTCGTCGCCTTCGTGGAGAGCTACGGCCGGGACGCCGTCGAGGACCCGGAGTTCGCGCCGCAGGTAGGCGCGGTCCTCGACCGCGGCACCAGTCAGCTGAGCGCGGCGGGTTTCGCCGCGCAGAGCGGCTTCCTCACCTCGCCGACCTTCGGTGGCGGCAGTTGGCTCGCGCACGACACGCTGCTCTCCGGACTCTGGATCGACAACGACCAGCGCCACCGCACCCTGCTGGCCAGTGACCGGATGACCCTCAACCGCGCCTTCCAACGAGCGAACTGGCAGACCGTGGGCGTGATGCCCGCCGTCACCAAGCCGTGGCCGGAGGGCTCCTTCTTCGGCTACGACCGGTTCTACGACGCCAGAACGCTCGCGTACCGAGGCCCGAAGTTCAGCTTCGGCACCCCGCCCGACCAGTACACCCTGGCCAGCTGGCAGCGCCTGGAGCAGGCGAAGCGCGACGGCAACGTGATGACCGAGCTGGCGCTGGTGTCGAGTCACGCGCCCTGGACGCCCGTCCCGCCGCTGCTCGACTGGGCCGACGTCGGCGACGGCGCGGTCTACCGTGGGGCCGGTGCGGGCAGGTCGGACGACAAGCGCCGCAACACCGCCCAGATCCGGGCGGACTACCGAAAGTCCATCGAGTACACCCTCGGCGCGCTCATCTCCTACGTGCGGACCTACGGAGACGACGACCTCGTGTTCATCGTCCTCGGTGACCACCAGCCCGCCGCGGTCGTCACCGGCGAGAACGCCAGCCACGACGTGCCGATCTCGATCATCACTCGGGACCGGGCCGTGCTGGACCGGATCTCCGGGTGGGGCTGGCAGGACGGGCTGAAGCCCGGGCCGCAGGCACCGGTCTGGCGGATGGACGCCTTCCGGGACCGGTTCCTGACCGCCTTCGGACCGTAACCCGGTCACCTCTCTCACGGACTGGACCCAGACAGATGACGGCTAGCACCGACACCAGGATCGCCGCGCTCCGGACCGACCCGGCCCTGTCCCTGCTGCACCGGTCGCTGGACGTCTACTACGGCGACCCCGAGCGGGACGCGAGGATGGACGCCTTCTACTCCCGCTTCGTCAGCGGCGGGGACCTCGTCTTCGACATCGGCTCCCACGTGGGCGATCACATCGCCAGCTTCCGTCGCCTCGGTGCCCGGGTCGTCGCGGTGGAACCGCAGCCGTTGTGTCTGCGCGCCCTGCGGGCGATCTACGCCGACGACGACCAGGTGACAGTGGTCGACGCGGCGTGTGGCGCGCTCCTCGGGCGTACCCGGTTGCACGTCAACTCCGCCAACCCCACGGTGTCCACCGCCTCACCGGATTTCGTCCTGGCGGCGGAGGGTGCGGGCGGGTGGGAGGGCCAGGTGTGGGACACCGAGATCGAGGTGGCGGTGGTCACCGTCGACGCGCTGATCGAGACGTACGGCGTGCCGACCTTCACCAAGATCGACGTTGAGGGCTTCGAGGACGAGGTGCTGGCCGGCTTGAGCCGCCCGCTGCCCGCGCTGTCGTTCGAGTTCACCACCATCGCGCGTGCGGTCGCCGACCGGTGTCTCGATCGCTTGACCGCGCTGGGTTTCGACGGCTTCGACGTCGCGGTGGGCGACGACAAGTCGATGACCTTCCAACGGTGGACGTCCGCGACCGACCTTGCGACGCACCTGCACGACCTGCCGCACGCCGCGAACTCCGGCGACGTGTACTGCGTGTCCGGAAACCAGGCGGTCACCACCGACTGATCGGGTGCTGGCGGTGGCGCGGACCAGCGCGGGATGATCGACGTTCGTCTCGACGTCGAGCCGCGCCACGCGATCGCGGGGGAGAGGGCCGATGACCCCGACACAGCTCCGCGCGTACGTCGCCGTGGTCCGGCTGGGCTCGGTCAAACAGGCCGCCGCGGAGCTTCAGGTCTCCGAGTCGGCGGTGTCGCTGCACATCGCCCAACTGCGCAAGGAGTTCGGCGACAAGCTCTTCGCCCGTACGGCGGCGGGCCTCGCGTTCACACCGGGTGGGCTGCGGCTGGCCAGTCGGGCGGCGGAACTGCTGGGCCTGCAGGACCGCACCATCCTGGAGGTCAGCGCCGCGACGCGCGGCCGACGGATGCTGCGGGTCGCGGCGTCGAGCCTGTTCGCGGAGTTCGCCGCCCCCGGCCTGATCGAACTCTTCGCGAAGCGCGCCGCCGACCTCGACGTCGAGTTGAGCGTGCGCAACCCGGGGGCGTTCGGGTCGCTGCTGTTGACCCGCGCCGCGGACATCGCGATCGGGCCGCAACCGTCGGTCGTCGACAGCGCGATCGACTGCCGGCCGGTGATGAACTACCGGCTCGTGATCGCCGTCGGCCCGGAGCATCCACTGGCCGGCATGGCGGCGTCACCGGGGCAGCTGCGGGAACAGACCTGGCTGCTCGGGCCGTCGGCCGCCACCGAGTGGGGCGCGGTCCCGGCGCTGCTGCGCCGGCTCGCCGTGCCGGACGAGCGGCAGCAGTTGTTCCAGAGCCACGCGGCCGCGCTGGGGGAGGCCAAGCGGGGCAGGGGGGTGGCGCCGGCCCTCGCGTTCACCGTCGCGCCGGACATCCGTCAGGGCCAGCTCGGGCAGGTGCTGGGACCGCACGCGACGATGGAGGCGGTGTGGCATGCCCAGGTGCTCGCCACCCCCGGTTCGATGTCGGCCGCCGAGGAGCTGTCGCGCTTCTCGTCGACGCCGAGGGCGATTCAGGCGATGATGCGCGGCGCGGGCGTCAGCGTCGGCCATTTCCGGCCGTCGGTGCACGTGACGCTCTGGAGCTGACGGGCGACGGCCAGCAGGTCCTGGAAGGTGCCGGCCGGCAGCATGCGGTCGCAGTAGGGGAGTGCGGCGGCCATCCCGCCGACGCGAGGGGCGAAGCCGGGCGCGCCGGCGCGGGGATTCAACCAGAGAATCCGGTACGCGCGGCGGCTCAGCCGGGCCATCACCGCTGCCAGGTCGGCGGGCGGATCGCTGTCCCACCCGTCCGACCCGATCACCACCACTGCCCCGCGTACGGCCTCCGCGTGGTGGGAGGTGAGCAGGGCGCGCAGGTTCGTGGCGATCCGGGTGCCCCCGTACCGGTCGGTCACGGCGGCGCTGGCCTGTGCGACCGCCTCTGCCGCCGAGGTGTGCCGGAGCACCACTGTGAGCCGGGTCAGCGTCGTGGCGAACGCGAACACCTCCGCGTCGGCGACCACCGCGAACGCCCGCATCAGATGCAGGTACGCGGTGGCCTGCGCCCGCATCGACTCGCTGACGTCACAGAGCAGCACGACCCGGCGTGGCCGCCGTACCGGGCGCGCGCGGACGACCTCTATCGGCTCCCAGCCGGTACGCCGGGACCGGGCGATGGTGGCCCGCAACGCGATCCGGGCGCCGGCCGGGCCCACGGTGTGCCGCCGGGTGCGTCGGGTCGGCCAGCCGGCGACGGCCGCGCGCAGGGCGTCGCCGAGTTGCGTGACCTGAGCGGCGTCGAGTTCGTCGAACGGACGGTCGGCGAGCCCGGTGTGGGCGCTCGGGCGCCGCTCGGGCATTCGCAGCGGGGTGTCGTGTTCGGGGGTCTCGGCGACCACCGGCGGCAGTGTCGCCCAGGGCAGGCCGCCGCCCGGCCCCGCGTCGTCGGTGTCGGCCGGCACCCGGACGTACACGTCGTCGGAACTGTCGGCCGGGGGCGCGGACCGCCGCGGTCGGGGCAACGGTGGTGGGTCCGCGAAGACCGCCGCGAAGACCCGGTCGAACGCGGGCACGTCGGTGTGCCGTCGCACCAGGCTGATCCGGGCGCTCCAGTACAGCGACGACATCGAGTCGGGCGGGCTGGCGGCGAGCGCACGGACGAAGTCGTCGACGGCGGTCAGCCCGGCCGGAACCCCGGCCCGGCGCAACCGGCTGGCGAGAGCCACCGCGAACGCCGCCCGGTCGACGCCACGCAACACACCCTGGCTCACCGGCGCGCGACCAGCCAGGCGATCACCGCGCCGACCGCGACCAGACCGACGACCACCGGTACGAGGCGCTTGGTGACCGACCCGCCGGCGATGCTGAGCAGGTCGAGCGCCTCCGGCTCGGCGGTCGGCGCGACACGGACGGCATCGCCCGACGGCCCGACATCCGACGGCGCGACGCCCGACGGCGCGACGCCCGACGGCGCGTCCGGCGACGACGCACCCGGCTGCGGCGGACCTGGCCGTGACGAGACCGGCGACGAGTCGACCGGTGACGGCTCGACGGGTGAGGGTGCCACGGCGGCGGTGCTGGGCGTGGTGGCGACCGCCGTGGCGGACGCGGCCGGAGTCGGCTCGATCGGCGCGGTGGACGCCGCCGGGCCTGACGCGGACGCCGCCGGGCCTGACGCGGACGCCGCCGGGCCTGACGCGGACGCCGCCGGGGTGGGCGCGGGCGGCGCGTCTGACGCGGCCGCCACGGGTTGGGCGTGCGGATGCGGGGCCTGCGGTTCAGCGGCGAGCTTGGCCTCCAGGTTCGCGACGAACTGGGCCAGCAGCTTGCCCGACACCTCCTTGATCATGCCGCTGCCGAACTGGGCCAGTTTCCCGGAGATCTTCAGGTCGGTGTCCACACTGACCAGCGTCCGGTCGCCGTCCGGCCGCAGATGGGCGGTGACCAGCGCGGATGCGGTGCCGGTCGAGCGGGCGTCACGGCCCCTCGCGTCGATCACCCCGCGGTAGGCGGCGTCGTCCTTCTCGACGAAGCGGGCGGTGCCCGCGAACTCCGAAACGACCGGTCCGACCTTGACCCGCACCCGGCCCTGGTAGACGTCGCCGTCGACGTCGGTCAGCTGGGCGCCCGGCAGGCACGGCGCGAGCCCTTCCAGGTCGGTGAGCACCGCCCAGGCCCGGTCGATCGGAACGGTGACCGCGAACTCGTTGGTGATCTTCATGGTGAACTCTCCTGGTAGGCGCCGAGCGCGGCGGCGACCACGGCGCGGTCGTCGGGGGTCTTGGCGATGGTGCCGATGGTCTGCGCGACACCGTCAGCGGCCAGGTCGGTGACACCCAGCACGGACAGCGCGCCCACCCAGTCGATGGTCTCCGCCATGCCGGGCGCCTTCTCCAACTCCCGGTGGCGTACGCCACCGACGAACTGCACGGCCGTCTGGATCAGCGGCCCGGCCGCGCCCGGTACGGCCCGGCGGACGATCTCCACGGCGCGGGCCGGTTCGGGGTACTCGATCCAGTGGTAGAGGCATCGGCGGCGCAGCGCGTCGTGCAACTCCCGGCTGCGGTTGGAGGTGAGCACCACGACCGGTGGCGTCCGGGCGGTGAAGGTGCCGAGTTCGGGAATCGTGATGCCGGCCTCGCCGAGGAACTCGAACAGCAGCGCCTCGAACTCGTCGTCGGCCCGGTCGATCTCGTCGATCAGCAGCACCGGCGGGACCGGCCCCCGGTGGCGTACGGCCCGCAGGATCGGCCGTTCCTGAAGATACTCGGCGCTGAACAGGTCCGCGTCGGTGAGCTGGGTGTGGTGCGCCTCGGCGAGCCGGATCGCCAACAGTTGCCGCTGGTAGTTCCACTCGTAGAGCGCCTCGCCCGCGGTGAGCCCCTCGTAGCACTGCAACCGGATCAGCGGTGTCTCCAGCGCGCGGGCCAACGCCTTCGCGGCGGTGGTCTTGCCGACCCCCGGTTCGCCCTCCAGCAGCAGCGGCCGACCGAGTCGCACGGCCAGGAACAGGGCCATCGCCATGCCGTCGTCGACCAGGTAGTCGACGGCGTCGAGGCGGTGCCGGACGGCCTGGGCGTCCTTCATGCCTCGCCCGCCAGCAGGCGCTCGTAGTCGGCCCGGGTGTCCACGTCGATCGGCACCGGCCCGTCGACTGTCACCTCGGTCACCGGGTGACGCCCGGAGTGCAGGAGCTTCCAGACGGCCTTGTCGCCGTGCAGGTCGTACAGCTCGGGCAGGACCTCACGGCCGAAGCGGAAGGGATGGCCCAGACCGTCCGCGTACCGGCACACGGCCAGCGGGGTGCCCGCTGCGGCGACCCGGCGGACGTCCGCGACGCGGACGCCGGGCTGGTCACCGAGGAGCAGCACGAGGGCGTCGGCGCGCGGGTCCACCGCACGCGCGGCGGTGCGCACCGACGACCCGCAGCCGGTGCTGAACGCCGGGTTCTGCACGACCTGGCAGCCGGTCAGGTCCACCCGGTCACGGATGCCGCCCGCCGCGCCGCCCACTGTGACGAGCAACTGGTCGAAGCCGCACGCGCGGGCCAGGTCGAGGGTGGCGTCGAGCAGCGTCCGCCCCCGGTACGGGAGCAGTTGCTTGGCCTCGCCGAGCCGCACCGACGCTCCAGCGGCGAGCACCACGCCGGTCAGGAACACCTGTCACGCCGCCGTGAAACTCGCGAGGCAACCGGCGCAGCAGAACCAGAAGTCCTGCCCGTCGACGCGCGTGTGCGGCGTCTCCGCCCCGAACAGCACCGTCATCCCACACACCGGGTCGACGGCCTGCTGCGGTCGGGCGGCCGGCGCGCCGGAGGCCGGGGCCAACCCGTCCACCCGGATGGCCCGGACCACCTCACCCATGATCGCCAGGGCGATCTCCGCCGGCGTACGCGCGCCGATCTCCAGCCCGGCCGGGGTGTGGACGCGGGCGCGTTCCGCGTCGGTGAGGCCCAGCTCGTCGAGCAGGGCCACGCCGCGTCTACCACTGGCGACCAACGCGATGAACCCGACGCCGGCGTCGAGCGCGGCCCGGATCGCCTCCGGCTCGCCCCTGCCCAACCCGGCCACCACCACAGCGGTGCAGCTGGTGCTGTCGTCGGCGGTGACGACGTCGAAGTCGAGGAAAGCGGCCACTGTCGCCACGGCGGCGCTGATCGGGGTGTCACCGACCACGCGCAGCGCCGGCGCCGGCAGCATCGGCCGGAGGAAGACCTCGATCGCCCCACCGGAGTGGCACGGGTTCACCACCACCCGAGCCCCCGGCGTCTCCGGGAACGGGGTCGCGCCTTCCGGCAGCACCCGCAGCAGCAGGGCGGTGCCGTCGCGCAGGGCGTCGAGGGCCGCCGCCCGCACCGAACTCTCCGCGCACACCCCGCCCATGAAGCCCTCGATCGAGCCGTCGGACCGGATCACCGCGTCGTCGCCCGGCCGCGCCGACGTCGGATCCTGCGCCCGGACCACTGTGGCGTGGACGAACGGCTCCCGGGTGTCGGTCAGCTCCCGGGCGCGTTCGGCGATGGTGGTCATCCTCGGCTCCTCAGATCGGCGGCCGGGCCTGGCCGCGCATCGCGTCCCAGATCCGCGACGGCGTCAGCGGCATGTCGGCGTGGCGGACGCCGAAGGGCTTCAAGGCGTCGATGACCGCGTTGACGATCGCGGGTGGCGACCCCACGGTGGCGGACTCGCCCACGCCCTTCGCGCCGATCGGGTGGTGCGGCGACGGCGTCACGGTGAACCCGGTCTCCCAGTCGGGCACTTCGAGCGACGTCGGGATCAGATAGTCCATCAGGGACGCGCCGAGGCAGTTGCCGTCCTCGTCGAACGCGATCATCTCCATCAGCGCCATGCCGACCCCGTCGGTCAAGCCGCCGTGCACCTGCCCCTCGATGATCATCGGGTTGATCCGGGTGCCGCAGTCGTCGACCGCGATGAACCGTCGGACCTTCACCTGCGCGGTGCCGGGGTCGATGTCCACCACGCAGATGTACGCGCCGTGCGGATAGGTCAGGTTCGACGGGTTGTAGCAGATCTGCGCCTCCAGGCCACCCTCGATGCCCTCGGGCAGGTCACCCGCACCGTGCGCCCGCAGTGCGATGTCCTGGATCGTGACGGACCTGCCCGGGTCACCGGCGACGTGGAACGCGCCCTTCTCCCACTCCAGGTCGGCGACCGACACCTCGAGCATCCCCGAGGCGATGATCCGGGCCTTGTCGCGAACCTTCCGGGCCACCAGGGCGGCCGCCGCGCCCGAGACGGGCGTCGAACGGCTGCCGTACGTGCCGAGGCCGAACGGGGTGTTGTCGGTGTCGCCGTGCAGCACCTCGATGTCCGCCGGTGGGATCCCGATCTCCTCCGCGACGATCTGCGCGAACGTCGTCTCGTGGCCCTGACCCTGCGACTGCACGCTGAGGCGTACCACGGCCTTCCCGGTCGGGTGGACGCGCAGCTCGCAGCCGTCGGCCATGCCCAGCCCGAGGATGTCCATGTCCTTGCGCGGCCCGGCGCCGACGGCCTCGGTGAAGAACGCGATGCCGATGCCCATCAGCTCGCCCCGGGCCCGCTTCTCGGCCTGCTCGCGGCGCAGCTCGTCGTAGCCGGCCATCTCCATCGCCAGCCGCATCGTCGGCTCGTAGTTGCCCGAGTCGTACACCCAGCCGGTCTTCGTCGTGTACGGGAACTGCTCCGGCTGGATGAAGTTCTTCAACCGCAGCTCGGCCGGGTCCATGCCGAGTTCGTCGGCGAGGCAGTCGACGATCCGCTCGACCAGGTAGACCGCCTCGGTGATCCGGAACGAGCAGGCGTACGCGACGCCACCGGGTGCCTTGTTGGTGTAGACCGCTGTCATCTTGCAGTACGCGGCCTCGATGTCGTAGCTGCCGGTGAAGACCCCGAAGAAGCCCGCCGGGTACTTCACCGGAGCGGCGGTGCCGTTGAACGCGCCGTGGTCGGCCAGCACGTTGGTGCGGATGCCGAGGATCCGGCCGTCGCGGGTCGCGGCGATCTCCCCGCGCATGATGTAGTCGCGGGCGAAACCGGTGCTGATCAGGTTCTCCGAGCGGTCCTCCATCCACTTCACCGGCTTGCCGGTGACAATCGAGGCGACGATCGCGCAGACGTACCCGGGGTAGATCGGCACCTTGTTGCCGAACCCGCCGCCGATGTCCGGCGAGATCACCTGGATCTTGTGCTCGGGCAGGCCCGCCACGATGGCGTAGAGGGTGCGGTGCGCGTGCGGGGCCTGGGTGGTCGACCAGAGTCGCAGCTTGCCGTCGACCGCGTCGTAGTCGGCGACCGCCCCACACGTCTCCATCGGCGCCGGGTGCACCCGTGGGTAGACGAGATCCTGGCTCACCACGACGTCCGCGCGGGCGAAGACCGCCTCGGTGGCCGCCTCGTCGCCGGTCTCCCAGTCGAAGCAGTGGTTGTTCGTCTTGCCGTCCAGATCGTCGCGGATCAGCGGTGCGTCCGACTCCAACGCCCGGCGCGCGTCGATCACCGGGTCGAGGACGTCGTACTCGACGTCGATCAGCTCCAGAGCGTCACGCGCCGCGTAGCGGTCGTCGGCGACGACGAACGCCACCTCCTGGCCCTGGAACCGCACCTTGTCGGTGGCGAGCACGGCCTGCACGTCGTTGGAGAGCGTCGGCATCCAGGCCAGGTTCTGCTGCGCCAGCGCCGCGCCGGTCACCACCGCCCGCACCCCGGGCGACGCCTCGGCGGCACTGGTGTCGATGCTGACGATCCGGGCGTGCGCCACCGGCGACCGGAGGATCGCGAGGTGCAGCATGCCGGGCAGTTGGACGTCGTCGACATACCGGCCGCGCCCACGCAGGAAGCGCGGGTCCTCCTTGCGCAGCATCCGGCCGTACCCGACGGGCTTCTGGTCGTTGTCGTGGAACGTGTCCACGCGCTCGTGCACAGTGGTCATGCGACGGCCTCCGCGGGCTGGCCGGCGTTGTCGATCTCGCCAGCCTCGGTCGATTCGGTGGTCTCGGTGACCTGGGCCGCGGCCTGCGCCTCGGCCACGGCGGCCCAGCGGACCGAGCGCACGATGGTGGCGTAACCCGTGCACCGGCAGATCTGACCCGAGATCGCCTCCCGGATCTCCGTCTCGCTCGGGTCGGGGTTGCGGTCGAGCAGCGCCCGCGCGGTCATCATCATCCCCGGGGTGCAGAAACCGCACTGCAGACCGTGGCACTGCATGAATCCCTGCTGGATCGGGTCCAGCTCGGCGCCCTTGGCGAGGCCCTCGACGGTACGCACCTGGTGGCCGCCGGCCATCGCGGCGAGCACCGTGCACGACTTCACCGGCTCGCCGTCGAGCCAGACCACGCAGGTGCCGCAGTTGCTGGTGTCGCAGCCCCAGTGCGTGCCGGTCAGACCCAGCACGTCGCGCAGGAAGTGCACCAGCAGCAGCCGGCCCTCGATCTCCCGGGTGACCTCGACGTCGTTGACGGTCATGGTGACCTGCATGCTCAACTCCTCGCCCGTTCGACGGCCCGGCGCAGGGTCCGCCGGGTCAGCTCGGCGGCCAGATGCCGCTTGTAGTCCGCGCTGCCGCGCTGGTCGGTCACCGGGTCGCAACTGTCCGCCGCGATCGCCCCGGCCTGCTCGTAGAGGCTCTCCGAGGGTTCCTGCCCGCGCAGCGTCGCCGAGATCGCCGGGATGCCGGTGGTGTTGGGGCCGACCGCAGCGAGCCCGACCCGGGCGTCGACGATGGCGCCGCCGTCGAGCCAGACCGCCGCGCCGGCCGACACCACGGCCCAGTCGCCGGCCCGGCGCTCGACCTTGGCGTACGCGCTGCCACAGCCGGGCCGCACCGGTAGCCGGATCTCGACCAGGATCTCGTCGTCGGCGACGGCCGTCTCGTACGGCCCGACGTGGAACTCCTCCATCGACACGACCCGCTCCGCGCCGCCCGGGCCACGGATCACGCACCGCGCGTCCAGCGTCGTGCAGACCGCCGACAGGTCCTCGGACGGGTCGGCCTGGCACAGCGAGCCGCCCAGCGTGCCCCGGTTGCGCACCACCGGGTCGGCGATCACCCGTTCGGCGTCGGCGAAGATCGGGAACGCCGACGCCAGCACGGGGGATTCGAGGAGCTCCCGATGCCGGGTCAACGCGCCGATGCGGACCTCGTCGGGGCCCGCCTCGACGTAGCCCAACTCGCCGTGCAGGTCGTTGATGTCGATCAGATAGTCGAAGTTGGCCAGCCGGAGCTTCATCATCGGCAACAGGCTGTGCCCGCCGGCGATCAGGCGGGCTGTCCCGCCCAGCCGCTCCAGCAGGCTGATCGCATGGTCCACACTGGTGGCTCGCTCGTACTCGAACGGTGCCGGCACCTGCATGTCGCACCTCCGTAGTCCGGCAGAATCTCTGCCCGGCGGGGGTCAAAGTCAACGGTGACCTAAGCAGTTGCTTAGGTCACCGTTGACGGTGCCGCCGGGGCTCGCGGATCGTGCGGCCATGCGGGACATCGTCGACGGGCTGGCCGGCTGGCGTGCGGAGGGCGTCGCGTTCGCCGTCGCGACCGTCGCGCGGACCTGGCAGTCCGCGCCCCGGCAACCGGGCGCGGCGATGGCCGTCTCGGCGAACGGCGACGTGGTGGGCAGTATCTCGGGCGGCTGCGTCGAAGGTGCCGTCTACGAACTCTGCCGGGCCGCGATCCAGACCGGCACGGCGCACACCCGGACCTTCGGCGTCAGCGACGACGACGCGTTGGACGTCGGGCTGACCTGCGGCGGCACCATCCAGGTCCTGGTGCAACCGAGCGTGGCGATGGCCGAGTTCGACGAGGTCCTCGCCGCGATCCGCGACGGACGTCCGGTCGCCACCGCATCGGTCGAGAACGCCCAGCTGGTGATCTGGCCGGATCGGGTCGCGGGCAGCCTCGGCGCACCCGATCTGGACGACGCGGCGGCCCGGCAGGCGACCGGGATGCTCGCGCTCGGCGTCACCGGCACGATCCACCTGGGCCGGCAGGGGCAGCAGCGCGGCGACGAGGTGGCCGTGTTCGTCCAGTCGTACGTGCCACCACCCAGGATGATCATCTTCGGCGCGATCGACTTCGCCGCCGCGATGGCCCGGATCGGCACGTTCCTCGGCTACCACGTGACGGTCTGCGACGCCCGCCCGGTGTTCGCCACCCGTGCGCGTTTCCCGGACGTCGACGACCTCGTCGTCCGCTGGCCACACGCGTACCTGCAGTCGACGACCGTCGACGACCGCACGGTGCTCTGCGTCCTGACCCACGACCCCAAGTTCGACGTGCCGCTGCTCCAGGTCGCCCTCGCCACACCGGCCCGTTACATCGGCGCGATGGGCAGCCGACGTGCCCACGACGATCGGACACGCCGGTTGCGCGAGGCCGGCGTCCCGGAGAGCGCGCTGGCCCGACTCCGCTCACCGATCGGGCTGGACCTGGGCGCGCGGACACCGGAGGAGACGGCCGTGGCGATCGCCGCCGAGATCACCGCCCAGACCTGGGGCGGCACGGGACGCCCGCTCAGCGACCTGGCGACCCCGATCCACCACACCTGACCGATCTAGAGCAGGCGTAGGACCAGCGCGGTGGAGACCGCCACGTCACGATCGAGCACCTGGTCGCGGGGGACGAACACCATGGCCTGCCCCTCACCGAGGACCACGTCCTCCTGTCGAGCCGTGGTGGTGCCTCGGAACACGTGGACGGTCACGGTGTGGGGAAAGCCGGGTTCGTACGGGCGCGGGCCGCTCCACAGCGGGTGCAGTTCGCCCGCTGTCAGACCTGTCTCCTCCAGCAACTCCCGGCGGGCCGCCTCCTCCGGCGACTCGCCGGGCTCGACGTGGCCACCCGGCAGGCTCCACTGGCCGGGTGAGACCGCGATGTCCTCGTCGCGGTGCTGGAGCAACACCGCACCGGAGGGGTCGATCAGCAGTACGAGGGCGACGTCGTAGGTGGCTGCGACACGCGCTGGACGAGGGCGAGGGCGACGAGTCCGTGGCGCAGTGGCGGGCGGGGCACGAGACCTTCTGGCACAGCGCGGAACTCCGCGAGGAGTTGGGCGACCCCGACTTCACCGTGGACGACGACACGATGGTGGTGACCGAGCGCTTCCGCCTGGTGCACGTGGTCTGACGCGCCGCCCTTCGTTCGACGCGGCGATCGTTGGCAGCTCAGCAGTCCGGCGCTCGGCGTGTCGAATTGCTCAGCTGACAACGATCAGGCGCATTGTCGTGTGGTGGCATCAAGGCTCGGCACACGGCTTTATTTCGACGGTCCAGCCTCGGCCACGTAGACGCCTTTGCCCGGGAATCCCTCGACCAGCTCCCGGTCTTTGAGGATGGTCATGACCCGATTGATGGTGGAGATGTGTACGTGGTGCTGTTCGGCCAGCTCGCGTGTGGACGGCAGCTTCTCGCCCGGGGCGAGTTCTCCGGACTTGATCTTGTCGGCGATCTCGTTGGCGATGCGCCGGTAGTCCACTCTCTCGGTCGGCATGAGTCGATCTCCGTGGGTTCCCTGGTTTCGGCAAATTCCTGGGTGCCCGACGGCAACCCACCTGGGGGAGCACGACGTACGGACTCTGCCTCCCAGGTGGGGACAAATCATCATCGCGGGAGGGTGCCGACTGTGCCGATCGACGAGCCGTTCTCCACGGCGACAGAGTTGTTCACTGCCAAGCGGGTTCTAGACGTTCATTGGACCCGGGCGCTCGACCGGCCGTGGCGCGTCGGTGAGTGTTTGGAGTGCCGCGGTCGCACCAACTGTTCGCAGCTTGACTGGGCGATCGAGCTGATCGCCGACGTGGCAGCGACGATGTTCCAGAAACGCTGATCCGTGTGTCCGGAGTCGTGCGGATCTCAACACCGGGGCTGGTCTTCGTAACGTGGGTCGGCCACACTGCGCGGTATGCGTGATCATTGGCGCCGGTGGGCGTGGGTCGGGGTGCTCGTCATCGGGCTGATCCTTTATCTGGCGGTGCTGCGGACCTTGGTCAGCACCAAGAATCCGAACTTCGTACCGGCGTTGATCCTGCTCGGCGCGACGTTGGTGCCGTTGACGTTCCTGACGTTCGCGCAGGCCCGGACCGGGCGCTGGCAGGTGCCGGCTTCGGTGTTGGTGACGTCGGCGTTCTTCGGCGGTGTGATCGGCACTGTGGTCGCCGGCACCCTGGAGTACGACACCCTGCGCGGCCTGGGCACCCTGCCGATGCTGTTCGTCGCGTTGATCGAGGAGTCGGCGAAACTGATCGTCCCGGTGGTCCTGCTGTTCACGGTGGTGGCCCAGCGTCGTCGCCGGGTGCCCTCCGACGGGCTGATCATCGGCATCGCCGCCGGCATGGGGTTCGCCGCGCTGGAGACGATGGGCTACGCGTTCAGCGCGCTGCTGAGTTCGCAGGGCAACATCGGCGTGGTGGAGCAGACGCTCTTCATCCGGGGTCTGACGGCGCCCGCCGGTCACACCGCCTGGACCGGGCTGACCGCCGGCGCGCTCTGGGCGTTGCTGGCGAGCCCGAGCGTCGCCCGGCTCTTCGGGTTCATCGGCACGTTCCTGGGTGTCGTCGTCCTGCACACCCTCTGGGACACGTTCTCCGGTTCGCTGGTCTTCGTCGTGTTGGCGATCATCAGCATCGGCTGGTTGTTCTGGGAGCTGCGCCGCTACCGGACCTTCAGCGATCAACACGTCGGCCAGCTACAGCCGCACTGACCAACGCCGTACCCCATGCCTCTCCCGGCCCGTACCGAAGGGCTGGGAGAGGCATGACTGTTGGTGATCCCGCTGCGGCCCGGCCGGCACCTCAACTAACGTCAGAGTGTTCATATTTGGCGTGATTGGTCGGGAAGGTGCGGCGATGGGGGTGCGCAGCTGGTTCGAGGGCTGGCCGGTCTATCGCCAGCTCACCGGCACGGACCCGCTGGGCCGGGGCGCCGCGGCGAAGTCTGACGGGTCCCGCGCGCTGACCGCCCGTACCGGTGACGCTGATTCGGTGGCTCGGTCTGTCTGCCCGTACTGCGCTGTGGGGTGTGGTCAGCGGGTGTTCGTGAAGGACGGGCGGGTCAGCCAGATCGAGGGGGA
>NZ_JBITGE010000059.1:0-17860 GCF_044456785.1 Micromonospora sp. NPDC050795 | reverse complement strand
ACGTCCTCTACGCCATGCTCCGCGACAAGATCGCCTACCAACCACGCCCAGCCACGCCGATCTCCGCTTGACGAAACCCATAGGGACACCCCCCCGCTCCGCCGATCTTGCGCTTTCGGTTGTCGACATGAGTGGGAAGCCCCCTTATGTCGGGACAGCAAGTGCAAGATCGGCGGGGAGTAGGGCCGGGACCGGGGAGCAGGGCCGGGACCGGGGTAGGGGGTGGGGGTAGGGGGCGGGGGGGCGTGATCGCGCGAGGTGCTACTTGGCGTTGAACACCGGTGGGGCGTAGCCGGCCGGCTTGTCGCCGATGCCGAGGCCGGGGCTCACCACCCAGGACTGGTACTGCGGGGTGAACATCACGTAGGGCACCCCGAGTTGCGGAGCGCTGGCCTCGTCGAGACGGCGACGCGCGTCGGCCGGGATCTCGAAGTCGAGCGCCTCGAAGTTGCTGCCGACCTGCTCGGCGCTGCTCGCACCGATGATCACCGAGGCCACTGCGGGTTGGGTGGCGACCCAGTTGATCGCGACCTGGGCCATGCTGCGGCCCAGTTCGGTGGCGACGCTCTCCAGGGCGTCGATGACCTGCCACTCGCTGGCGCTGACCTCGCGGCCGCCGGTGTCGGGATTGGTCAACCGGCCGGTCCCGCTCAGGCCGTCGCCGCTACGCCGGTATTTGCCGCTGAGCAGGCCGCTGGCGATCGGGCTCCATGCGGTGAGCCCCATGCCCATGGTCTGGGCCATCGCCACGTACTCCGCCTCGATGTCGTGGCTGACCAGGGAGTACGGCAGTTGCAGATTGATCATCGGGGCCAGGCCGTGCGCCTCGGCGTAGCTCTGCGCCCGGGTGGCGTACCAGGCCGGTACGTCGGAGAGGCCGGCGTACCGGATCTTGCCGGCGCGCACCAGGTCGTCGAGAGTGTGCACGACCTCCTCGACCGGGGTGATCCGGTCCCAGGTGTGCAGCAGGTACAGGTCGATGTAGTCGGTGCCCAGTCGGCTCAGCGACGCCTCGACGGCCCGCATGATGTGCTTACGGCCGTTGCCGCTCGCGTTCGGATCGCTCGGGTCGACGGTGTTGGTGAACTTGCTGGTGAGCACGAGCCGCTCGCGCACACCGGCCCGCTCGATCAGCCGGCCGAGGATCTTTTCGCTCTCGCCGGCGGTGTAGAAGTCCGCCGTGTCGATGAAGTTGCCGCCTGATTCCAGATACCGGCGGAAGATCGGCTCGGCCTCCTCCTCGGTCTTGCCGTACGCGGCGTGGAACCCGTCGACGCCGAAGTTCATGGTGCCCAGCGCCAGCCGGCTCACCCGCAGACCGGACCGCCCGAGCAGGTAGTAGTGGTTCATCGTTGTGTCCTCTCGATCACGTGGCGGCCCCGAGCGGACCGTTTTCCAGACCTTTGCTCGGCAAAATTGGACCTGCAAGTCCAAAAGCCGAGCTAGGGTCGGGCGGGCAGGCACGAGGGGTAATCGGTGAGGGAGGTCTCATGACACGGGCGCTGACCCGCAAGGGCGAGGCCACCCGGGCACGGATCGTCGCCGGCGCCGCCGCCGAGATCCGCGAGCGCGGCGTCGACGAGGTACGCCTTGAGGATGTGATGGCCCACACCGGCACCAGCAAGGGTCAACTCTTCCACTACTTCCCGGACGGGAAGGAAGAACTGCTGCTGGCGGTGGCCCAGCACGAGGCCGACCAGGTCCTGCTCGACCAGGAGCCGATGCTCAGCAACCTGACGTCCTGGCCGGCCTGGCTGGCGTGGCGCGACCGACTGATCGAGCGCTACCGGGCACAGGGGGTGAAGTGCCCGCTCAACGGTCTGCTCGGCCAGACCGGGCGACGGGCGCCGGGCGCGCAGGCGATCGTGACCGGGCTCATGTGGCGCTGGCAGAACGCGATCGCCGACGGCGTCCGGCACATGCAGTCGACCGGGGACATCTCCGCGGACGTGGACGCCGACCGCGCTGCCGCGGCGCTGCTCGCCGGCATCCAGGGCGGCGTACTCCTGCTGCTCTCCACCGGAAAGACCGACCACCTGGAAGCGGCCCTCGACCTCACCATCGACTCCCTGCGGGCAGGTGCCCGGACGGCCTGATCGTGTCACGATCCGCCCGTCGGACAACAGCTCGTCGAGCACGGGCGGGAGCTGAGCCGGAGCCGGCGCGGTTATTGTTGCGCCCGAGTTCTGGGAGATCGGAGCAGACGTGGCAGGTGACGACGACATCTCCGGGTGAGCACCCGGACCGGCCGCCGACGGGCGCGTGATCGCGCCTCCGTCGCCGCGGCCTCCGTCGTCATGTCCTGCTTCCGCCGGGGTGCCGGTGTGCGCCCCGGATCGTCGTTATCCGAGGTCCCCCATGTCTGTTCGACCTGCTCTCATCGCCCATGACCTCGTGCGGGTCCGCGGCGACCGCCGGGTGCTCGACGGCGTCTCCCTGACCGCCGCGCCCGGCCACCGGATCGGCCTGATCGGTGAGAACGGCACCGGCAAGACGACCCTGCTGCGGGTCCTGGCCGGCGTCGACGTACCCGACTCCGGCACCGTCACCCGTCCACCGGACGTCGGCTTCCTGCACCAGGAACTGCCGTTGCGGGCATCCGCCACCATCGCCGCCGTCCTCGACGACGCGCTGCGCGAGGCTCGCGCCGACCTCGCCGAGCTGGACCGGATCGGCGTCGCGCTCGCCGACGCGCCGGAGGGCACCGAGCAGCACGACCGGCTGCTGGCCGCGTACGGCGAGGTGCTGGAACGGGCGCAGGACCGCGACGCCTGGGACGCCGACCGGCGTGCCCGCACGGTCCTCGACGGCCTCGGTCTCGGCGGGCTGCCCCACGACCGCATGGTGGGTGCGCTCTCCGGTGGGCAACGTGGCCGGCTCGCCCTCGCGGCGACGTTGATCCGCCGGCCGAGCGCGCTGCTGCTCGACGAGCCCACCAACCATCTCGACGACGCGGCGGCGGCGTTCTGCGAGGACCAGCTCCGTGCCATGCCGGGGGTGGTCGTGGTGGCCAGTCACGACCGGGCCTTCCTGGACGCGGTCTGCACCGATCTCATCGACCTGGACCCGGCGGTCGACGGGCCGGTCCGCTTCGGCGGCGGCTACACGGCGTACCTGACGGCGAAGCGCGCCGAGGCGCAGCGGTGGCGGCGGCGCTACGACGACGAGCAGGCGCTCCTCGCCGACCTGCGCGAGGCCGCCGCCGTGACCGGGCACCAGGTCGCCCACGGCCGGGGTCCGCGCGACAGCGAGAGAATGGGGTACGGGCACACCGCCGGCCGTGTTCAGAACCAGATCTCCCGGCGCGTCCGCGACGCCGTCCGTCGACTGGAGACGATCGAGCGCGACCCGGTTCCGGTGCCGTCGGAGCCGTTGCGCTTTCACGCGACGGCGCTCGCCGTCGGCGACAGTGACAGCGTCATCGTCACGGCGGACCGACTGGAGGTTCCCGGCCGACTGCGGGTGGCGCACCTGGAGCTCAGGTCCCGCGACCGGCTGTTGGTGACCGGCCCCAACGGTGCCGGCAAGTCGACCCTGCTCGCCGTGCTGGCCGGCCGGCTGACCGGTGCCGGAATGCTCTGGCGACGACCGGAGCTGCGGGTCGGCCTGCTCACCCAGGACAGCGTCTTCGCGGATGCGCGGCGGACGGCCCGGCAGGTCTTCGACGCGGCCGTCGGGATGGAACGGGCCGATGTCGTACCGCTGTCGTCCCTCGGGCTGCTCGCCCCGGCGGACCTCGACCACCCGGTGGCCGACCTGTCGGTGGGACAACGCCGTCGGCTCGCCCTCGCGGTGCTCGTCGCCGATCCGCCGGAGCTGCTCCTGCTCGACGAGCCCACCAACCACCTCTCGCCGACGCTCTGCGACGAGTTGGAGGACGCGCTGGGCACCGGCCCGGGTGCCATCGTCGTGGCCAGCCACGACCGCAGACTCCGCTCCCGCTGGCCCGGCCGACAGCTCCGCCTCCCCACCTGAACCCCACCCCCACCCCCACCCCCCACCCCACCCCCCACCCCCCACCCCCCCACCCCCCAACTCCGAACTGTTGATCATGAAGTTATCGCCACGACACGCCGCCGTGCAGGGCAACAACCTCATGATCAACGCGGTGGGCGGGGTGGGGCGGGTGAGGCGGGGTGCGGTGGGGGGCGGGGGTGCGGGGGTGCGGGGTTGGAAACGTTTTCGTAACGGGCCCTTGACCTCTCCGCCATTTGCGGAGCAGACTCCCCGGAAACGTTTACAGCTACCGGGTGGAGGTGCCGAACGTGGGTCGTAAACGTTTACAGGAACCGGCGGACGGCCGGCCCACGGTGCACACCGTCGCCGCCCGCGCGGGCGTCTCCATCGCGTCCGCCTCGCGGGTGCTCAACGGCGTCGGCGGCAGCCCCGAGACGATCCGCAAGGTTCGTGAGGCGGCGGCCGAGGTGGGCTACGTGCCCAACGCGATCGCCCGGTCGTTGCAGTCCCAGCGCACCGGTCTGATCGCGCTCGCGGTGGAGGACATCGGCAACCCGGTCTACGTGGAGATGATGCGCGCCATCGAGGCCGTGGTCGCGTCCTCCGGGCGGCAATTGCTGGTGCACGCCACCGGCGGGCGGATCGACAACGAGACCGCTCTGCTGCGACGACTGGCCAACCGCTACGTGGACGGCATGATCGTCTCGCCGATCCGGGTCACCGACGACCACCTCACCGCGCTGGTGGACAGCCCGGTGCCGGTGGTGGTCGTCGGCCAGCTCGGCGCGGACGCTCCGATCGACAACGTGCGTACCGACTCGCGCCACGGCGTCGCGCTGGCCGTGGACCATCTCGTCGCCACCGGCCGACGGCGGATCGGTTTCGTCAACGGTCCGCTCGACACCGTTCCGGGCGCCGCCCGCGACGCCGGATTCCGGGCCGCCCTGACCCGCCACGGCATCCCGCTCGACGCCGACCTGATCGAGGTCGGCGACTTCCAGTACGCGGCCGGCCGCGCCGCCACCGAGCGACTGCTCGCCCGCGCCGACCCGGACGCCCTGGTCTGCGCCAACGACCTCATCGCGGTCGGCGCGCTGCACGCCCTGCTGGTCGCCGGCCGTCGGGTGCCGCAGGACGTCGCCCTGGTCGGCATGGACGACACCGAACTGGCCCGGATGATGTTTCCCCAGCTCTCCAGCGTCTCGCTCGGCTCGGCCGAGCGTGGTCGCCGAGCCGCCGAACTGCTCCTGCACCGCATCGCCGACGCCACAGTGCCGCCGCGACGCGAGCAGGTGCCACCAAGTCTCGTCGTTCGCGCGTCCAGCGCCGCGACCCTGCCGGTCCCTCGACCCACCGGCCCACCCACCACCCACCCGTCCAGCGAAGGGGTGACCGCATGACCACCCTGACCGAGCGGCCGGACGTCGAACGGGCCGAGCCGGCCCGCCGTCGCAACCGGTTCCGCTCCGACCGCACCACCATCTACCTTCTCCTGCTGCCGTCGCTGCTGCCGATCCTGGTGCTGTCGGTGTTTCCCCTGCTGCGGGGCATCTACCTCGGCTTCACCGACGCCCGCGCCGGTCGCAACGTCGAGGTCAGCTTCACCGGCCTGGCCAACTACCGGGACCTTCTCGGCGACGAGCTGTTCTGGAACTCCTTCAAGATCGGTCTTCTCTGGGCGGTCGGGGTGACTGTGTTGCAGTTCCTGCTCGCCCTCGGGCTGGCGCTGCTGCTCAACCAGCAACTGCGGTTCCGAGGTGTGGCGCGGGTGCTGGCCGTCGTGCCCTGGGCGATGCCGCCCGTCGTCGTCGGCATCCTGTGGAAGCTCGTCTACCACCCCGACGCCGGCCTGATCAACGAGTTCTTCCACCGCGTCGGCGCCGACGGACTGCGGACGAACTGGCTGGGCGACTTCAGCACCGCACTGCCCGCGGTGATCATCGTCGGGGTCTGGGCGGGGATGCCGCAGACCACTGTCGTCCTGCTCGCCGGCCTGCAGGGTGTGGGTCGCGAGCTGCACGAGGCGGCGGCGGTGGACGGGGCCAGCACCTGGCACCGGTTCCGGCACGTCACGCTGCCCGCACTGGCACCGGTGATCGTGGCGATCACCTCGCTGGACTTCATCTGGAACTTCAACTCGTTCGGCCTGGTCTACGTGCTCACCGCCGGTGGACCGGGCGGCAAGACGATGCTGCCGATGCTCTTCGCGTACGAGGAGGCGTTCCGCTACGGCAACTACGGCTACGCGGCGGCACTCGGCAACGTCATGGTCGTGATCATCATCGCGCTGCTCGCGGTCTATCTCCGTCGCCGGCTCAGGGAGGCGAACTGACATGTTCGGAAAACCGAGCCGCACGAGCCGGACACTGCAGTACCTGGCGCTCGCCGGCTATCTGATCTTCCTCGGGTTCCCGCTGGTCTGGCTGCTCTCCACGGCGTTCAAACCGCCGCGCGAGCTGGTACGCCTGCACCCGACGTTGATCCCGAACAACCCGACACTGCAGAACTTCGTGCAGGCGTTCACCGAACAGGAGCTGGGCCGGGCGGCGCTCAACAGCCTCCAGGTCTCCCTCGCCTCGGCGGTCCTGACCGTGCTGGTGGCCATGCCGGCGTCGTACGCGTTGGCCCGCTTCCGCTCCAAGCTCGGCACCGCCGCGCTGGGCTGGGTGCTGCTGTCCCAGCTCTTCCCGTTCGTACTGCTGATCATCCCGATCTTCCTGGTGCTGCGGCAGGTCGGTCTGGCCAACACGCACGCCGGGCTGGTGCTGATCTACGTGGTCTGGGCGCTGCCGTTCGCGCTGTGGATGTTGCAGGGCTTCGTCCGCAACATCCCGAGGGAGCTGGAGGAGGCCGCGTCGGTCGACGGCGCCACCCGGGTGCAGGTGCTGCGGCGGGTGGTCTTCCCGCTGCTCGCTCCGGGTCTGGTCGCGACAGCGTTGTTCTCCTTCATCTCGGCCTGGAACGAGTTCTTCTTCGCACTGGTGCTGATCAAGACCCCGGAGCTGGCGACCCTGCCGGTGGCGCTGGCCCGGTTCGTCGGCATCGAGGGCACCGCCCGGCTGGGTCCCCTGGCCGCCGGTTCACTGCTGGCCACGCTACCCAGCCTGATCTTCTTCGCGTTCATGCAGCGCCGGCTCTCGTCCGGGTCGCTCGCGGGCGCCGTCAAGGGCTGAACCGTCCCCCAACCACCACCAAGGAGGTAACCCCCCATGCTTCGTACCCGATTCCGCCGACTCGCGGCGGGCGCCGCGGTCGCGGTCGTCGGCCTCGGCGCGCTCACCGCGTGCGGCTCCGGCGGCGACGACGAGGCCGCGTCCGGCCCGGCCAAGCTGCGTTTCCTCAGCCTCGCCTGGCAGAAGGAGTCGCTCCAGGTCAACAAGGACCTGGTCGCCAAGTGGAACGCCGAGCACCCGGACATCCAGGTCGAGTACGTCCAGGGTGACTGGAACTCGGTGCACGACCAGTTGCTCACCTCCTTCGAGGGCGGCGACGCGCCGGACATCGTGCACTACGAGGCCTCCTCGATCGGGGAGTTCAGCAAGCAGGGCTACCTGGCCGACCTCTCCGACCTGGTCTCCGACGACCTGAAGGGGCAGATCGACAAGGGCATCTGGGACACCGCCACCGTCGACGGCAAGGTCACCGGCGTGCCGTTCCTGCTGGAGTCGCAGGTCGTCATCGCCAACAAGAAGCTGCTCGACGCCGCAGGTGTCGCGGTGCCGCCAGCCGACGGCGGCTGGACCTGGGACGAGTTCCAGGCCAACGCGCAGAAGCTCACCAAGCCCGGCCAGTACGGCGCGGCGTGGGCGTTGAAGTCGCCGACCAACCGGGTGCTGAACCTGGCGCTCAACTACGACCGCACGTTCTTCTACGGCGACGGCGGCAAGACCGAGGTCAAGGTCGGCGACGCGGAGAAGGAGGTCCCGAAGCGGATCCACGACATGCTCTACACCGCCAAGTCCGCCTCCCCGGAGGCGCTCGGCATGAGCGGCGCGGACACCCTGCCCGGCTTCTTCGGCGGGAAGTACGCGATGCTGCCCGGCTCGGTGTCGCTGCGTCAGCAGATGGTCGAGCAGGCGCCGGCCGGCTTCGAGTGGGTCACCCTGCCCCCGATCAAGGGACTCTCCACCAAGCAGGCCGCCAACCCGCAGACGCTGTCGATCTCCGAGGACAGCAAGCACAAGAAGCAGGCCGCACAGTTCCTGGAGTACTTCCTGAACCCGACCAACATGGCCGCCCTGGCCAAGGGCGACTGGCTGGTGCCGACCGGCAAGCAGGCCAACGAGGAGTTGGTCAAGCTCACCGACGGCAAGCAGGGCTGGGACGTCGCCGCGGACAGCGCCACGGACCTGACCGTCGCCCCGTTCCAGCAGGCCGACGGCTACCCGGAGTGGAAGACCAAGTACGCCACCCCGGCCCTCCAGCAGTACTTCGCCAACAAGATCACCCTCGATCAGCTCGGCACGCAGCTGGTCGACGGTGGCAAGCAGGTTCTGAGGTAACGACATGTCACTCTTGCTCGACACATCGGTCGGTTGCCTGGTCGGCGCCGCGGTCGGAGACGCCCTCGGTGGCGCCACCGAGACGGCGCTGCCCGAGCAGATCCGCACCCGCTTCGGCGGCTGGGTCGAGGGCATCGTGCCCCCGTACCACGCCGACTGGGCCACCGCGCGACCCCTCGCGCCCTACCACAAGGGCGACGGGCACCTCACCGACGACACGTTGATGACCCACGCCCTGGTCCGCGCGTACGCGGCCAAACGGGACCACCTCGATGCCTTCGACGTGGTGGACCTGCTGGTTCCCGACCTGATCGAGCGGGTGGTGTACATCCCCGACCTGGAGCGCGACGGGGTGACCTTCCACCGGCTCGCCGCCGCCGAACGGTGGCTGGTCACCCGACTGCACCACGCCCACGCGGACCCCCGCGAGGCCGGGGTCGGCAACATCGTCAACTGTGGCGCGGCCATGTACATGGCACCGGTCGGCATCGTCAACGCGGGCGACCCGGCCGGGGCGTACGCCGAGGCGGTGGAGATCGCCGGCGCGCACCAGCACAGCTACGGGCGGGAGGCCGCCGCCGTGTTCGCGGCCTCGGTCGCGGCGGCCGCGACCCCCGGCGCGGGCGTCGAGGACGTCGTCGCGGCGGCGCTGGACCTGGCCCGCGACGGCACCCGCGCGGCCATCGACGCGGTGGTCAAGGAGGCCCGCGGCCACCACGACTGGAAGCAGGCCATCCCCGCGCTGCGGGCCGCGGTCGCCCCCTACGACACGGTGGGGGAGGAGTACCGCAGTCCCGGCCTCGGCGCGCGGCGGCCCAGTCGCCTGCACGCCATCGAGGAACTGCCGGTGGCTCTCGGCATGCTCGTGGTGGCGGGCGGCGACTTCCGGGCCGCGGTGCTCGGCTCGGTCAACTACGGCCGGGACGCCGACTCCACCGCCACCATGGCCGCCGCCATCGCCGGGGCGCTCGGTGGCGCCGACGCGGTGCCGGCGGAATGGTCCGACGTGGTCGCCACCGCCTCCAGGACCGACCTGGTGGAACCAGCCCGGGTCCTCGCGACGGTGGCCGGCGAGGTCTTCGAGCGCGACCAGGCCCGCTTCGCCCGCCGGGCGGAGCGGTTCGCCGGGCTGGCCGCCGGTGCCACCCGGGGGGTTGGGGGCGAGACCCGGTGAGGATCACCTGGGTTCAGCCGGAGGACCTGCTGCCGCACGAGCTGGCTGCCAGCCGGGACGAGGGGCGTGACGTCGCCGCGATCGCTCAACGGTGGACGGCGGCTGGCGGGGACCTGACCCCACCGGTCAGCGGGGCGTCGGTGAACCCGGCGTCGCCGCAGCTGCGGGCCCTCGCCACGGAGCTGCTGGACGCCGCCGACGCGTTGCCCGCCGTCGACACCACCGACGAGGCCGACGACCTGACCTCGCTGCGTGCTGGGTGGCCGACCACCTGGTCGCTGCCGACCGAGGCGGCGTACGACCGCCTGCACGGCGGGTGGCTTGGCCGGGCGGTCGGCTGCCTGCTCGGCAAGCCGGTGGAGAAGATCCCCCGCGAGGGCATCCGGGAGATCCTCACCGCTACCGACCGGTGGCCACTGCGTGACTGGTTCACCGGGAAGGGGCTCCCGGCCGACGTGGCCGCCCGTTGGCCGTGGAACCGGCGCAGCGCGCCGACCAGCCTCGCCGAGAACATCGACGGGATGCCCGAGGACGACGACCTGAACTACGCGTTGCTGGCCCTGCGCGTGCTGGAGACGCACGGTCGGGGCTTCACCAGCGCCGACGTGGCGCAGGCGTGGCTGGACTGGCTGCCCGGCGGGCGGGTCTTCACCGCCGAGCGGGTGGCGTACCGCAACCTGCTGCTCGGCTACCCGCCGCCGCAGAGCGCCCGCCGGCACAACCCGTTCCGGGAGTGGATCGGCGCGCAGATCCGCACCGACGTGTACGGCTGGGTCAACCCCGGCCGGCCGTACCGCGCCGCCGAACTGGCGGTGCGCGACGCGACGGTCAGCCACGTCCGGGGCGGGGTGCACGGCGCGCTCTGGGCGGCGGCGTTGGCCGCCGCCGCACCGGTGGCCGACAGCATGGACGAGGTGCTGGACGCCGCCGAGGCGGTCCTGCCGCCGAACAGCAGGTTCGCCGCCACGGTCCGGGAGGCACGCGCCCTCGGCGCGGGCACCGACGACTGGGAACGCGTCGTCGACGAGCTGTACGCACGACACGGCCACCTGCACTGGGTGCACGTCCGCAACAACGCGGCGCTGGTGGCCGCCGCCCTGGCGTACGGGCGGGGGGACCTGGAACGGTCGATCACCGCTGTGGTCAGTGGTGGCTGGGATACCGACTCGACCGGCGCGACGGTCGGCGCGGTGACCGGAGCGCTCACCGGCGCGTCCGGGTTGCCGCAGCGTTGGGTCGCCCCGCTGCGCAACCGGCTGGCCAGCAGCATCGCCGGCTTCGACGGGATCGGCTTCGACGAGCTGGCCGAGCGGACCCTCGCCCTGGCACAGCCGGCGACGGAAGGGGGCGTGGCATGAGCGCGCGGGTGGCGGTGGTGGGCAGCAGCAACCTGGACCTGGTGGTCACGGCGTCGCGGCTGCCCCGTCCCGGTGAGACGGTGCTCGGCGAGAACTTCCGGACCGTACCCGGCGGCAAGGGCGCCAACCAGGCCGTAGCCGCCGCCCGGGCCGGTGCGGCCTGCGACTTCGTGGGCGCGGTGGGCGACGACGAGTTCGGTACCCGGATGCGGGCGAGTCTCGTCGACGCCGGCGTGGACGTCCGTGGTCTGCGGACCGCCGCCGGCCCCTCCGGTGTCGCGTTGATCGCCGTCGACCGGGACGCGGAGAACTTCATCCTGGTCGCGCCCGGTGCCAACGGAACGCTGACTGAGCTGGACGCGGACGACCGGGCGACGATCGCGGCGGCCGACGTGCTGTTGCTGCAACTGGAGGTGCCGCTGAGCGCCGTGCTCCAGGCGGCGAGCTGGGCCCGCGTCGACGGCACCACGGTGGTGCTGAACGCCGCGCCCGCCGCCGCGCTGCCGGCCGTCCTGCTCGACCTGGTCGACGTGCTGGTGGTCAACGAGCACGAGGCGGCGGTCGTTGCCGAGGTCGCTTCCGACGACCCGCCGGTGCTGCTCGACGCCCTGCTGAAGCTGGTGCCCCGGGTGGTGCTCACCCTCGGCGCGCGCGGGGCCGCGTACGCCGATCGACACGGCCTGCGACTCGCGGTCCCGGCGCCGCAGATCGACGCGGTGGACACCACCGCCTCCGGTGACGCGTTCACCGGAGCGCTCGCCGTGAGCTGGGCCGAACGGGGCGGCGCCAGCAGCGAGGACACCGTCACCGCCAGCCTGCGCTGGGCCTGCGCCGCCGGCGCGGCCTGTGCCCAGCGGCCCGGAGCGTCCACCGCCCTGCCCGACCGGCCGGTCATCGACGCCCTCTACGACACGACCTACCGAGGTGCACCGTGAGCTTCAACCCGTACGTCCCGCGCCCGATCGACCGTCCGACCGAGGTGCCGTTGGGCGGGCACGCCGACCTGAGCACCCTGGACGAGGCGAAGATCTTCGCCGCTCCCGCCGACCCGGCCGACTGGCCTGCCTGGCGGGAACAGATCGCCCGGTGGCGGGTCGATGCCCGGGAGCGGATCGGCTACGTCGGCGAGCACTACGACGAGATCGCCGGTGACTGCTTCAGCGTCTGCCTGGCCTGGCTCTGGGACGAGACGCTCTACGACCACGAACGCGGCGTCTTCACCGTCGACGAGTTCCTCGACGCGGCCGGGCGGGACTTCGGCGGCTTCGACGGGGTGGTGCTCTGGCACGCGTACCCGGTCATCGGCCTCGACGACCGCAACCAGTTCGACTGGTACCGGGACGTGCCGGAGCTACCCGATGTGGTGCGCGCGTTCCAGCAGCGTGGGGTGCGGGTCTTCGTCGACTACAACCCGTGGGACACCGGCACCCGGCGCGAGGTGGGCAGTGACGCCGAGGAGGTCGCCACGCTGGCCGGCAAGCTCGGCGTCGACGGGGTCTTCCTGGACACCCTCAAGGAGGGCGCCGGGGAGCTGCGCGCCGCGCTGGACGCGGTGCGCCCCGGCATGGTCCTGGAGGGCGAGAGCCGGGTGCCACTGGCCCGCATCGCCGACCACGCCATGTCCTGGGCGCAGTGGTTCGCCGACTCCGAGGTGCCCGGCGTGCTGCGGGCGAAGTGGTTCGAGCGACGGCACGTGCTGCACCACACCCGGCGCTGGCACCGCGACCACCTCGACGAGCTGCACTCCGCCTGGCTCAACGGCGTCGGCGTGCTGGTCTGGGAGAGCGTCTTCGGCGTCTGGGTCGGCTGGAACGAGCGCGACCGCGCGGTGCTGCGGGCGATGCGCCGGGTGCAGGGCAGCCACGCGGCGTGGTTGCGCGCCGAGGACTGGGTGCCGCTCGCCGACCACCCCGGCGACGGCCAGGTGTACGCGTCCCGCTGGACGCACGACGACGAGCCGCTGTGGACGGTGGTGAACCGGGGCGCGGACCACGACGGCCCGTGGCTGGTCGCCGACCCGAGCGCTGGCCGAGACTTCGTCGACCTGGTCACCGGTGCCGCGTTGACCGTCACCGAGACCGCCGACGGAAGACTGGCGGTGGGCGGCCCGCTCCCGGCCGGCGCGATCGCGGCCGTGGCGCGCGGACCCGCCTCCGCGCACCGGCACGAGCCGCCGACCGGCGACCCGTCCTTCCCGGCCCGCGCCGCGGTGCGCGTCCGTACGCCATGGGCGCCCCGACCGCAGGTGCCGCCGGGCCTGGTCGCCGTCGAGGGCGGCCGGCACGACCTGGTCGTCCGGCACCGGGTACGGGAGACCGGGCTGTACGGCGAAGCGCCCTACGTCGACGAGTGGAAGCCCTTGCCGCCCCGGCTGCACCACCCCGGCACGCTGCGGCGCAGTGTGCGGCTCGGCCGGTTCGCCATCGCCGTGCACGAGGTCACCCACGGCGAGTACGCCGAGTTCCTGCGCGCCGCCGACTACGTTCCGGTGCGCCCGGAGCGGTTCACCGCCGGCTCCGGTCCGGCCGACGCCCCGGTGACCGGGGTCGAGCTGGCCGACGCGCGGGCGTACGCGGCGTGGGCCGGACTGCGACTGCCCACCGAGGACGAGTGGCAGGTCGCCGCCGAGGCGGGGCTGCTCGTACGGCGGGAACCGCTGGTCTGGAACCTGACCGAGAGCGAGCACTCCGACGGTCGTACCCGCTTCGCCATCCTCAAGGGCGGCGCCCAGTACCGGGCGCAGGGCTCCGACTGGTACCTCGACGGCGGCCCGCAACCGGCGGACGTGTCGGTGAAGCTGCTGCTCACCGGTGCCGGCCTCGCCCGCTCCGAACAGGTCGGTTTCCGTTGTGCGGCCGACCTGCCGGAGGTGACCCGGTGACCGCGCCACTGGACGGCGTCAAGGTCGTCGACCTGGCCACCCTCTTCGCCGGGCCGCTCGCGGCGGCGTTCCTCGGTGACTTCGGCGCGGACGTGATCAAGGTGGAGCATCCGGCCAAGCCGGACCCGTCGCGGGGGCACGGCCCGGCCCGCGACGGTGTCGGGCTCTGGTGGAAGGTGCTCGGCCGTAACAAGCGCACCGTCACCCTCAACCTGTCCGACCCGGACGGCGCCGCGCTGCTCCGTCGGCTGCTCGCCGACGCCGACGTGCTGGTGGAGAACTTCCGCCCCGGAACCCTGGAGCGGTGGGGGCTCGGCCCGGCCGAGCTGCACGCCGTCAACCCCCGGCTGGTGATCACCCGGATCAGTGGGTTCGGGCAGGTCGGCCCGTACGCCCGCCGGCCCGGCTTCGGCACCCTCGCCGAGGCGATGAGCGGTTTCGCCGCGGCCACCGGGCAACCGGACGGGCCGCCCACGCTGCCCCCGTTCGGGCTGGCCGACTCGGTGAGCGCGCTCGCCGCCGCGTACGCGGTGATGCTCGCCCTGCGGGCCCGCGACGTCACCGGCGCCGGGCAGGTGGTCGACCTCGCCATCATCGAGCCGATCATGGCGATGCTCGGGCCGCAGGTCACCTGGTACGACCAGCTCGGCTACATCCAGCCCCGGCTGGGCAACCGGTCCAACAACAACGCCCCGCGCAACACCTACCGCTGCGCCGACGGGCGCTGGGTGGCGGTCTCCACCAGCGCGCAGAGCATCGCCGAGCGGGTGCTGCGACTGGTCGGCCGCGGCGAGCTGATCGACGAGCCGTGGTTCGCCACCGGCAGCGGGCGGGCCGCCCACGCCGACGAGTTGGACGCGGCAGTGAGCGCCTGGGTGTCGCAACGGGACCGCGACGAGGTGGTGGCCGCGTTCGAGGAGGCCCAGGCCGCGGTCGCCCCCGTCTACGACGTGCGCGACATCCTCGCCGATCCGCAGTACGCCGCGCTGGGCACCGTGCGCACCGTGCCCGACGAGGAACTGGGCGAGGTGCGGATGCAGAACGTGCCGTTCCGCCTCACCGAGACGCCCGGCGAGATCCGGCACGCCGGCCGGCGGCACGGCCAGGACACCGACACGGTCTTCGGCGCGCTCGGCCTGAGCGCCGAGGAGTTGGCCGCGCTGCGCGAGCGGGGGGGTGCTCTGATGCTGTTGAGCTGGCTCTACGTACCCGGCGACCGCCCGGACCGGTTCGCCAAGGCGGTCGCCTCCGGTGCCGACGCGGTCATCCTCGACCTGGAGGACGCCGTCGTCGCCGGACGCAAGGCGTACGCCCGGGACGCCGTCGCCGAGTTCCTCACCGAGGCGCACCCGGTGCCCGTGCAGGTCCGGGTCAACGAGCTGACCGGCCCGGACCTCGATGCCGACCTGGCGGCGGTGGCCGACCGCCCCGGGGTGGCCGGGCTGCGGCTGCCGAAGGTCGAGTCGGCCGCGACGCTGGCGGCCCTCGCCGAGCGGGTCGACGTGCCCCTGCACCCGCTGATCGAGTCGGCGGCCGGGCTGGAGGCCGCGTACCCGATTGCCGCCGCCCACCCGGCGGTGGCCTCGATCGGGCTCGGTGAGGCCGACCTGCGCTCGGATCTGGGGGTGAGCGACGACGACGGGCTGCTCTGGGCGCGCGGCCGGGTGGTGGTCGCGGCCCGCGCGGCCGGTCTGGCCCCGCCGGCCATGTCGGTGTACGCCGACGTCGTCGACCTCACCGGTCTGGCCGCCTCCTGCGCGGCGGGCCGACGGCTCGGCTTCCTCGGCCGTGCGGCGATCCACCCACGCCAGCTCCCGGTGATCGTCGACGCGTTTCGCCCGGCCGATCGGGAGGTGGCTCGCGCCGCGGAGCTGCTGGCCGCCGTGGCGGACGCGCACCAGCGGGATTCAGGGACCGTGGTGCTGCCCGACGGTCGCTTCGCCGACCGGGCGATGGTGGCCGCCGCCCGGCGCGTCGTCGACCTCGCCGCCCGCTACGCCGCCTGAGCCGCGCCGGCTGCTCCTCCAGGTCGTCGGTGTGGTCACCCGCCTGCCAGCGTCGGCCCCGCCCGGCCGCCCACTGAACGCGCCGCTACGCGGGGTCGAGGTGATCGAGCCGTTTGAGGTCGGCGGTGCCGGACCTCACCACGGCCGCCGCCAGCGCGACGGTTGCCGGCTGGACCCCGCTCTGCTGCTCCGCGGTGGCGATCCGGACCGACTGTGCGAGATGCGCCCGCAGGTGCCCGGCGAGCAGGCGGTGAAACGGCTGCCCGTTGGCCGCCCGCAGCGCGGCCATCTCCTGCGCGGTGGCCATGCCCGGCATGTCGTGGCCCTCGTGCGGATTCGTGGTCGGGGCGGCGGCGTCGGCCAGGAGCCGGCGGGCGCGTTCCAGATCGGCGCGTCGGGTGTTGGCCACCTGGGTGGCCGTCTGCCGCCAGGCCGGGTCGGTGGTCCGCCCCGGCACCAGATCGAGGACGGGCAGCAGGCGTTCGGTCATCGCCACGGTCAGTTGCAGCCAGGCGACGTCGGTCGGGTTGAACGCCGTACCCGTGGGGGTCGGCATGGTCGTCGCCGGTGGCGCGGCCACGGGTGGTGTGGCGGTGCTGACCGCCTCTCGTGGCCCGGGGCCGCAGCCGGCGACGAGCAGCACGGCGATGAGCACCGAGGACGCTGCGGGCTGGCGCATCCGATCTCCCTTCCCAACCAGGGCGGGCGGGCCCGGGTGACCGGACCCGCCGCCGTGGTGTGGAGCTGTCGCTCAGATCGGTCGGCCGTCGTGACCGCACTTGATGACGGGACGGATGCAGTCCTGGACCCGGCGGGCCAACTCCGCGACCGGCCAGGCGTTGAAGAAGTCGCCGTGCATGGTGTAGCCCGGCCCGGAGGCCAGCCGGAACCGCGACGGATCGCCGGTGACCGGGTACCGCAGCACCTGGCGCAACTTCGGCACGTGCACCGGGTGGGTGCTCGGGCAGGCCTGGTTCACCGGGTACGCCAGGTGGCTCTTGTGGTCCGGCGAGTCGAGGTCACGGCCGTTCCAGCACTGCGGGAAGTCCAGGTACGACTCCAGCATCGTGCCCGACGGGCAGTTGACGAAGTCCTTCGACGGCGGCACCTGCCCGGCGTGCAGGCAGGACCAGCGGGCGATGCTGTCGTTCGGCCCGGTGGCCTTCGCGTTGCCGGCGACGAGCCGCAACCCCTGCGGGAACGGCTGGGTGTTCGCGACGACGTCGGCGCGTACGCCTTCGCCCAGGTAGTAGAACGTGGCGATCGCCGGCTCCACCGCGACGTTGTCCCGGTACAGGGTCGGCACCCAGTACGACGAGACGTCTACCCGCGGGTTGCAGGTGGTGGGCGAGTTGACCAGGTCGGGGAGGGTGGTCCTGGCGTTCGTCACAGTGCGGCCGAAGAAGCTGTGCATGTGCGACGCCCCGGGCAGCCCGGGGAAGACGATCGGGTCGTCCGGCAGCCGGTGGCTGTAGGTGCAGTCGGCGGGGAACTCGGCGACCCGGATGGCGTTGGCGCCGAAGTCAGCGCCGGCTTGGCTGGGGGCGGCGTCGGCCCGGTTGGTGGTGGACACCAGGTATGTGCCGAGTAGCACCAGCAGGGCGCCGATCGCCGTGGCGAGGCGCAGTCGGCGGGGGATGCCGGAGAGGGATGCGGCCCTGTCCATCGTGACTCCTGTCGGGGGACGGGTCAGGGACAGCTCCGGCGCCGCCGCCGAAGGCATCGGAGTTGTGCCTGGCCAGACTGGGTGGTGGCCGGTTGGGCCGGTGCGAGAGAGCGCTCTCACTGCCCCCAGCCTCGCGCCGAAGTCGACAACTGTCAATACGTGCCGCAGATGGTGGAAAGACGACGAAGGGCCGGGCCCCTTGTGGGGTCCGGCCCTTCGGTGTGTGCTCGGGTGGGTCAGCTGGTGGCGTAGCCGCGGGTGGCGATCCAGTCGGCGAGGTGTTCGACGCTGATCTGGTAGGCGGCCTGGTTGGGGT